>CAZXUA010000028.1:0-31556 GCA_964643755.1 uncultured Desulfatiglans sp. | reverse complement strand
TTGTTAAGAAAGGGTGTTGCTGTTACATAAAAAAGCTGCGGGGTGAATGCCAGGCATTCACCCCGCTGATGCTAAAAAATGGGAGGGTTGGGGGAAAAACGTTTCTTATTTCTTTAAACCTTTTGCTCTTGTGGTTAACCATTTTCCATGCGCCGGCTATAAGCTCTACCAGGGTTGTCCTTTAACTCTTTTTACCTCCTCTCTCTAATTGGTATTTTAACCCCGATTTTGCCAGTCAGCACAGGAAAACAATCTGGTCTTAAATAAATGCAAAGGGGATGCCACAGGTTTCTGTATATGCTCAGGTCAGCGGCTGACTTTGAAAAAAAGAGATTCCCATCTTCATGTTGATTTACCGGAAGGTTTCAGATGCAAACATTTACTATTTTATTCAGCATGTTATCCATGCAAGATAAAAACAGGGTTATAAGGTTTCAACAATATTGTTATTTTAGGATGGAGCTTCCGGGTAGCATGGCATACTACTTTGATAAATTCACTAATGGTTTGTGAATGCTATTTCATACATAAGGATGTAGTGAAAAGCAGGCACCAGTAGACAAAGTCGGTGATCATCAGCAACCGGTTATAATTCTTAATCCTCTTTTTTGAACAGTGCCGGATCAACTGCATGCTTTTTTAAAAGGGCATAGATATCTCCCCTGTACTTGCCAGCCATCTTTGCCGCCCTGCTCACATTTCCTTCAGCCAGGGAGAGTATGCCAGCTATATAGTTTTTTTCAAACTGCTCCTTTGCCTCCCTGAAAGGCTTAAGCTCGCCTGTCTCTACAACAGTATCTGCCATGTTTGTCTGCAGGATAAGGTCATCCTCTATTACATCCTTTACAGACATGGCAACCGCATACTCCATAACATTTTCAAGCTCACGCACATTACCGGGCCAGGAATAGGCCATTAGCTTCTGCATGGCAGCGGATGATAACCTTTTTTTATCCTTTTTCATCTTACCACTGAACACATTAAGAAAATGATCAACCAGAAGCGGGATATCCTCCCTGCGATCTCTCAGTGGAGGCAGATTAATCGGGATGACATAGATGCGGTAAAAAAGGTCTTTACGAAACCTGTTATTTTTAACCTCCTCCTCCAGGTTCCTGTTTGTTGCGGTTATTATCCTGGTATCAACTGATACAGGTGCCTCTTTACCTAATGGAAAGAAACGCCTCTCCTGTAGCACGCGGAGGAGCTTGACCTGCATGGATTCGGGCATCTCAGAGACCTCATCAAGGAAGAGCGTGCCTTTATCTGCCTGTGCAAAATAGCCCTTTCTTGCCCGGATCGCCCCTGTAAAGGCACCCTTTTCATGGCCGAACATCTCCCCTTCAAGAAGCCCTTCAGGGATGGCCGCACAGTTTACCGCCACAAATGCATTATCTTTTCTGGAGCTTAAGAGATGAAGGGATTTAGCGAAAAGCTCCTTTCCTGTGCCGCTCTCACCGCAGATACAAACATTGGAGTCTGTTTCAGCGGCCCTTGCAACCTGCTCCATGACCTCATGCATCCTTTTGCTTTTACCGATGATATTTTCTATCCCGTACCTCTCTTCCACAAGGGATTTGAGCCGGCGCACCTCCCTTGAAAGGCTGCTCTTTTCAAGACCGTTTTTTATCTGAAGAAGCAGTTCCCGCCTGTTGAAGGGTTTTGTAAGAAAGCTGTATGCCCCAAGCTTCATGGCCTCTACAGCGGTATCAATGGTCCCGTGGGCAGTAAGGATTATGACAGGCATCTCAGGGCTCACCTGGTGGAACCGCTTCATAAGCTCAATACCACTTTCATCATCCCCAAGCCTGAGATCAACAAGGGCAAGATCAAACAGCTTGTCCTTTACATGATTAAAGGCCTCCCCTGCACTGGTTGCGGCTGTAACATTATACCCCTCCGCTTCAAGCCTTAAGCTTAAGACCTCCAGCATGTTTTTATCATCGTCAACTATAAGTATCCTGTCCTCAGACATATTTTATTACCTTCTTTTATTGGGGCGATTCCTGTCTCTTTTTTTCCTCAATCCCTATATCTATTTCCTTTAATGCCCTGATCTGTTGCTCATAGGCCATGTTCTTTTTTTCAAGGCTGTTAATCTGTTCCTGACAGGCGCTGTTCTTTTCCAGAAGGTCCTTTATCCTCCCCTCATTTTCTATGACCCTGTTCAGGGTATCAATCCAGGCAAGGGATTCCCTTGTGAGGGGGCTATCCGGGAAATCCTTTACAAGCCATTTAAAATATCCAAGCGCCCTTGAACTGTCTCTTTTCGGGTTATCAGGATATGCAAATAGGATGCCCATTTCAAACAGGGCTTTGTCCCCCGGCGATTTATGGGGATACCTCTTAAAAATCTCATTGTACTCCTTTAACGCCCCGCTATAATCCCCGCTCTTCATCCTGTCACGCGCAGGCTCCATAGGACCTGCCTCAACGTGTATCTTATCCTTTGCCAGGTTTTCAGTGATAGCGCCTGTTATTTTTTTACCGATAACACAGCCCTGGGCCATTACCAGCATCACAAGGAGAGAGGCACTGTAAAAAAGAATGTGCTTCCTGTTTTTCCGTTGCTTTCTACCCATATTTCTCCTCCATGGGCATTAATGACCTGTCTTGAAATATAAAGACCAAGCCCTGTACCCTTCTCATGTAATTTTCTGTATTTGTCAAATATCTCATGTATATGTTTCTCCGGTATGCCTGGGCCTGTGTCGGAAATAGAGACCTCAATAACATGACCTTTTTCTTTCCCGCCTGCATCATTCAAAGCATTACCCCTTTCAATGACCCTTACAGAGACCATCCCCTTTTCAGGGGTGAATTTAAGCGCATTACCAAGAAGATTGTCAAGCACCAGCCCTATCTTTTCAGGGTCAATAAATGCGTTTGATACTATATTCCCGGGGTTATATTCCAGTGTTATATTTTTTCTCTGGGCGATCGGCTGCACCTTTGAGAGCGCTATTGCAACCAGGTGTGTAACACTGTATTTCTCCATATGATATTCAGCTATCCCTGCATCCATCCTGGAGAGGTCAAGCACCCTGTTTACTGAGGCAATAAGCCTCTCGCACTCCTCTTCTATTATGGAAAGGAGCTTCTGCTGCTTTTCTGCGGGCCTGTTTGAAAGCGATTCCATATAAAGGCCTATGGCCTCCCTGATAACAGCAAGGGGCGTCCTGAACTCATGAGACACACCGGCAATAAAATCTGCCTTGAGTTCATCAAGCTCCTTTAATCTGTCACACATATTATTAAAGGCGCCTGCAAGTTCGTTTATCTCGGGCGGAGATGATATCTCAAGGTGCCTTTCAAATCTGCCCCGTGCGATCTCTTTGATACCCCTTATAAGGAGGCGGATGGGCCGGTGAATTGTCCTGGAGATAAAAAAGGCTATCATGACAGCCATGATCAAGGATGACACAGACATGATCATGATAACACTGAGGGCCTCCTGGCTAACCTCCCCCGACATCCTGATCCTCTTATCGGTCACCATTTCAGTTGCCTCTCTAAGCATATTCAGATGCCCGATAACCTCATCAACCAGCGCCTGCTTTTTCTCTTCAAAATCCCTTTTATCATAATCTGAATTATCTCTTATAAATACCGCCTCTTCTTCTACCTTCATGGTATACTTTTCACAGGCACTTCTTAATAATGTTGCACTCTCATAATTACCTGCTGCCTCCATGAGAGAATTGATCTGAGCAAGATCGCGCTGAAAGGATTCTTCTGTCGCATGAAACTGGTCTAAAAAATCCATGTCTTCTGATATAACATACTTTCTTTCAAATTTTCTCAAGGTGTAGAGGTCATCTCTTAGGCGGTCAGCACACCTTAAGGTTTCGCTATCAACAGCGCTAATGGAACGGATGGCCTGGTTCAGCTCTCTGAATTTAATGACCGAATATGCAGAAAGGGCCGCCACCACCAGGAGGATCAGAAAAAAGCCAGCTATCAGTCTTTTAAAAATAGTGAGTTTCATATTTCATTTAGGAGAGAGAATCTTGACTGTATTCACCTGTTACCTTTTTAGGGAGGTACGGACAAAACCCGGTGAAATTTCGATAAAATCCTGTACCTTTTATTTTGCGGGCATTTATATATCATAGTTTACTGGCAGTCAACAACCGCCTGTAATAGAAAAATGGTGCATGCCTGGAAATATAAAAAAAATGGCTTAATATTCAAGAATCCATTTGCCATGTCCGATAGTAAACCTGGAGTTACCGTGATTTATTTTAAATCAGGGTTGCGATAAAACAATGTTATTAATAAAAGGCAAACCATTCGAAAGTATGGGACGCAAAGCCTCCGGTCTACCTCTGTGAATCAGATATGAAAGTGGGGTTGCAGTGTAAACCGGACCCCTTTTCCATAAAGGATACGGGTTTTTTGTTACAGGGTTCGGTATTAATGGAGACATCAGAAAAAAAATTTTTTTTTGTAAAAAACAGGAAAACTCTTTGGGGTTGTCTTATCCTCATTTGCATAATAATCCTTATATACCTGTTAAAAGGCAATACAGGATTTAGTAATGTAAAGATGGTCACTTTTGAAAAAGGGGCCAAAAATGAAAACCCTAACCCCCTGAGAAGAAACAAGGTCGTTATTACATCTATCCATATGGGTGCCGGACACAATGATTCTCTGGGGCTTGTACTGGCCAGCCCCTATGCGGATGAAAAGCAGGAATCACAATTGTATAAATATTCCATTCAGATAAAAAATGACTTTCTATTGACTGTCAGTGAAGAGAAGCTGAAGGAGTGGGTTAAAGAGAGGAATTTTGATGATATAAAGGCAACATATCGTAAGATTGTTAATCAATACCTTGATGAACCTGTGCCAGAGGTTTACATAAGCAGTTTCTTTTATGAATAAACCGGATGCATCAATCCCGCCCCTTGAATATTAAGTAACCATAAACATATCTCTTGTTGAATACTTAATATCCAATTCTGAGATCATAACCTGATTTATCAGCATAATAATTGAGTAATATTTACTTTATATTGGTAAATATGATCTTTTTTTACGTGGCAACTCCCTTGCAACTATTATGGAAACGATATCCAGATGTATACAGTGGATATGGAGCGGCTAACAGAGATTTTACAAGGAGGCGACCCATGACCAGTATAAAGTTGAATAATTCGGTAAAACAGAACCCTAAGGGCCATATTGATCAAATCCTCAAGGAGTTTGAAAAAGGCTGTGATGAGACAATTATTAGAAGAGAAGGTAAGAGGCTGATTATAGAGCCTAAAAAGAGATCAGAGATGACAAGCAAAAAGCCAGCAAGTCGGGGTCTGATGTTTCTGCCCCTCGGTGATATCAGGATATGATTAAGGGTACCCATATCCTGATCAATTGAGACGGGGTACCCTGAGGATGTTAGAACCTGTTAATAAAAACGTCCTCTGAAAACCTGTGTTTTAGATATTATCCCCTTATTCACAGAGTTTTCCCTCCCTGAATCAGCCCCGGTATAGAGCAGCCAATCACTTTATGCCGGGGCTGATTCTTTTTTTGCCACATCACCTCAACCCTAATAATTTCAATTTGTTATTGATATTTTTAGAAGTTTGTAATAAATCTCATGTTTGTCTGAGATAGCTCAGGGGTAGTCTGCCATTTAAATGGCAGGATCATTAATAATTAAAATGGAGTATTTCCTATGGATTTCAAATTAAGTGAAGAACATCAGATGATAAAAGATATGTGCAGAAAGTTTGCTGACCAGGTATTAAAACCAAAAGCGGCAGAATATAACAGAGAACACAAATTCCCGGCAAAGGCGATCCAGCAGCTTGGGGAAATGGGCATTATGGGCGTTGTATACCCTGAGGAGTATAACGGCGCCGGCATGGACTACATCTCCTATGCAATAGCAGTGGAAGAGCTTTCACGGGGTGGCGCTTCAACAGGCGTTACCGTATCTGCTCACAATTCGCTCTGTCTCTCACCCATCTATTATTTCGGCACAGAAGAGCAAAAGAAAAAATATATGCCCAAGTTATGTTCGGGCGAGCATATTGGCTGCTTCGGCATAACAGAGCCGGGCGCAGGCTCAGATGCCTCAGGAACTGCAACCAGGGCTGAACGTAAAAACGGTAAGTGGGTAATTAACGGCACAAAAAGTTTTATTACAAATGGTGGCGTAGCCAGCGTTGCGGTTATAATGGCAAAGACAGCAAAGGATGCAGGTCACAAGGGGCTCTCCATGTTTATCGTTGAAAAGGGGACCCCCGGATTTTCTGTAGGCAAGGTTGAGGATAAGATGGGGATACTCTCCTCCTCCACAACTGAACTTGTTTTTGAAGACTGCGAGATACCAGAAGAGAACCTTCTTGGCAAGGAGGGTCAGGGTTTTAAGATAGCCATGCATACCCTTGACGGCGGTCGCGTTGGAATCGCTGCCCAGGCAGTAGGCATCAGCCAGGCGGCAATGGAAGAGGCTATAGCATATGCCAAGATCAGGAAACAGTTTGCAAAACCGATTGCGGAATTTCAGGCCATACAGTGGATGATTGCAGATATGGCAACAGATATAGAGGCGGCAAGGCTTCTTACCTATCAGGCCGCTGATATGATGAACAGCGGTGACAGGCAGAAATATTCCAAATATTGCGCTATGGCAAAGCTCTTTGCCTCAGAGGCCTCACATCGTGTTACCCATAAGGCATTGCAGATATTCGGAGGTTACGGTTACACAACAGAGTACCCAATGGAAAGGTATTGCCGTGACGCAAGAATAACAGAGATATATGAAGGCACATCAGAAATCATGAGGCTCGTAATATCCGCAAATATGCTTAAATAATATCTTTAAGAAGAAAGGTCTGTAAAATGAAAAACAAGGTTATTAATATAACTGAGGCGGTAGACAAGATACCTGACGGTGCTAGTCTCATGATAGCCGGTTTTCTTGGTAACGGTACGCCTCATAACATCATTGACGCTATTCTGGCAAAGGGGATAAAAAACCTGACCATTATCTCAAATGATACCGGCATCACAGGCATTGGCATATCAAAACTGATTGCCGCAAAGGCAGTAAAAAAGGTCATGACTTCGCACATTGGCACAAACCCTGAGACCGGCAAACAGATGATGGCAGGCACATTGGAGGTGGAGCTTGTTCCCCAGGGAACCCTTGCTGAAAGGATACGCGCTGCCGGGGCCGGCCTTGGAGGTGTTCTTACGCCCACAGGAGTTGGAACCGATGTAGCACATGGTAAACAGACTCTTGTGCTGAATGGTAAGGAATATCTGCTTGAGTTGCCTATAAAGGCAGACTTTGCGCTCCTTGGAGCAACTATTGCCGATACCTTTGGCAACTCATTTTTTAATGGTACTACAAAGAATTTTAACCCCGTCATGTCAACGGCTGCTGACACGGTCATTGTAGAGGCCGCCAAAATAGTTGAACCGGGAGAACTGGATCCGAATATAGTAATGGTCCATGGGATATTTGTAGACTATATTGTAAGGAGCAATTCAAATGGATGATGCAAAAAATATAATAGCAAGAAGAATTGCACAGGAACTGCATGATGGCGATGTGGTTAATCTTGGCATTGGTCTGCCTACCCTTGTTGCAGATTATCTGCCCGAGGGTGTTGATATAACCATACAATCTGAAAATGGTGTTCTTGGCGTGAATGGCTCACCTGAAAAAGGAAAGGAAGACCCGGACCTGACTAATGCCGGGGGCAAATACATAACCGTCAGAAAAGGGGCATCCTTTTTTGATACCGCAACATCATTCGGGATCATTCGCGGCGGTCATGTTGACGCCACTGTTCTAGGCGCCCTTGAGGTGGATGAAAAGGGAAACCTTGCAAGCCACATGGTGCCGGGTAAGATGGTCTCAGGTATGGGCGGGGCCATGGACCTGGCAACAGGGGCAAAGAAGATAATAATAGGCACACTACATACAAACAATGGAAAGCCCAAGATACTCAAGAACCTGACACTCCCTATTACGGCTGTGGGTGTTGTAAAGCTGATTGTCTCTGAAATGGCAGTAATAGAGGTTTCGCCTTTAGGGCTTGTGCTTAAAGAGGTTGCAGAGGGGACAACCGTTGAACAGGTAAAGGCAGCTACTGAGGCAGAGCTTCTGGTAAGCCCGGAACTTAAGACCTTTTCTGTTCAATAACCGGGTATTGCCAGATGCGAAGTAAATATTTTCAGGATTATTACCCTGAGAACTATTCCTACTGCTATGGATGCGGCAGGCTTAATGAAAAGGGCATGCATATCAAGAGCGAGTGGGATGGAGATGAAGGGGTATGCCGTTATACCCCTGACATGAGCAAGACCGGCGGTTTTCCGGAATTTTTATACGGGGGTATTATCGCCTCCCTGATTGATTGCCATTGCGCAGGCACAGCCGCTGCTGCAAAAGAGAGGGAGGAGGGTTTTGAGCCGGGGGATAGGCCAATGCGCAGGTTTGTAACAGCATCCCTCAAGGTAGATTATCTTAAGCCCACCCCTGTCGGGGAAGAGCTTGAGATAAGGGCATCGGTAAAGGAGATAAAGGGTAGAAAGATCACCCTTGCTGCAACCCTTTCTGCCTCGGGTACGGTCACAGCAAAAGGCGAGGCGGTAATGGTTATGATACCTGAAGAGGAAAATAAAAAATAACAGATAAAGATTATTAATAATAATCACAGGAGAAGATATAATGGAAAAAAGAAATACCAATAAACTGATCATATCCTGCTGCCTTTCTGGCGCAGGGACAACAAGGGAGATGGCACCAGCTGTCCCTCTTCATCCGGATGAGATTGCAGCCGATGTTGTTCGTGTTGTGAAGGCCGGGGCTGCTATCGTTCATATACATATACGTGATGACGAGGGCAAGAAATCCATGTCAATAGACAAATTTACACAGGCGGTTGAACTGACACGCGCTGCATGTAAAAAGGAAAACCTTGATGTCATCATTAACCTCACCACATCAGGTGGTTCATACATTGATGATGAGCGGATTAACCACCTGGCAAAACTCCGTCCTGAGATGTGCTCATATGATTCAGGCACACTTAACTGGGCAAACAGCTTTGTATTTGAAAATCATCCGCGCTTTCTTGAAAAGCTCACGAAGGCAGTGCTTGAGTATGACATAAAACCTGAGGTTGAGGTGTTTGATACTGGCTTTATGGGGAACACAGCCTATTACATTAAAAAACACGGGCTCAAGGTCCCCACCCACTACCAGTTTATCATGAATGTGCCCGGCGGTATGCCAGGCACAGTTAAGAACCTCGCTTTCCTTGTTGATATGCTTCCCGCAGGCTCCACATGGTCTGTTTCAGGCATAGGTTCAGCCCACATACCCATGATGCTTGCAGCCCTTGCAATGGGCGCAGACGGCATACGTGTAGGTCTTGAGGATAACGTGGTATTTGATATTGATAAGGATGGCAAAAAGATAATAGGCACAAACGAACAGTTTGTAAAACGGGCTGCTGACCTTGCAAGGCTCTCTGGCCGTGAAATAGCCAATGCAGAAGAGGCAAGAAAGCTCCTCGGTATTACAAGGAAATGTTTGTAGTGTTTTAATCATTTTGATTTGAGAAGCACAGGGGGGTTTTGTCTGCACTTGGACAAAACCCTTTTTTTTTACTTCATTTTTATAGTGGCAGAATTATCTTGCCCAGGGTGTTTTCTTTTTTACTGTGTCACTATTTGGATCTTTGTATGACGGGTCCAGGATCAGACCGCATCTCGTACAATAGCCGGGGGTCTTTGGCATAGGTACAGGAGGGACGCCCCTTGTCCCGCATCCGGGGCATTTTCTAATCATATGGCGTTTTATTATAATGCCAACTATACCTGCAAGCATAAGGATGGTAAACATTATTACTGCAAATACAAACAGAGGGTGAGTGTCAAAAAAGAAGGTTAACACAATCAGAAAAAGGGCGGGATAAAGCATGAAGAGCATATAAAGCTCTGAACTCTTGTGAAATCTGTATATCTCCACCAGCTTTTCCTTCTCTTCTTTTGTTGGTACCCTTGGCTCCATCCTGATCCCTCTTGAATAATTTCCGTGACCGATCTTAAAGGGAAACACAATATATTAATATTTTATTTGTCAGGAAAGTCGGGGCAACTATCACATATCATTATCTTTTAGTCCAGAAAAATGATGGATCATGCGAGTTGTATACTCAATAACCGCTTTTAACAATGATGCGCTCATCCCAATCTGCCTGTATGCCTCAGCCTTTGTCATCATCCTCTCCTCCTTCTCAAGCCTGAAGCCCAGCTCCATGGATATATTCGCTATGCGGCAGATTTCTGCAATGAGGTCATTCTCTGTTTTTATGTTTATCTTTTCTATCTTTATTTCAGACAGGCTATCCAGCGCCTTTTGTTCCAGTAAACCATCCATATCAAGGTGGTATCTTTTATTAAATGGGCTGTAGTCAATATTGTGAAGGGGCATGGACAGATCACCAATATAGTGGACACAATAGGCCATGTGATCTTCAGCAAAGCCCCCTTCTCTTTTCGCATTTATATAATGCCTGAGCGACCCAACTATTGCACCATAAAGGTGCCCTTTGCGGTCAGAGGGTGAATCATATTTTTTTATCTGTGCCTGCACCATATCTGGGGTAATTTTTGCACCCCTTTTGTTATTTACAAAATGGTTATAATGCTCAGCATCCCCGGCCTTAAGCCTTGCTATGTCAGCGGCAGCGGCATTATACCAGTATCTGTAACCTGCCCTCTTTGCTATGGCAAGGTGTGTTTTCCCATACCATGCATGTGAAGGGCTGCAAAGCAGGAGCAGTATACAAATCTGAAAAAATATAATTTTTATTACTCTGGTTTTTATTGACATAACATGCAATAACATTATGGTTTAAGAGAATCCAATAAACAATTTACCATAAGAATAAAGGGCTCAAAAAATCTTTTCTCTGCCTACTCTGCCTTTTCTGTGGTTAATGCGGTTTTCTGTTAAACAGCCATTCATAATACCCCTTATAGCGCAAGGCTCATGTAATAACAATCTATATCATCTTTTTGTTCATAGCGGCCTAAAAATTAGCACATAAAGGAGTTTCATAAACACCTCTTTATAACCTGATAAAGATATCTTTCCTGTAAAAGAGCCATAAGAGTAAATAAAAGAGGGCAAAGAGCAGGGCCAGGCCCCTGTTAAACAGACATATGAGATTGTCCACAGGCTTTTACCTATGGGGGATCAGAAACCCCAGATATGGCCGACGCACATGAGGATAACCCTGTTATAAAAAGGTATTACAGCCTTTGTCGCACTCTCTGATCTGCTTTTAAGGAGATATCCTGAACATTCCCCTATCAATGATGTGTCGATAGCAGGCAGGTTTCCTAGAATGCCTTCAGTGTCCCAGGTTTTTGAATAGGCCCAGAGAGATGCCCGTCAAGGAGCAGCCTGTCAAGTCATGCCCCAAGGTTGTTGGCCAGTTCCAGGTTTGGCGCACCAATGCCCGGCAAAGGTATCAGGGTCATCAAGCCCCAGTAACCAAGTAAAATGGCAACTATTTCATAAAAGATGGCCCATTTTTTAACTAGACTATAAATGAGATATTTCAGGCAAACAATAGCGAATAAGATTATTTTTTTAACATATATGACTTTTTAAATTATAACTCTGCATTAGATGCTATTTAATGCATATCAGAAAACAAAATCCTTTCATTAACAAAAATAAAGGTGTATCTTAGAAAAATTAATTCAAATTATTAACCATAATATATTTTACATGAAGGAGGAATGTTATGAAACGCCCTATTTTTATTCTGACTCTATTTATTGTATTTTCCTTTTTAACTGCCCAGGCGGGAGATGCCAAAAAGGTGACTAAGGCCGATGCAAATAAAATCCAGGGGGTATGGTCACTTAAAAACATGGATGTGGGGATTGGAGAAAACAGGAGAAACAGGGATGACGCACAGTTCATGATCTATATTATGAAAAAACATTACAGCGCTATCCGTGATTTTACACCAAAAGCCACTCCTGGAGAAACCGCCCCTCCGGCAAACCGCTCATTTATGGCAGATGCAGGGACATATGAATTTACGGGTGATGAAATTATTGTTCATCATAAATTAGCGGCCTTTCCTGGTCTTGGGTCTATGACCTTCAAGTGCTATATGGAAGGTGATAACCTCATACTTGAACCGCAATATGACAAGATGACGATGCCGGGCATGGAGAAGATAAAACCCTCTGCTGACGGCAAGATGGGCTACGGCGATATGGCTGTAAAATATGTCTTTGAAAGACTGGAGTAGTAGCAATATAAAGGGCATTAACATGATGTTAATGCCCTTTATATTTTATGGTGCCGAAGGCGGGATTTGAACCCGCACGGGTCTCCCCGCTACCCCCTCAAGATAGTGTGTCTACCAATTCCACCACTTCGGCATTTATAACCTTATTTCTTTTCTGCCTGATTATCCGCAGGTGAAGCGCTCCCGGTCTGCGCAGCAGGGGTCTTAACCTGCGCGCCCTCCATAATGGATTCGCTTTTACCCTTTCCCAGGACGCTAAGCAATAAACATGTAATCACAAATATGATGGCAGCAGCCGTTGTTATCTTTGATAAAAAGGAGGATGCACCTGCGCCCCCGAATACAGCCTGACTTGAACCTCCAAAGGCTGCCCCCATGTCTGCTCCCTTTCCCTTCTGTAAAAGCACTATTAAAATAAGGGCGATGCAGACAAGCACATGTAATATTATGACTACTATCATTTTTTTCCCTGCTGCCCACATTAGATTGTGAGCTTTTTATAAAATCCTTTGTTAAAAGAGTTTGGAAATATATGTTTAAAAATAAAAAAAATCAATAAAAATTTTATTACAAAAACAGTATGCTGTTATCAGGGGTGTTTTTTTATAACACCCCCTGTGATATGCAGCTATTTATAATTTATAATACCCAGAAATGAGGCGGATGTGAGGCTTGCCCCCCCGACCAGCGCCCCGTCAATATCAGGCATGGACATAAGATCAGATGCGTTTTCCGGTTTTACACTGCCACCGTAAAGTATACGTATAGAGTCAGAACTCTCAACCCCGAACCTGTCCTTTAGCCATGCCCTGATAAATTTATGCACCTCCTGGGCCTGATCTGGTGTTGCGGTAAGCCCTGTGCCGATTGCCCAGACCGGTTCATAGGCAATTATTGCGCTTAAAGAGATGCTCCCTTTTGCAATAAAATAGGCAAGAGAGCCTTCCATCTGTGCCCCTAAAATATCAAAGGTCTTTCCGGCCTCCCTTTCCTTTATGGTTTCACCTATGCATACAATGGGTATGAGCCCCGCCTTAATTGCCGCCTCAACCTTTTTATTGACCATTTCACTTGTTTCGCCAAAAATGCTCCTTCTTTCGGAATGGCCCAGTATTACATGGGTGCAGCCGTTTTCCAGAAGCATCTGAGGCGCAACCTCGCCCGTAAATGCCCCGCTTTTTTCATGGTACATATTCTGGGCAGCCAGAAGAATACCGCTTTTACCAATAGCGCTTTTAACTGCAGGTATATTGATAAATGGCGGGGCAACAAGTACATCAATATCACCCACGGCCTTTATCCCCTCTGCTATTGATTTTACCAGATCACGGGACTCCTTTAACCCGAGGTTCATCTTCCAGTTTCCTGCGATCATTGGTGTTCGTCCAGGCATAAAAACCTCCCCCTTTTTTTAATTACCTTAGCAGCCTGCCATGTAAATGATAAGATCCACCACCCTGCATGAGTAACCATATTCATTGTCATACCATGAGAGCACCTTAATCATGTCACCGCCAACCGCCATTGTAGACATGGCATCAACAGTGGAAGACACCTCTGTCCCGTTAAAGTCAATGGATACGAGAGGAAGATCACAATAGGCAAGGATGCCCTTTAATGGCCCTTCTGCTGCCTCTTTAAGCGCCTTGTTAACCTCATCCACCGTTGCTGGCCGGCTGAGTTGTGCAACAAGGTCAACAACCGATACATTCGGAGTAGGCACCCTGATTGCAAGGCCGTTAAGCTTTCCGGCAAGTTTTGGGAGCACAAGCGAAACAGCCTTTGCCGCCCCTGTTGTAGTGGGAACCATTGAGAGTGCCGCAGCCCTGGCCCTCCTTAAATCCTTGTGCGGAAAATCCAGAAGCCTCTGGTCACCGGTATATGCATGGGTGGTTGTCATGAGCCCCTTTTCTATGCCGAAATTATCCAAGAGAACCTTGCACACAGGGGCAAGGCAGTTTGTAGTGCATGATGCATTGGAAACAATATTGTGCGTCCGGGGATCATATTCTGTCTGGTTAACACCCATAACAATAGTGATATCAGGTTTTTCTGCAGGGGCAGAGATAATTACCTTGCTTGCTCCGGCCTCAAGATGAACAGCAGCCTTTGATCTTTCTGTAAAGAGCCCTGTGCTTTCAACAACATATTCTGCGCCTACGTCACCCCATGGGATTTTAGCAGGATCTTTTTCCGCATAGACCTTGATCTCTTTACCATTAACAATCAGGGACTTATCTGTGCATTTGATATCCGCATCAAGTCTTCCTGCTGTTGAGTCATATTTTAAGAGATGCGCCAGTGTTTTTGTATCTGTAAGATCATTAATAGCTACAAATTCCACACCCTTTTTGGCAAGCCCTGCCCTGAAGACCATCCTGCCAATCCGTCCAAAACCATTTATGCCAACCTTTATTGTCATTTCCTTCCTCCTGAAAATATGATTATTAAAAATCTAAACCCATATATTGGCCTTTAATACCTTGGTAACTCCCTCCCTGCCTCTTAAAGGCCTCAAAAATATAAGAGGATCTGGTTGATCCTGTATAGATATTAACCTCTGACACCCTGGACAGTGTTTTCTGTCAGATCAAGGGCCATAATAATGGCATCCTCCTGTGAATCACTGTAATAGCCCTTTCTGCGGCCTACATCATTAAACCCGAATTTTTTATATATGGAAAGGGCCGGGCCATTTGTGGGCCTCACCTCAAGCCATATATTTTCTATTCCACGGGCAGCGCCTGCATCTATTACCATCGCTAACAGGTCTCTTCCAAGCCCTTGTCTCCTTTTCTGCGGATGCACCGCGAAATTAAGGATGTGAATCTCTTTATCGAACATCCAGAAGCAGATATATGCACAGATCCTCTGCTCAGATATGAGCGCCCATAGGTTTGATATGCCCTTGTTTATCTCCTCCTCAAAAGAGATTTCACTCCATGGCACAGGGAAAGATGCCCTTTCAATTTCCATGACCTGATCTGCATATGCCCTAAAATCAGTCCACTCCTTCTTCAGAATGTAATCCACGACAGCGCCTGTGGAATCTTCACTCATTTAAGAAGATTTCCCGCAAGGGAAATACCCATTTTCGCTGCCTCCTGTGCCTTTTTTGCCAGGGAGGTCAGGGTGCATCCCTCTCTATTCTGTGCAATGGCCAGCACCATCGGGAGGTTGACACCTGTTATTACCTCCACCATTTCATCCTTCAGAAATGACAGGCTTATATTTGAGGGTGTGCCACCGAACATATCTGTTAGAATTATTACCCCTTCGCCGGTATTAAGGGTGTTAATTTTTTCGGCTATTGCCCTGTGTATCTCTTCTGAGTCAGATTTCTGGGTAATTGAAATATAACCCGCACCCTGCACACTCCCGACTATAAACTCGGCAGCATTAAGAAATTCCTTTCCGAGGTCACAATGTGTAACAATTAATATTCCTATCATATTCTGTCCTGTTTGTTTGATCGTTTATTTATTAAAGAAAAGGGTTATCCGGCCAAAGACCTTCTGCTTTTTATGCCTTTACCCAGTACCTTTGTTATGCAGTCTGTCAGAGTTCCTCATCATCATTTATTATGACCTTATATATCTCTTCCCTTGTTTTTGCATCCATTAACTGTTTTCGCAGTGATTGATTTTTTAATATCCTGGCTATCCTGGCCAGGGCCTTTAAATGGATATTGGCTGAATTTTCCGGCGCAACAAGGAGAAAAAACAGAAAAACAGGCTGACCGTCCATTGAATCAAAATCAATCCCTGTCTCACTTTTTCCAAAGGAGATAATCGGTTCTGTGATCCCTGGAACCTTGCCATGGGGTATGGCAACCCCGTCTCCTATACCTGTGCTGCCCAGCCTTTCTCTTTCAAGCAGGATCCTGATCAGATCATCCTTTTTTATTGAATGATTGGACTCAACAATCAGGTCTGCCAGCTCTTCAATAGCCAGACTCTTGTTCCGTGCCTTCATCGCAACAGTGATATTTTTTATGTCTAAAAGGTCTGATAGTTTCATAATTATTTTTCAAAGGTTATTTTATTTTACAGATATAACAGGAAAGGGCTGACTTTTTAAAAGTTTGCCCTTCCCATATAAGTTCATGAACCTGAATATTCATTCACCCTATGTTATATTGCGGGTTCTATCAACCCAAGATTACCATCCTTTCTTTTGTAAATCACATTTATATCCCCGGAGCGTGGATTCCTGAATACCAGAAAATCCTGCGGGGAAATAGTGAGCTGCATTGCTGCCTCCTCCGCATCCATAGGCTTGGCAACCATCTTTTCCAGTATGATATCCGGTTCATCCGCTGCTGTCTCCCCTGCCTCATCTCCCTGCCCGGAAGCAAGTGTGCCTTCTGATTTAACCCGTCTGTTTCTAATCTTGTCCCTGTATCTTTTAACCTGGGTTTCTATTTTATCCATTACCTGGTCTATGGCAGCATACATATCCTCTGTCTCTTCTTCTGCCTTTATTACCGTGCCGTTAACATTTATGGTCACATCCGCCATTCTCCTGAATTTTTCGGCTGTCAGCACAATATGGGCGTCTACTGGAAAATCAAAATATTTACCGATCTTTGATAACTTTTCTTCCGCGTACTCTTTTAGACTTTCTGTTGAGTCGATGTGTCTGAACGTTACGGTGATGTCCATAGAATACCTCCTGTATAGGTTTTTGTTAATACACCGGGAAAATATTTACCTGTAAAACAACCTGTTCCCGATCAGGTTAAAATCAATGTAATCACTAAAATAGTTCACGTCTCTTTCTTGATGGCAAAATCCCAAGGGTCTCCCTGTATTTTGCCACTGTCCTTCGTGCAACATCAATATTATAATTTTTAAGCATATCAGCGACCTCCTGGTCACTGTATGGATTGCTTTTATTTTCCGACTTTATTATGTTCCTGATGTGCTCTTTAACGCTTTCAGAGGCAATAGAGTCACCTTCCATGCTGTTGATAGCGCTGTTAAAAAAATATTTAAGCTCAAAGACCCCCTGCGGCGTGTGCACATATTTATTGGTTGTAACCCTGCTTATTGTAGATTCATGCATCTGTATATGTTCGGCCACATCCCTTAAAACAAGAGGTTTCAGATGGGTAACCCCGTGATCAAAAAATTTCCGCTGAAACTGTACGATGCTCTCAGTAACCTTATAGATGGTTCTCTGTCTCTGATGAATGCTTTTTATCAGCCAAGCGGCAGATTTCATCTTGTCAAGTATATACTCCTTTGTCTTTTCATCGCCGGGAGATGCCCCGTTATCATTAAGTATCTCCTTGTAATAGCTGTTTATCTTGAGCTTTGGCAGCCCGTCTTCATTCAGGACGATCTCATAATCATCCCCAACCTTAAATACATAGATATCAGGGCTTATATATATAGTATCATCTTCACTGTAAAGCCTCCCGGGCTTTGGTTCAAGATTGGTGATTATTTCAACCGCCTTGAGCACCTCCGGCATGCCTGTGGAAAGGGCCTTTGCTATCTTGTCGTACCTTTTATTTTCCAGGTTATCCATATGATCCATGATTATCTTTTCGACAATCGTTCCAGCAAGATTCTGGAATCTGGCCTGGATCAGCAGACATTCCCTTGTATCCCTTGCGCCTACCCCGATCGGATCAAAATTCTGTATTGCGCTGAGTGTAGATAAAACCTCCTCTTCTGTGCATCCTGTAGCATCGCAAAGCTCCTCCATAGTAATTTGAAGATATCCATCCTCATCTATATTACCGATGATCTGAACGCCTATCTCCTTCTGCTTTTCATCCAGATGACTCAACGAAAGCTGCCACATCAGGTGGGAGTTAAGGCTTGTCTTCTCCTGGTTCATGTTTTCAAAGGCAGGCGCCTCTTTACCCTGATACGGGGTGTCTGCCCAATTGGTGTTGTATTCTGAGATATATGTCTCCCAGTCTACTGTATCGTTTGTGGCGTTTTCATCTATTGTGACCTCTTTTGCCGGCTGTTCTTCGGGTGAAGAAATAGTATCTTCAACGATCTCAATATTATCGCCTTCTGTATCACCTGGTGACTGTTCATCAAGGAGAGGGTTTGTTTCCATCTCCTGTGTAATGGTTTCAAGCAGTTCAAGCCTTGAGAGCTGTAAAAGTTTTATAGCCTGCTGCAGCTGCGGGGTCATTATGAGCTGCTGGGAGAGGCTTAGCGATTGTTTAAGTTGAAGCGCCATTTGACCGTTTTTTTAATCCATTATTATTGTTATCACATATTAAAGTCTTCACCCAGGTATACATCCCTTGCAACCTTGCTGTTCAGTATATCTGCGGGTGAACCGTATTCAACTATATTCCCCTGTTTGACCAGATAAGCGGCATCACATACATCAAGGGTCTCTCTTACATTGTGATCCGTGATAATTATCCCTATTCCCTTTTCCTTTAGCCTTCTAATAATCTGTTTTATATCATTAATAATCAAAGGATCAATCCCTGCAAAGGGCTCATCCAGGAGCATGAACCTGGGCTCCGATACAAGCGCCCTTGAGATCTCAAGCCTTCTTCTCTCCCCGCCTGAAAGGGATGAGGCCTTTTGACCTGCCAGGTGTTTTATGTCCAGCTCAGTTAGAAACCTGCTTACCCTCTCTTTAATTTCGGTTGAAGAATAGTTGTTTCCTTCTACAACCGCAAGTATATTCTCATAAACAGTCAGTTTTCTGAAAACAGATGGCTCCTGGGGAAGATAACTTATCCCCTTCCTTGCCCTCATATACATGGGATCATCTGTTATATCATTACCATCGAGCAGGATGCTTCCTTCATCCGGCCTTACCCGCCCTATCATCATGTAAAAGGTGGTGGTTTTTCCTGCGCCGTTAGGGCCCAAAAGCCCCACAATGCTACCCCGTTCTATGCTGATATTGATTTTATTAACTACCCTTTTACCCTTGTATATCTTGGCAACATCCCTTGCCTCTAGTTTTTCTACCGGTATAGACAATACGGTTACCTTTCACCCTTTCCGGCCCTGGACAACGTTGCCTTATCCTCTTTTGTACCTTCAGCGCTGTAAGTACCTTCTTTCATATCAATTGTAATCTTCAGGGCGCGCCCTTCAATGCCTTTACCATTTGTGAAATATGGGTTCCCTGTCAGGAATATTTTTTCTGATCCCATAATATATTCCGCATTTTCTGCTGTTGCATAACTTCCATCTGAACGTTTGATTACTATCGATTCTGAGGCAATAATCTTTTCTATGTCGTTTGATTGTATAGATGTACCCTTGCCTCTCTTTTTAAAATAGAGCTCAAGCTTCTGGCATGACATGGTGATATCATCACCTTCAACCTTCAAACCCTCAATTTTTACATCCCTGTCAAAGATTATCATGGATTTATTAATATCCAATTCCCAGGAGACAGATTCTATTTTCAAATCTCCTTCCTGAGTATTGAAGATATTTTTGGGTCTTTTTGTCTCTGAATAGATAGTGCCGGGCAGCAGCATAAGCATGCATATGAAAAGAAAGCAAAGGCTGTTTACAGGTTTCATAAATTAACGGCCCCTGTATCAAAGACAGATTTTACATCTTTAAGTATCTTAAGCGTCTTCTTTTCCATATCCATAAACAACCCCTTGCCTGTTATCCTGAAAAAAGGCCCCTCAACGGTTATAGCCTCATCGGATTTTATACAGTTTTCATCCTGTTGAATCGTTATACGCTCAGTGAAAATGAGATACCCTTCTGCTGTTTTACCCTTAAGCCCTCCTGACAGGTTGATCTCATTTTTTACCCTGTCAATCTCCCCGCTCTCCCCTTCAAGTTCAAAAGCAGGAGTATCTTTTATCTGGTATTTCAGCCTGAACCCCTTGAACCTGCCAATTTCACTGTCTCTGTTACCCTCACCCTCATCAGCCTCAAGTGTCAGCTTAGTGCCTTTATCGGGATCAGTCTCAGTAATATTAATATATTCCGAACTGAAATCCGCCTTTGGGACTTTCACCTCCTGTATCTCTTTCTCTGATCCTCCTTTATCGGTTTTTACAAAAAAAAATCCGATTAGAGATAACAGAAGAACAGCCCCGATTAATGGCAGCGATTTTTTTGAGAGCCTCGCCATGATGCAATAATTATACCAGATACATTTTTACTATGTAAAGCCTAATTTGGTTTTTTCATTATTTCCCTTAAATTCCGGCCACTTCCCCTTTGCCTTGAGAATGATCTCGCACACCTCCCTAACAGCGCCAAAACCTCCCGGCGCCTTTGTGATATAAAGGGCAGCATCACGGGTTTCCATGGTGGCATCTGCTACAGCAACCGGAAGGCCCGCACAACTTAACATGGGGATATCAGGGAGGTCATCCCCCATGCAGCAGACCTGATCCCTATTAAGACCCTTTTCCGCCATTATCCTCTTACAGGCTGCCTCCTTCTCTTTGACACCCTGATAGACCATTGTAATGCCCAGGTCATTAGCCCTCCATCTTACTGTCTCAGACTCCCTACCGGTAATAATAGCCACATCAATGCCCGCATGAAGTAAAAGCCTTATGCCGTGCCCGTCCTTTACATTAAAATATTTTGTCTCCTGCCCGAGGTCATTCATCACTATACGGCCGTCCGTCATTACGCCATCCACATCAAGCACGAGTAGGGCTATTTTCTTTGCCTTTTCCTCTATCATTATCTATTTCTCCTTTGGGTCAGTTGACAAGGGAGTGGATATCCTTGAGCATTATCAGAAGCGGTTTTACCTCTTCAAGAGGTAAAGAGTTAGGGCCGTCACACAGGGCATTGTCAGGGTCTGGGTGTACCTCCATAAAAACACCATTAGCGCCCGCAGCCACTGCTGCACGGGCAAGGTATGAAGCATATTTCCTCTCTCCCCCGGAGCATGTGCCATCACCGCCCGGGAGCTGAACGCTGTGGGTGGCGTCAAAGACAATAGGGAACCCGAACCCTTTCATGATTGGAATACCCCTGAAATCCACTACAAGATTATTGTACCCGAAGAATGTGCCCCTTTCAGTGAGCATGATATTTCTGTTCCCGGTTGAGAGCACCTTTTTTACCGCCTGTTCAAAATCAACGGGTGATACAAACTGTCCCTTCTTGATATTTACTGTCTTTCCTGATTTGCCTGCCTTTACCAGGAGGTCTGTCTGCCTGCTTAAAAAGGCGGGTATCTGGAGCACATCAAGCACATCGGCTGCTTTATCCACCTGATCAAGGCCGTGGATATCAGAAAGTACCGGAAGCCCAGTCTTTTCTTTAACCTTCATGATTATCTCAAGCCCCTTTTCAATACCGGGTCCACGGTATGCGGTAACCGATGTCCTGTTTGCCTTGTCATAGGAGGTCTTGAATATGATCGGGATATCAAGCTTTTCGGATGTCTCCTTTAAAAATGAGGCAACCCTCATTGTTATCTCTTCCGATTCTATAACGCAGGGGCCGGCAATGATAAAAAAAGGCCCTTTATCCTCGATCTTTATGTTACCGGCATATACTGTGTTACCCATAATCTGCTCCATGAAAATAAACAGGCAATCCCGACGATGCGTCTTACAAAAGCAATGTTCAGCCGGGAAAGGTCTAATGCTTATAAAAAGGGTGGGTAAATGTCAAGCAAACAACATGCCCCTGTCCGCCCTGGCTAACTCGAAATTCATCCAGATAATCCATTAAGAAAAATTTAATGATCGATTTTAAATGAAGCCCTTTTGCAGCATAAACTTTTGCTTGTATTATCTATATTTTGGAACTATCATTGCTCCCCGCTGCCTCAATTGGGGCAGATTTTTTTGTGTCATAACAATATGATCCCGGAGGAGTAAAAAGTTGGCCAGTAAAAAGACAACCAGGACTATAGAAGAGATTAATAAAAAGATCAGGTCAGGAAAGGCAGTAGTCGTCAGGGCTGATGAGATGACAGAGATTGTTAAACAGAAGGGCGCAAGCGCTGCCGCCGCAGAAATAGATGTTGTCACAACAGGGACCTTTTCACCAATGTGTTCTTCCGGCGCATTTATTAACTTTGGCCATACAAAACCGGCTATCAGGGCATCAAAGGTGTGGTTCAACAATGTACCGGCCTATGGCGGCATTGCGGCTGTTGATGCCTATATCGGCGCAACTGAGGCAGCAGAGGATGACCCCCTGAACGGCGTCTATCCCGGTCAGTTCAAGTATGGCGGAGGCCATGTCATACATGACCTTATTGCCGGTAAAAAGGTAACTCTCAGGGCCACATCATATGGCACAGACTGCTACCCCAGAAAGGAGTTTGAAAAAAAGATTACCCTTTCCGATCTTCCCTACGCAATGATGCTGAACCCCAGGAATGCATATCAGAACTATAACTGTGCCATAAACCTGACCTCAAAGACCATCTATACATATATGGGTGTGCTTAAACCCAAGGCCGGAAATGCCAACTACGCTACCGCAGGGTGTGTAAGTCCTCTGTTCAACGACCCCTATTTTCTTACACTGGGCATGGGGACAAGGATCTTTCTGGGCGGGGCACAGGGTTATATCATAGGCCCGGGCACACAGCACAACCCCAACGCAGAGAGGGCAAAAAACGGCACACCCCTATCAGGCGCAGGCACACTCATGGTAATGGGCGATATGAAGCAGATGGACCCGAAATGGATTGCGGGCGTAAGCATGCTGGGCTACGGGTGCAGTATTAACATAGGGCTCGGGGTACCCATACCCATACTCAATGAAGAGATGGCAAAGTTTACAGGTGTTGCGGATGAGGATATTTTTACACGAGTTGTAGACTATGGAAATGACTACCCGAACGGTGAGTCAAAGCCCCTTGCAATGGTAAGCTATGCACAGCTTAAAAGCGGCATGATAAAATTCAATGGCAGGGATATCCCTACAGTCCCTCTTTCCTCATATGTAAGGGCTGTCGAGGTGGCTGAGATATTAAAATCATGGATTAAAAAAGGGGAGTTCCTTCTCACTGTACCTCAGGTGATGCTGCCCACGGCTAAAAGGCCCTGATACAGTCATCCCCTTGAACTATAAGGCTAATTACTTGACATGGGATACTTACCCACCTATAATCCGGAAACATTTTAAAACTATTATGTTTTACCCATAAACCCGGATCGATCAGTTAACCACTTTTCGATCCGGTTTTTCATTCAGTGAAGATGTTCAGGAGTAAAAATTGAGCCCGAGCGGTCATGATACCAAAAAGCAGCTTGATTACATGGAGAGGGACAAAATCATACTTGTCGGCAACCCCAATGTGGGAAAAAGTGTAATCTTCGGTCTTTTAACCGGCAAGTATGTGACTGTATCCAACTATCCCGGGACAACCGTTGTGGTATCAAAGGCATTCTCCCGTTTCGGCGGTAAAAAAAAATATCTGGTCATTGACACACCGGGCACTAACAGCCTCATTCCCCAGTCAGAAGATGAAAGGGTTACGCGCGACATACTCCTTGAGGAAAATGCGGAGATTGTTGTCCAGGTGGCCGATTCAAAGAACCTGCGCAGGGGTCTTTCTATAAGCATACAGCTTTCTGAAATGGAGATCCCCTTTGTGCTGGATATCAACATGATTGATGAGGCGCAAAGCAGGGGTATTTATATAGATACAAAAAAGCTTGGTCAGCTCCTTGGCACCGAGGTTATACCCACTGTTGCCACCAGAAGGGAGGGGATTCACGGGATTATAAAGGCCATATCAAACCCTGTGAAACCGAAGGTAGCTGTTGATTATGGCGACAAGCTGGAATCGGGGATCAGGCAGATACAGGCACTTTACCCTGAAAAGATATCCAGGCTGGTTGCCATAGTGCTCCTTGAGGGAGAGCATGGTATAGATGAATGGTTTTTAAAAAAATATGGCAAAGAGGCGCTTGACAGGGTTGCTGCTATAAGAAGCTCCATTCAGTCCATGAGCCCCACCCCTTTGAGCTACCTTATCAACAAGCGCCGTATGGCAAAGGTGGATGAAATAATAAAGGAGGTCCAGACAAAGGATGAGCGTGCCAGGGATCATAACATCGCCCAGACCTTTGGCAGGCTTTCCATGCACCCTGTATGGGGTATACCCATCCTGCTTGCAGTGCTATACATCACTTATAAGATCGTGGGTGAATTCGGCGCGGGCACCTGTGTCGATTTTATGGAGAGCATTGTATTCGGTGAATATATCAACCCGTTCTTAACAAGGGTTGTGCACTCTTTAACCGGCAGCACCTTTATAAGGGAATTCCTGGTCGGAGAATATGGCATCTTTACCATGGCCTTTACCTACGCCATTGCAATAGTGCTTCCCATTGTGGGCTTCTTCTTTTTGATCTTTGGTCTTATGGAAGACTCAGGGTATATGCCGCGGCTTGCAATAATGGTTAACAGAATATTCAGGATGATCGGCCTTAACGGCACCGCTGTGCTCCCCATGATACTGGGGCTGGGGTGCGCTACCATGGCAACCTTAACAGCAAGGATACTGCCCAGCAAAAAGGAGAGGATCATCATCACGCTGCTCCTTGCCCTTGCTGTCCCGTGCTCTGCCCAGCTTGGAGTGATCTTTGGCGGGACATCCACCATCTCCCCCTGGGCAACATTCATATGGGTCATTGTCATTATCGCTGTTATATTTGTGGTTGGATTTTTCTCATCCATTGTGATCCCCGGAAAGAAATCTGATTTCATACTTGAGACTCCGCCTATACGCATACCCAAGCTTTCAAACATAATCATAAAGACCTTTGCTCGTATTGAGTGGTATCTGAAGGAGGCCGTGCCCCTTTTCATGCTCGGCACAATCATCCTCTTTACCCTTGATAAAATCGGGGCGCTCACCCTGATACAGGATCTGGCTGCCCCTGTTGTGGTTAACCTTTTAGGGCTCCCGAAGGAGATTGCAGGCGCATTTGTGATGGGCTTTTTGAGAAGGGATTATGCTGCAGTGCTTGTAGTGAAGGAGGGTAACCTTGACCCTGTCCAGATGCTCGTGGCCCTTGTCACCATCACCCTTTTTGTTCCCTGTATAGCCAATATGTTTATAATGATCAAGGAGCGCGGCATCAGGACAGCCGCACTAATAGTATCCTTTATTTTTGTTTTTGCATTTTTATTCGGCGGGCTGTTTAATTTTATTCTGCGCGCAATCGGGGTAACCCTATGAAATGCGCCCTGTGCGGATACGAGTTTAACCCAGATAAAAATGAGTGCAGAGGGTGTGCTGTCAACAAAAATTGCAGGACTGTCTGCTGCCCGCACTGCGGGTACAGCACGGTTGAACGATCCGGCATCATTGACTGGATAAAGAGAGTAACCAAAGGAGACAAAGATGTTGCTGACAAAAGAAGAGATAGATGAAATCATCGAATCCATATGGTGTGGCAAGGAGATAGGCTCTGTAAAAAGGGCTGACCTTTTAAAAATAGAAAACCCTAGGGTAACAGAGACGGTCATCGACGGGCTCATAGATGATGATTTCATATTTGAGGTAAAGGATGAGATAAACCTCACCCAGAAGGGGGAGGAGATTGCCAGAAAGCTCATAAGGGCGCACAGGCTCGCTGAAAGGCTTTTTACAGATGTAATGGAAATAGAGGATGCCCCCATGGAAGAGACTGCGTGCAGCCTTGAGCACTGCCTGAGCCATGAGGCGCTTGACGCTATCTGCACCCTGTTAGGTCACCCGCGTGAATGCCCCCATGGCAGGCATATCCCGTCGGGCACCTGCTGTAAAAGGGCGGAACAGAATATACAGCCTGTAATCATGCCCCTGAACAGATTAAAGTCAGGTGAATCAGGAAAGATCGTATATGTTTCTACCAAGCACCATTCACGCCTTGACAGGCTTACAGACCTTGGCATAACGCCGGGCGAAGAGGTAAAGGTTCATCAGACCTACCCCGCATTTGTACTCAAGGTGGGTGAGACAGACCTTGCTATTGACCCCGAGGTGCTGGATGATGTTTATGTCAGGAAGAATAGCAAAAGCTGATTATCATATTATTTTAAAAAGGAGCATTTATGGAGAGGATCCCGTTTACAAAGGAAGGTCTTGAAAAGATTAAGGAGGAGCTTGCACACATAAAAAAGGTTGAGCGTCCGGATAATATACGCGCCATTGAAGAGGCCAGAAAACATGGGGACCTGAGTGAGAATGCAGAATATCATGCAGCCAAGGAAAAACAGTCTTTCCTTGAAGGCAAGATAAATGAACTGGAATCGGTTATAGGTCAGGCAGAGGTAATAGACTTTGAAAACGGGCCAAAAGACAGGGTGGTCTTTGGCAGGACTGTAGTGTTGTATAACATGGAAACCGAAGAAGAGGTGCAATACCAGATCCTGGGGCCATATGAATCTGACCCGGATAATGGCAAGATCTCAGTTAAATCACCCATCGGCATGGCCCTTATTGGAAGCGAGGTGGGCGATGAGGTGAAGGTAAAGACCCCTGGCGGGCTCCAGGAGTATGAGGTGCTGGAAATTATATGAAGTCATACAGAAAAGAGCTGTGGTTCAATGTGGCTACCCGCAGGGCATTTATCAATATTACACCCGATATTGAGTTGTGCCTGAAGGAGAGTGGGGTCAAAGAGGGGTTTTTGCTATGTAATGCAATGCATATAACGGCCTCAGTCTTTATTAACGATGATGAGTCCGGCCTGCACCAAGATTATGATAAATGGCTTGAACAGCTTGCTCCTCATGAGCCTGTTTCGCAGTACCGCCACAATGTGGGTGAGGACAATGCTGACGCCCACATGAAAAGGCAGATCATGGGCAGGGAGGTGGTTGTTGCCATCACTGATGGCAGGCTCGATTTCGGCCCCTGGGAGCAGATCTTTTACGGCGAGTTTGATGGCAGGAGAAGGAAACGGGTGCTGGTAAAGATCATCGGCGAATGACAGTAACCGTTATCTCACTTAATCAAAACCCGAAGGCCCCTATGTCCGCAAGTGAATCAGGCGGACGATCTTCAATCTGCTGGTGCCGCACATACTGATATTCCACAGGATAATTTGCCACATCTGTCGGCTGCGTCCCTGCGTTACCATGAGCCTGTGATGAGCCTGTAATGTGAAAATCCTGCCCATTTAGATCAACAAATCCCGGTGTGCTACCTTCCAAATTTCCAAAATCAGCGACTGTTGCTCCTGGATTAAGCCCAGACTCATGGGTGAGTCGCCAGCCTGTGGGCAGCCAGTTATCTTTAAGCTCTGTCTGGCCATTACCGCTTGTTATGGCAAGATATCCACCGCCCGCTGAGGTGTATATTATATTGTTAAATACAAGGGCCGTAACATCAACAGTGCTCAAACGCATGAGTGTGGTATTGCCGCTGCGTGTGGAGACAACTGTATTGTGATAAAAGTAGAGTGTGCCCCTGCGGTACATATCCGTGTCCCCGCCATCACCACCATAATGAAGTATCTGACTGTTCCCTGCACCGTCCGGTTCTATTAGTATGTTGCCGTACACAAAGGTTTCGTCATACGCAGGATCATCCGCTATGTGGTTGTAATCGGTCTCAACAAGGTCAAGCTGGCGGTTACCTGATTCTATCCAGTTATACCTTATAATTGTACCTGAGGAGCGATCCTTGAGATTGTTCCCAAGGCACCCTGCTCTGAGCGGGCCATAGTGGTTGTATTCAAATACAATGCCCAGACTCTCTGTATAGGAGTTGTGCTCATAAATGCTCCCCTCTATCCCGTTATCAAATATATGGTTACCGCTGATCCTTATGCGTGATGAGGCAGAACCGGAAAAAAGACCGTTTGCAGCATCATGAAGCAGGCAGTCATGTATGGTGATGTCAGACCCCTCTTCAATATGGATGGCAGCCGCATTTGAGCTGTATCCCTGGCTGTTTCCAGAGTCATCCCTGAAGCGGTACCCTGGCCTTGCCCCCCTGATGTCCAGCCCCTGTATGCAGATATAGGAGGGGCCATCAGGGTTATCAGGGATGCTTGACCCGCCGATCTTGATTATGCTTCTTACCTCGTTCCAGTAATCCAGTTGAGTGCGGGTTGCAGCGTCATTACCGCTTATTACCGGCCTTTTTCCCCCTTCAGGGATACCCAGCACAACCACAGGTTTCTGTGCGGTTGCCGCTACATTTATTACCCACTTGGCCTGATAGGGGGCAGTGCGGTAGTAGATGCGCACAAGGGTGGATGGTTCAAGGCTCTCCCATGGAACATCCCCCGGTTCAGCATATGCTTTGCCAGGCCCAACATCATATACATGGCTGAAGGTTGATGGGTCCCATGTATTGTTTGTTGCAGTCTCTTCACCTTCAGCGCCGGTTTCATCATCTTCGTCACCCTGTACATGGTCACCATTATTGATAACAACAGGGGGGGTATCCCCGGATGACCCTGATTCACCATTGCATGCATTGACCAGGAGTAACATAATAAAAAAGATCATTGGCAGCAGATAGCATCCGGCACAGCCCCAACTATTTGATATGCCTTTTTTCATATCTTTGATCTGCATGGAATCAAGCTCCTTTCATCTTAACTGTTCAGATTACTGGCCAGTAATGTATTCTTTTTAGACACCTTTTTATGCCGGCCTTTTTTTAATTAAAAATAAATACTATATAAATTCAACATGTTACATAATTAGAGATCATTATGAACATTTCATATTCTGTAATGCAATTATCATGCACTCCGGATAGGACTGGCAGGGGAAACCTTAAAATATCCTGGATTATGTTATGTGTAGTCACCCTTTTCCTTGTAAAGTGTATGGAAAACTATCCAAAATCTAAAAGAGATGGGTCAATGACGGCGGATAATTTTTTAGATATCAACATGATAGGTCTGGGCAAATATCTGGCACATAAAATGCTTTTTATTTTATAATTACCTTTTTTACAGAAGAGTTGCCCCTCCCTTAAATCCGGGAGGAGGCTGGATAACTGTGATCTAAAAAAACAGGAGGAGAGAAAAATGAAAACAAAGGGATTATGGTTTTTAAATATAATCTTTTATTTGATGGGATTCCTGTGTATTGCCTTCATCCTTAACGGTTGCGGAGGCGGAGGGGGATCAGACTCAAGCACAAATATAGACAATTCACCCGGTAAAGGGCAGCTCTTGATAGGTTTCACTGATGCGGCAGGTGATTTTGCTAGGTATGCTGTTGATGTGACCGCTGTTAAACTTCACAGGACAGATGGCACAGAGGTTAACGCACTACCAGCCAATGGAACCACTACAATCGATTTTACACAGCTTACCGACATGACCGAGTTTCTTACCGCAACAACCGTTGGCGCTGGCCTCTATGACAAGGTGGTACTGACCCTTGATTACACAAATGCGGATATCCAGGTGTATGACAGCGATGAAACCACCATAGTGCAGGTGCCGACCATAGACATTGATCTGATAAATGAAAATGGCGAGACCATAACAGCAAAGACTATTGATGTAACAGTAGATCTTGATACAAATCTTCTTGTATCAGGCGGCAGGGCATCCCATTTGGCCCTTGATTTTAATCTCAACTCAAATAACGTTGTAGACCTTGATGCGCTTACCCTGAAGGTAACCCCGATTATAATTGCCGATCTGACGCCAGACACTACAAAAATTCAGCGCATAAGGGGTGCCCTGCAGGGCGTTGATCAGGCCAACAATTCCTTTGAAATAACCATTCATCCCTTTGCCCATGACATTACAGGGGATGACGCCTATGGAACCATGACCATTTTGGTGAATGGCAATACACTCTATAACATTAATGGCACAAATTACTCAGGCGTTGCCGGACTGACAGAGCTTTCCGGTTTGGATGCGGATGTCCCGGTTGTAGCCCATGGCGCCTTTAATGGCATGTTCAAGTTTACAGCAACAGAGGTACTTGCAGGCATAAGCGTGAAAGGTTCACTTGATTCTGCAAAAGGAACCGTTATAAGCCGCACGGCTGATACCCTTATCATCAAAGGTGTCACCATATGCAGAGACAGGTCAAAGGGTGGTAATTTTTTCAAAAAGACAATCACAGTCAACATTGGGGCAGCTACAAAGGTCACCAAGCAGTTTTCATTATTGAATTATGGGATTAGCGATATCTCGGTAGGGCAGGCAGTGGAGGTCTTCGGGAATTACTCTCATAACACAGGGGTTATGGATGCCTCTAACGGCTATATCCGTATGCAACTGACCACTATCAGCGGCAGATTAAACTACCCTCCCGAAGGCGAAGAATATAGCGCCAACCCTTCGTGGCTTTCCTTATCGCTCTACTCGATTGAGACCATGAGCCTGGGCTTTTTGGGCCACAATACGGCAAGGTGGGGTTATCCGGGCGGTATGCAGAATAGCTCCCTGTTCGATTTTACAGGCACAGGCATAGACCCGGAGCATGACGCTTCAATCACGGACTATACTGTGTCGCCTGTTACAAACCTTAATGTATCCTCTCTAAGGGTTAACGGGATGCCTGTCAAGATGAAGGGATTCATGAAGCCCTTTGGCGCGGCCCCGGCGGATTTCGAGGCACAGACCATTATTGATCTTTCGGATACAAAGGCATTTTTGAATGTGGGATGGGGTTTTGAAGGGAAGTCAGCAGATGATCTCTTTATAGAATCCCCAACTGCAACAGCGCCTCTTGTCCTGAACGGCGAAACCATAAGCTCTGTTGGTTTTTTCCATAGTGTGATCAGAGGAGGCAGCGTAATAGATTTTGTTAAGGATCATCCCGGGGAAGACATTGCCATCCAGGCTGAGGCAGATCGAGACACTATTTTTGTAATTACTGTATATGGATATGATGGTAAAAGGGATGTATATACTTCATGGTCGGAATTCATAACGGCACTCAATAGTGCCTGCGCGGAGGGCGCCCTGATTACGCACCTCCACGGCCTTGGCCTATTTAATGACAACAACTTAACCTTCTCAGCCTATCGCCTTTCAGTGGCCATGATCAAGCCCCTTAATAGAGACCAGTAATACAGAATGGGATGGAGCGTTCTTTATAAATGTGATTTACCACAATACGATCATACAGTTTCCCGAATTAACGGTCATAAGATTTAGGGGTATTTTTTAAGTTTTACCGAAATCTTCCGGTCAATTGGAGAAGAAAATGTATAAGTGTTCTTATTCAATTTTATTACCAAATTGTTGTCATGAAAAAAGGCGGTATTGCCGGAATGATGATCCAGCAAACCGCCTGAAAGAATTAGAAAACCCTCCTGTATTTCATGATGCTAATTAGGGAAACGTTATGACGACAATCCGGTAAA
>CAZXUA010000027.1:0-32089 GCA_964643755.1 uncultured Desulfatiglans sp. | reverse complement strand
AAACCATATACCAAATATTGCCGCTTAAGGTCGTTTAGAAAGAGCCACACCCAAAAAAATTAGACTGCTGATGCCTTCTTGTTAAATCTCCTTAATGGATGTAAATATCTCTTTACCCTTGATGGGTCATACCCCCTGATATTCCACTGCAATACACGGCCAAGATATGCAAGGTTAAGGGCTGCCACATAATAGACTGTTTTAAAACCTCGGGGCCGCATCATATGTTTGAGCGCCCTTTTAAATATTCTTAAGGGGCTGTAAAACCGGTTTGTAACCCAGTCGTGTCCTGCCTTTAATTCCTCTGCTGACATTTTCGCGGGCCTGAAAACAACATTATGGAAATCATAGTTTGACCAGTTATGGTCAGTAATGCGATCCTTCATTGCAGTAAACCTAGGTGTGCCGGGAAGAGGTGTAAAAATGGAAACCTGAATTGCATCCACTTCAAGCATGTCAAGGGTCTCAAGGGTATTTTTAAATACATCGGTCGTGTCATTGTCAAAGCCGAACACTATCCCGGCCTCTACCCCGATTCCATATGAGTGCAATAACCTGATAGCATCTCTGTACTGTTCAACCCTGTGACATGTCTTGTTTATCGAATCCAGATTTTCGCTTTTAAATGTCTCAAGCCCCACAAACAGACCGATACAGCCTGCCTCTGCCATGAGTTTTACAAACCCCTCATCCTCTGAAATAGCCAGCGTTGACTGGGTGATCCACTTTTTTTTAAGGGGTATAAGCGCCCTGAATAGCCCCCTTGCATAATCCCTGTCAGCGGTCAGATTATCATCCACAAAGATAAAAAATCTTTCAGGGATAGAGGATATCTCATCATACACCTCATTTATTGGTCTGAATCTCATGGTCTTATTGTGGAAGGCAGCAACAGAACAGAAGTCACACCCATTATTGCATCCCCTTGTTGCCTGGGCAGCCTGAACTGTCCCGTAATGATTTGATTTAAGGAGTTCCCTTGGCGGCTTCTTTAAACCCTTTAAATCCACAGGGGCTTTGTTTTTATATATCCCTTTAATACTGCCCTTCCTTGCATCCTCAATTACCCTTTTCCAGATACCCTCAGCATCTCCAACAACAACCGCATCAGCGTGATCAATGGCCTCTTCCGGGCAGAAAGAGGGGTGTGTCCCGCCAAGCACTACCGGTATGCCCCTATTCCTGAAGCCCGCTGATATCTCATATGCGCGTTCAGCAAGCGCAGTCATGCAGGTTATTCCAACAAGGTCAAACTCCTCTTCATACGGTATATCATCAACCTGCTCATCAATTATCTTTACCTCTATATCATCGGGTGTTTCCGCTGCAACACTTAACAGGCTCAACAGTGAAAATCTGAATGCCTTCCCATTAAAAACGGGTGATCTGCCGATCCTTTTCCATCTGCCAGAGGCAGGCGCTATCAATAGTATCTTCATGATATTCTCCTTTATCTTTATGTCTGTGTATGATGGCCGCTGACCCCTCCTCCTTTTAGGGAAGGGATTATGAGAAGGGATCAGCAGAAGTGCCATCTTCCTTTCACCTTTCAGCATCTGCTGCTGAGCAAGTTTAGTAGGTGATCAGGATATGAATAGATATAATGGCAATGATTGTGCCAGAAGGTTGTTAATTTTATAACCAGCTTAGTTCACTACTGATTTGGATTTTGTCTGTGCCAGGGTGATAGGCTGGACAAAGGATTAACATGCAAAAATTGGATGCCGATGTTCAAAGCATGCATATGGCAGTCGAATATTATTCAACAATTCAGGCTACCCATTGGTTACCGGTTGTCGAGTATATTCCTCACCTTGCATGCAATATCGCTTATAACAATAGGCTTCATGATAAACTCCTTTATGCCTATTGCCTTTGCCTCCTCTTCGGAGATCACATCGCTGAAGCCTGTGCAAAGGATTATGGGTATGTCCGGCCTTATGGCCATGAATTCCTTTGCCATCTGGGCGCCTGTCATCTTGGGCATGGTCTGGTCTGTTATTATTATATCAAACCGCTTCGGGTCTGACCTGAAGGCCTCAAGCGCACCCAGGCTGCTTGAGTGGGTCTCCACCCTGTAGCCCAGCCTCTCAAATATCTTTTTCTGTGCAACAAGCAGCCCCTCTTCATCATCCACCAGTAACATCGATTCAGTGCCGCGGGGAATAGCAGGCGCTTCAACAGCCTCTGTTTTAACAGGCCTCTGTATCCTTGGCAAAAGTATTGTGAAGGTTGCCCCCATCCCTTTTTCACTCACAACCCTTATGGCCCCTTTGAGCTCCTTTATAATGCCATAGACTACAGCCAGCCCCAGCCCTGTTCCCTCTCCACGCTCCTTTGTGGTAAAAAAAGGATCAAATATCCGGCCAATAATATTTTTATCAATGCCATGCCCAGTATCACTGACAGTCAGAGAGACATACGGACCTGGTACTAATTCGGGATAAAGAGCCGCGGATTCGGGTTTAATAAGAACCGGTTCAAGATTCACACTAAGTGTTCCCCCTTTTTCACGCATGGCATGGGCCGCATTTGTGCATAGGTTCATTACAACCTGATGTATCTGGGTAGGGTCAGCCAGGGCCAGATCCTCTTCAGTGGATATGCTGGTGGTCATCTCTATTGTTGATGGCAGCGAAGACCTGAGCATCTTGAGCGCCTCTTTTATAACAAGGCTTATCTTAAGTGGCCTTAACTCTATCTCACTCTGTCTGCTGAATGTGAGTATCTGTTTTACAAGGTCTGTTGCCCTCTTTGAGGCCTTTAACACCTCATCCATCCTGTGCTGCACTACGTTATTTCCGCTGTTTTCTAACTGTGCCAGTTCAGTATTGAGCATTATGGACTGGAGTATATTGTTAAAGTCATGGGCAATGCCTCCTGCGAGAGTGCCTATGGCCTCCATCTTCTGTGCCTGCTGTAAAAGGGTTTCCACCTGCTTTTTTTCTCTTCACTATTCATCCTTTCTATCTCAGCGGAAGTTCGTGCAGCAAGTATCTTCATAACATCCTCTGCCCTTTTAGGGAGTATAAGCCTGTCCTTTGACATGGCGGAAAGCACCCCTATAGGTTCCCCCTCCTTGTTCAAAAGCCGGATACCCACAAAACCGGTTATGCCAAGGTCATGAAACTGCACAGCCTCAGGGAAGTGTTCTTTAAGCCCCACAGGGTCATAGAAGTAGCCATTTTTTATTGCCTCCATGCAGGGTGTGTTTTTCAGGGGATATGAATAGGCCTTTGATAATTTTCCATCTATTATGATGGATATGGACTCGATGGTAGAACCCTTTGTAACCTTTCCTATTATGGCCACATTGCAGTCCAGCCAGATGGATAATTCCCTGACTATCTTATCAAAAAATTCCTGACCTGTTACCCATGAGGTTCCCTCAAGTATTGCGTTGAAGGCCTTTTCTGACTGTTTTTTATCTGTAACATCCTCTGCTATGCCTACAATGCGGTACAGCTTTCCCTCTTCATTATATACAGGGTATCCACGCGCTGATATCCAGCGGATAGACCAGTCAGAGTGGATTATCCTGTAATCCGGAAAGATGATCTCATCTATATCTCCATCAGCCTTTTCAGCAAGGTAAGAGAGCACGGCATCCCTGTCTTCCTTTATAATAGAGTCTGCCCATGACAATGGGTTATTATAGAGGCTCTCACATGAAAGCCCCCACACCTTTTCATATGCAGGGCTTATATAATGCACCTCTTTCCAGTCAGGGGAGACCACCCAGAAGACCTCCTGTATATTTTCAGCAAGCTGCCTGAACCTCTCCTCGCTCTCCATCAGGGCAACCTCAGCCACCTTGTGTTTTGTCTCGTCAGTATATACTGCAACGATCTCATCTGATGGAAGCCGGTAAACATGGTTCTCTCGCCACCCCACAATGCGTGAATCCCTGTATAAAGATACAGGGTGCCTTTCAGGGATACCGGTTTTAAGCACCCTTCTGAATACCTCAAGCAGCCCGAACTCAATAACCCCTGGAAAGACCTCAGTTACCCGTTTACCTACAATATCCCCCCTTTTTACCCTCTCTATCTTTTCCGCGGCCCTGTTAATTTCAACAATGATAAAATCCTTTCCTGAATCACATGGTCTGTATATTGCTATTGCATTTATTGTATTTTCAAAAAGGCCGCGGTGCCTTTCCTGGATTCTTCTAATCTCTTCTGCGCTTTCGGGGCCATTTGTCTTGTCGCCTGAAATCCTTGTCTTCAGCTCCGATTCAGCCCTGCTCAGCCTGACCATAGACCTGACAAGGGATTCAACGCTGTATCTGTTTAACGGCCATGAAAGTATGCCGTCTATGTCTCTCTTAATGCATTCATCGGATAGTGTTATAGTATCCCTTTCATGAACCATGAGTACAACAGGGATCAGGGCAGTCTCTTTTCCAGACCCGCCTCTTTCCAGAAAGGGATTCAGGATTTCGGATTTTATTGATGATCTGACAAATATAAGGTCAGGCATGTCATCGAGGGCATTTATTATAATATCTTCATCTGCAGGAGGCTGTTTGATAGCGCACCCTGGAAACAGCTCTGTAAGAAGCCTTCTGAGCTCAGATGCCAGGGTCTCTTTATCATCAATTATTAGAAATGAAATCATTTTACGCCCTTCTATCTAAAGGTTAGCATAAAATAACTCTTAAGGATTTATTATATAGGATTTCGGTAAGATCCCTGAAAATGTTAACTTATTATTTATAAAAATTTTTGGTTAATTATACCTTATATATATAATAAAGCATCCTTTTTTTAATATGGAGGATAATTATTATGAGTTTTCCTGAAATTGAGTATATTTTAATCATGTGGATACAAATTACCCTTTATCAAAAGATCGGATGTATATAAAGTATGCATATATTGGGAAAAAGTATTGCTATATTTATATTATTTATCTTAAAATGGCCTTACGCTAATAATATTACAATGGAACGGATGTTGCTAATATGCATGATATGGCTAATAATTTTCAAAATAGGGCAAGGGCAAGATTCAGGCCACTCTTATGGATAATGGCAGGCTGTATTATTATACTCCTCCCCATATTTATCTTCTGGACATCCGATAATATAAACCGGCAGAAACGCGCTATTGAAAGGCTTCTTACAGACAAAGCAGAGAATACTATCTGGGGTTTTGAAAATGCAACAAGGTTTGCCATGATGGGTTCAATGGAGGAGCGTTTCCCAATGCCGGAGGCCTTTAATCAGCTCAGGGATCAGAACCCCCTGCAGAGCATGGTAACATTTTTTTCTCAGGATCCTGATATCTCATACATCATATTAACCGATCTTGAGGGGGTTATCACAAATCACAGCGATCCTAGTAAGATCGGTGAAGTCTATGAAAAAAATATCGATTTCAAAAGACTTGTTGAGACACAGGAACTCAATAAACGGGAGGTCACCGGCAAGGGGGGAAACAGGGTATTTGAGGTATACAGGGTCTTCCTGCCCGGAATAAGGATGCAGGGGCCATTTAACAGGCAGGGCGGCGGCCCCCAGCAGAGGGGCAGGAGAAATATGTTCAGGGCCAACCCCTATTACCCTGAGGAGGAGAGCAGGATTATCTATGTCGGCCTTGATATGACCCAGCTTGAGGCCCAGAGCAGGGAAGACACAAGGGAATTGATAAAAAAGGGCTTTTACCTGCTTCTGATCGGGTTTGCAGGCATTTCCATCCTTATACTTGTGCAGGCCTACAGGTCAGCCCAGACATCCCTTTCAAGGATAAAGGCCCTTTCCGATAACATAGTGGAAAACATGCCGATCGGGCTTATTGTGCTTGATACCGATTTAAGGATTGCATCCTTCAACTATATTGCCGAAACGCTGCTGCATATACAGGGGAATGAGATTCTGGGGAAACCGGTTGCAGAGAAACTGCCGGAAGAGCTGATACGCCTGATAAATGAATTGCGCCTTAATGAGAGAAACATTGTTAAAGAGCTGGAGATAGACCTTGAAGAGCACGGAAAGGTATATCTGGACCTTAACCTCTCTATCCTTAAAGACAGCACAGGCAAGCTCCTGGGCTATATAATCCTTTTCCGCGACCTGTCAGAGGTTAAGGAGCTTAAAAAGGAGGTTGAGCGCAGCACCAGGCTTGCATCCATAGGCAGGCTTGCCGCGGGTGTAGCCCATGAGATCAGAAACCCTTTAAGCTCTATTAAAGGTTTTGCCACATACTTTGGAGAGAGGTACAAGGATGTGCCTGAGGATAAAAATACAGCACAGATCATGGTGAGCGAGGTGGAGAGGCTGAACAGGGTTATCACCCAGCTCCTTGATTTTGCCAGGCCGGTTGATGTGAAAAAGGAGATACTCGATATCAGAAAGGTGATCAACCACTCTACCAAGATGATTGAGCGGAATGCAAATGAGCACAATATCAGGGTAAAGGTTGAGATAGCGCCGGGTATTCCCCATATCTCCTTTGATAGCGACCGTATGAACCAGGTATTTCTGAACCTCTTTTTAAACAGCATCGAGGCAATGGAAAATGGCGGCGAGTTATCAGTAAAGGCCGATTATGACCCTGATATGGAGGTTGTAAGGATTACTGTAAGCGATACAGGCAAGGGTATTGCGCCGGGTGATATCGGGAGCATCTTTGACCCCTATTTCACTACAAAGCAGTCAGGCACAGGTCTGGGCTTAGCGATTGTTCACCGCATAATAGAATCACATAATGGAGAGATAAAGGTGGAAAGCAGCCCGGAAACAGGCACAAATGTAATAATTACACTGCCGCTGTAAGTTAGCGGTGTATTGAAAAAGAAGAGTCAGGTGAATAGTATTATTTAATTAAATATGTTTCACCACTGAGAACACGGAGATTTAAAGATATATTTTATGACTCTTGCTCTTGATCTTAAGAGTTGAGAACGGGAGTAAGAGCAAGAATAAGCGTAAGAATTCAGCAGAGTTTGAATCCTTATAAACATAAAGGCCAGGGAATATTATGGGTACAGAGAAAAAAAATACAATACTGGTTGTTGATGATGATACTGCGCACCGCACCATGCTTAAGACACTGCTTTCAGGGTGGGGATATATTATAGAAGAGGCGGACGATGGCTCAACAGCAATCGCCAAGGTGGAGGAGAGGGCCTATGACCTGATACTCATGGATATTCGCATGATAAAGGTATCAGGCATTGAGGCATTAAAGGAGATAAAGATCATTAATCCCGCCATACCCATGATCATCATGACCGCCTATTCCTCTGTTGAGACCGCGGTTGATGCCCTTAAAAACGGGGCGTATGACTACCTGATTAAGCCCCTGGACTTTGACGAACTCAGGATTTCACTTTTAAGGGCAATGGATCATACCGGCCTGAGGGAGGAAAACCGCTTGTTAAAGGAGAGTATTGTAAGCCATTTTGACAGGCGAAACATCATCGGCAGGAGCCCTGTCATGGTAAGGCTCCTTGAAACAGTTGCGCAGGTCTCATCATCCGAGGCAACCGTGCTTATCACAGGTGATTCAGGCACAGGAAAGGAGATGATTGCTGGCGCCATACACTATAACAGCCCGAGAAAGGATGCGCCTTTTATCAAGATAAACTGCGCTGCCATCACAGAGACCCTGCTTGAATCAGAACTGTTCGGCCATGAAAAGGGGGCGTTCACAGGGGCTCAGAGGCGCAAGGAGGGCAAGTTCCGCCTTGCACACGGGGGCAGTATCTTTCTTGATGAGATAGGCGAGATGCCCATGTCCATGCAGGTTAAGCTCTTAAGGGTGCTTCAGGAAAGGGAGATAACGCGTGTAGGCGGCGAAGAGGTGATAAAGGTGGATGTGCGCATAATAGCCGCATCCAACAGGGACCTGTTAAAGGATATAGAAAATAACCGGTTCAGGGAAGACCTCTATTACAGGCTGAATGTGGTGGAGCTCAGGATGCCCCCATTAAGGGAGAGAAAGGAGGATATACCGCTTCTGGCCCAGCATTACCTTGAACTCTTCTCTGAAAAAAATCATAAACAGGCAAAGGGGTTTACCCCAAAGGCAATGGATAAGCTTCTCAGGTATGAGTGGCCCGGCAACATAAGGGAACTCATGAATGTGATAGAAAGATGCGTGGTGCTATCCACTGCCGATTATATTGACCAGAACGATTTACCCTTTGGGGCTGAAGAGGATGATGAGGATCAGCCTCTATTCTCCCCTTCCATGATCACAGGGGATGTACCCCTTGAAGAGGTGGAAAAGGCAACCATCCTTAACACCCTTGAGTCTGTGAGCGGAAACAAGAGCGAGGCGGCAAGGAGGCTTGGCATTACCAGAAAGACACTCCATAAAAAGCTTAAAAAATATGGTGTGATGGACTGATAATCACGGGGCACTGTGCTATTTGATCGTATATAACGCAATGCCAGACAGGGCGTAATGCGTTGTGACCCCACAGTGTTAAAAGGACTTATAACCATGAATTTAATATTATTAACTCCCTGCTCTTCGCGGTAAATCAAATAATTGATACATACCTTAATCTGTGGTAAGATTCCTGACAATTTAACTTTTGCTCATCCAAAAAAGGCAAATTCTGAGTATAGTTTTTAGTGATCAGCCGCAGGTTAACACTTTGTTTTATTAAAACTGACGGCTGATAGCTTTTTTTGAGGCGGTTAATAACCTGTTGATATTTTTGGAGTGTACATATGGATAAGGAGTTGCTTTTTATAACTGTGATCGGCGCTGATAAAAAGGGGATTGTGGCAAAGGTGTCAAACCTCCTTTACAGGTGCGATATAAATATAGAGGACATCAACCAGAGGATCATGGGCACATATTTTGTTATGACCATGCTTGTTGATATGAAGGAATCAAAGCTTAGCCTTGAAAAGGTGAGGGAAGAGCTTGAAACGATAGGCGCTGAACTTAAGCTCAAGATCCAGATACAGCATGAAAATATCTTCAAGATGATGCACAGGATATAGTCATGACCATATCTGTTGAAGAGGTATTTGAAACCGCAAGCATGATCCTGTATCAGAACCTTGATATCAGGACAACCACCATGGGGATAAATCTTAAGGACTGCATTGATAATGACTTTGATAGGTTTACCCGCAAGGTTTATGAGAAGATCAGCGCCAATGCCAAAAGGCTTGTCAAAGAGGCAAAGGCCATGGAATTGAAGTATGGCATCCCTATTGTGAACAAGAGGATATCAATAACCCCTGCAAGCCTTATCATGGAAACCCACTGCGAAAAGGCGAAATTTGTAGAGATGGCAAAGGCAATGGACAGGGCGGTTGAAGATGCAGGCATAGATTTTATCGGCGGGTTTGGGGCCATTGTACACAAGGGGCTTACCCCCTCTGACAGGATGCTGATAGAATCCCTTCCAGATGTATTTGCCGAGACAAAGAGGGTATGTTCCTTTCTGAATGTGGGCACAAACACGGCAGGGCTTAATCTTGATGCAATAAATCTTATTGGCCCCATGCTTAAAAAGACATCCGTTATGACAAAGGATGCAATCGGGTGCGCCAAGTTTGTGGTATTTGCCAATGCGCCAGAGGATAACCCCTTTATGGCAGGTGCATTTCATGGGATAGGGGAGCCTGACATGACCCTTAATATCGGCATAAGCGGCCCGGGCGTTGTCCACAGTGTTGTGGAAAAAAACCGTGACTGCAACCTGACAGAGCTCTCCGAGATAATAAAGAGAACTGTCTTCAAGATAACAAGAAGCGGTGAGCTTATCGGCAGGGAGCTGGCCAAAAATCTTGATATACCCTTTGGGATTGTTGATATCTCCCTTGCCCCCACAACCGCAACAGGCGATTCTGTTGCAAATATTATTGAGGCATTCGGTATTGAATCGGTTGGGGCCCACGGCTCAACACTCGCTGTAGCCCTTCTTATGGATGCGGTTAAAAAGGGGGGCGCAATGGCAAGCGGCAATGTGGGCGGCTTAAGCGGCACATTCATACCAATAAGCGAAGATACAGGCATGATAAATGCGGTCAGGAATGGTTTTTTAAGCCTTGATAAACTCGAGGCGCTCACAGCGGTATGCTCTGTGGGGCTTGATATGTTTGCAATACCGGGGGACACACCTGAAAGCACCATTAACGCCATTATAGCTGACGAGCTCGCTATAGGGGTTATCAACAACAAGACAACCGCTGTGCGTGTAATACCTGTTCCGGGCATGAAAGAGGGGGACTCAATAGACTTTGGCGGGCTTCTGGGTGAGGCCCCTATCATGAGGGTAAACAGGGGTTCATCAGCCGATTTTATGAAGAGGGGAGGCCGTATGCCCGCGCCTGTAACGAGCATGAGAAATTGAAAAATTTTCACCACAGAGGCACAGAGTTTTATTTTTGTTTCTTCGTGCTCTCCGTGTGCTCCGTGGTGTAAATATACGCTTTTGTGTTTTCGTCAATGTATGTTTTTTGCAGGTATCTATGCCAGAGTCAGAAGCGCTTAAGAAAAGGATAAAGGCCCTTGAAGAGGAGCTGAAAAGGGCAGAGGAGAAGCTTGAACGATCCAGTAGAATGGAACATCTGGGCAGCTATGCCGGAGCTGTTGCCCATGATCTGAATAACCTACTTGCCGGTATTTTCACCTATCCTGAGCTTATACTTATGGAGCTTCCCGAGGCGAACCCCTTAAGAAAATATCTCTATGCAATAAAGCAGGCAGGGGAAAAGGCCGCGAATATTGTCCAGGATCTCATGATGCTCTCGCAGTACCCTGCCGCCTCCTCCCATGCCCTGAATCTCAATGATATAATAACTGACCTCAAGAAAAGCCCTGATTTTAAGGAGCTTAAGCGCTCTCACCCTGATGTAAGGGTTGTATTTGATCTTGAGATGCCCCTTGATAATATTAATGGTGTTCCAAACCTGATAACAAGATCCCTGATAAATATACTGCATAATGCGGCTGAATCGATAAACGGACAGGGTAGAATAACTGTATCCACTGCAAACAGGGACATTAAAACCCCTGAAAAGGGTTACAGGTATATGATTGAAAAGGGGGATTATGTTACGGTCTCCATACAGGATACAGGTAATGGCTTGGCGGAAAAGGATATCTCAAGGGTTTTTGAACCCTTTTATACCAAAAAGGTGATGGGAAGAGGCGGGTCAGGGCTCAGCATGGCTGTTGTGTGGGAAACCATCACTCAGGTCAATGGCTACATCAATATAAGCAGCGCTTTAGAAAGGGGGACAACCTTTACCCTTTACTTCCCTGTAACCGTTGATGATAGCAAAAGATGGGCGCCTCCGGATGAGATTGTAAACTGCATGGGAAACGGGGAATCCATGCTTGTTGTCGATGATATGCCTGAACAGAGAGAGCTTGCATGCACCATACTTAAAAAGCTCGGCTGTACGGTCTATGCTGTGCCCTGCGGCGAAGACGCAGTGGCCTATCTCAGGGCCAGAAAGGCGGATATGGTCATACTGGATATGATCATGGAGCCGGGCATAGACGGCCTTGAGACCTTTAAGAGGATATCCGAATTCAAACCGGATCAGAGGTTTGTTATTGTAAGCGGTTATGCTGAGACTGAAAGGCTTAAGGAGATACAGAGGCTGGGCTGCCGTCTCTGTATTAAGAAACCCTATTCGATCGCTGAAATTGGTGAGGCTGTCAAAAAGGGCCTTAATGGCTAGGCATATAAACCCAATATTTGCAGGTTGCAAAAGATAAGCAATATTCCCTTTAGTTGCTGGCATGTTATGCCGATTATGGTGTATATATCCATCTCTTTTGATGTCAGAAATAGAGGTAAACATCTACTATGAACAATAATCCGGAAAAACAGATCCATGTTGAAAATCCTCTCCTTATGGAATTTGATCAGGGCAGATTCAGGGAATTCATTGCCGGAAAAGAGGAGTGGCTCATGAATCAGATCCTCTTCTATGCAAAAAGGCATGACTACTCAAGATATACCTCCACACTTATGGAGGCATGGCGTTTATCCATATCAGGTATATCATATACCCTGATTACATCCTGTTCGCACGACCTTGAGCTCTCACCTGATGAGGACTATACAAAAGACCCTGCTGCTTCCTTTGGCATACTTGAGGCAAAACGTCACAGGGAGCGGGGTGTCAGCCTCCCTATGTTTTTAGGGCTTTTAAAATACTACAGACAATCTTACATGGACCTGATAGAGCAGGAGATCGAGCAGGGGCCATACAGAGACAAATGCAGGATAAAGACAGAGAGATTCTTTGACCGGATGGAGCTGGGTTTTTGTACAGAGTGGTGTTCTCAGACCGAAAACTCAAAATTAAAGGAGCTGCAATCAAAAAACAGGGAGATCCTTAATGAAAAAAACAGGTATCTCTCTATCTTTGAGACCATACATGCCCCTGTCGTACTGGTAAATGAAGAGAACAGGGTTGAAAATTATAATCAGGCATGGAATGAGCTGTTTGAGGAATCATCAGTGCCAGGCTCCATCTATTATAACAGGGATATAAGTCCAAAAAAAAAGATGCCCGGATTCATAGATGAGATCCTGCCTGCATTACGCAATGATATCAACGATTATACCCTTGAAAAGAACCTGGTTACCAAAAATGGGGTGAGGGTTTTCCTCATACGCATAAAAAGGATGCTTGATATCAGCGATAAATACCGCGGCATGGTGATCATACTTAATGATATTACCGACATTAAAAAGGCTGAAAAAGACAAGATGCGCAAGGAAAAGCTGGAAGGCGTGCTTGAGATGGCAGGCGCAATATGCCATGAGATAAATCAGCCTCTTCAGGTGGTTATGGGGCAGTCAGAGATTATAAAACTTGGTTCAGACAGGGATAGCCCCATTAATAGAAATCTTGATATCATAACAACCCAGATAGAAAAGATGGGCGAGATAACCAAAAAACTCATGAACATAACGAAATATGAGACAAAGGCCTATCTTTCAAAGACAATAATAGATATTGAAAAGGCATCGCCTGAAAAGGGCAGTAAACCGTAGGAATAGATAGCTTACGATTCTCTTACAGCTTGCTACTGTTTACAGATTATGGAGAAATACTAATGGGCAATCACACAATATTGCTGGTAGATGATGACTCCGGTGTAAGAAAGGCAATTGAAAGAATCCTGCGAAATGAACCCTATCAAAGGCTGTATGCATCAGACGCTATTGAAGCCCAGAAAAATATCAGGGAAAACAAGATCCACCTGGTTATTACTGATATTATGATGCCTGGCATTGATGGTTTTGAACTCCTGAAATGGGTTAAGGGAAATTACCCCGGTATAGTCCGTATGGTGCTGTCAACCAAATCAGATTCAGGAACAATTTTGAATGCAATCAATACAGGAAATATTGATGTCCAATCAGAGAAGAACAAAGGCGCAACATTTACAATATCTCTCCCTGTAAAAACAGGATATGATCTATAGTTACAGCGAGGAGTATATGTCCGTACTGATAGTAGACGATTCACCGGTTACAAGAGAGCTCCTTTTAAAGACCTTTAAAAAATGGGGGCAGACAGTCCTGGTTTCAAATGACGGGATTGATGCACTTGAAAAATATAAAAATAATGATGTCAGCATTGTCATTACTGACTGGATTATGCCCAATATGGATGGGCTTACCCTGTGCGAAGAGATCCGGAAATTTATAAAGAATAAATATACATATATAATAATAGCAACAGCAAAAGATCAGAAATCCGATATAAAAGAGGCGCTCGATAAGGGGGCTGATGACTATATTACAAAACCGATCGATATTGAAAGATTGAAGGTGAGTATAAAAAATGCCCGTCGCATTATATCCCTTTCAGAAAATCTGAACCATGAGATTAGTGAAAATCGTATACTTATTGAGAACATGAAGGAGGGGCTTATAAGGCTTGACAGCAATGGCCTGTTAACTTTTGCCAATGACCACCTATGCAAAATGATAGGATATACAAGGGAGGAATTGATCGGCAAGGATATAACCCGGCTTTTTGAAAAAGGGGAAAGGGAAAAATTTTCCGGGAAAATGGATCAAAGGAAAAAGGGGATAAGTGAATCATATGAATTGAGGTATATTAACAAAGAGGGGCGTTCATTTTATGCAATGATTTCAGCAAAACCCATTTTTTCTCCAAACGGGGTATTTGATGGGGTTGTTGCTGTAATTACAGATATAACAGCGATAAAACAGGCGGAACATGAAAGAAAATTGATCGAGGCGCAGCTCAGGCAGTCTGACAAGATGGCCTCTATCGGTCAGCTTGCAGCAGGGGTGGCCCATGAGATTAATAACCCTACAGGTTTTGTAAGCAGCAATTTGAATACACTTTCAGACTACATTCAGAAGTATAACAGCCTCATACATGAATACCATAATCTAATCAGCGAGCTTGAAGCAGCAAGATGTGATGACAGTTGCAAGAAGCTGTTTGAGAACATAAAGGCGAAGGAAGAGGAGATGGATATATCCTTCATGGTGGATGATATCACAAGCCTGATTCAGGAGAGCCGTGAAGGCATGGAAAGGATAAGGAAGATAGTTCAGGACTTAAAGGATTTTGCGCACCCTGGTGAAGATAAACCCAAGTATGCGGATATTAACAGGTGTATAGAATCAACACTCAATATAGTATGGAATGAGATCAAATACAAAGCCAAGGTCAAAAAGGAGTATGGAGAGCTGCCGGAAATACTCTGTTATCCCCAGCAGCTTAATCAGGTGTTTGCCAATATTCTGGTCAATGCTGCTCAGGCAATTACAGGGCAGGGAGAAATCAGCATAAAGACAGCCCTGTCAGATGAAAATATTGTGGTAAAAATAGGCGATACAGGGTGCGGAATAGATAAGGAGAATATTGCAAGGATATTTGACCCATTTTTTACCACCAAGGATGTTGGAAAGGGCACAGGCCTGGGGCTTAATGTTGCATATAATATAATAAAAAAGCATAATGGAAAAATAGGTGTTGAAAGTGAAAAGGGGTGTGGTACAACATTTACAATATTCGTCCCTGTAAATAATACCGATGAGAAACTTTGTTCAAATACAAATATTTGATTCAAATCCATAGTATATTTTCTGCATTAATGAGGTGGCAAGATGGAGCTCAAATACAAGCATACAATTCTGGTTGTGGATGATGATGTGTCGATTACCAAATCATTAAACAGGTTGCTCCGGAAAGAGGGATTTAATGTAATCGAGGCTAACAGCGGTGAAGAGGCCCTGGAGGCCTTAAGCAAACTTGAAAAACCCATATCAGGGATTATCTCTGATCAGCGAATGCCAAATATGTCAGGCTCACAGTTGATGGAGAAGGTGAAAAAGATTGCCCCTGATTCATTCAGGATACTTTTAACCGGTTACGCAGATATCAATGCCATTATTGATGCACTAAATAAGGGTGAAATACATAGATATATTACAAAACCATGGGATGATGCCGAGTTTGCAGGCCAGGTGCGTGAAACATTATACCAGTTTGAGCTTAAGCTGGAAAACAAGCGGCTGAATAATCTGGTAAAAAAACAAAATCTGGAACTGAAGGAGATAAACAAATCCCTTGAAAAAAAGGTTGAAGAGAGGACAAGGGAGATACAGGCCAAAAACCAGGAGCTTGAACAGGGCCTTTATAACACTGTAAGGGCATTTGCATCACTGGTAGACAACAGCTCGCCTGCTATGGAAGGTCATGGAAGACGCGTAAGTCTCATCGCAAAACAACTGGCACAGGCCCTGAAACTATCTGAAATAGAGATCATGAATGTTGAAATCGCTGCTCTGCTTCACGATTTGGGCAAGATAGGCATCCCTGAAAAATTATTCCTTATGGAAAGTGGAAAAATGAATGATCAGGAAAAGGCCCTTTATAGCAAGCACCCTGAAGAGGGACAGGGGATTGTCAGGTTTATAAACAAGCTTGATCATGTGGGGTTAATTATCAGGTCACATCATGAGAGATATGATGGCAGGGGTTTTCCTGATCAGCTCAGCGGAGAGCTCATTCCTCTTGAAGCCCAGATTATATCTGTGGCTGACAGATACGATAAGATTGTTCACCTTGGCATAGACAAAGAAAGGTGCATTAAGGAATACCTGAGGGAGCGAAATATTACTCAGGATCATTTTGCCCCTGATGCGCTTTTAAAGGCCGCTGCTGCCTATTACATTAAAAAAAATGCATTTACCGAATTTGCGCCTGATGTGGTTAAGGTGTTTCTTGATTATATAGAGAAACAGGGGGTGAGCGATGAGGATGAAAAGGAGATACCAATCGAAAAAATATGCGCAGGGATGATTCTGTCAAGATCACTTTATTCGGTAAATGGCAGGTTTCTTCTTCCTTATAATACAAAACTGACCCAGGAGCTGGTTAACAGGCTTAAGGCCATTCATGCCCAAAGCCCTGTAATAGGAAGCATCTTTATAAAGAAATGAGATGGCAAGGCGCAATGGTGAACAATGAATTAACATGCCGGTTTATTATAAATAGAGAGCGGCCCGGTGGAGAATAAAAAAACAATATTGATCGTCGATGATGAAGAGTATGTGTTAAACAGCCTTAAACGGTTGCTGCACAGGGACGGCTACAGGATTTTAACCGCCATGAGCGCTGAAGAGGGCTATAGGATACTCACTGAAAACGATGTGCAGCTTATTGTTACCGATCAGAGGATGCCTGGCGAGAGCGGGATCGAATTTCTGGCCAAAACGAAAAAGGATTTCCCGGATGTTATCAGAACTATCCTTTCCGGTTATACTGATGTTGATTCCATAACCGAGTCCATCAACAAGGGGCATATCTTTAAATTTTTTTATAAGCCCTGGGATGAAAATAATCTGAGGCTGGAGATTAAGCAGTGCCTTGAACAGTATGAATTAATAAGGAAGAACCGGGAGCTCAATGAACTCATAGTAAAAAAGAATAAAGAGCTGGAGATAATTAATGATGAACTTGTCAGGATAAATACAAACCTGGAATCAATAGTAGAGGAAAGGACAAAAGACCTTGAGATACAGAATAGGGCGCTTGAATTATTCCGTGCTATTATTGAAGATATGCCTCTACCGGTTATTGGCATAAGCTCAGACGGCATGATAGTGATGAGAAACAAAAAGGCACTGGATATAACACATGGCAATAGCGGGTTTGAGGTTGGAAATTACATAGCTGACTGTTTCCCTGATGATTTAAATGAACACGTTGAGAGGGCAATCAAGGATGGCAGATTAGAGATTTTGGATAATTGCCCTGTAATGGACACAAATTATAAAATATTTATTGCGCCCCTCCTTGGTCAGTTCAAGGGAAAAGGGGTTACGCTGATATTTGTATAAAGTAAAACCCGATATATAATGAATGGCGCAAAGTCTGTTCTTGTTTAAAAAGGCTTCCTGAATCCGGGCGGATTATTCATTGATCATTGTAAGGATTTAATAGGGGCGACCTCCTGTTACGTTGCGCTGTTCAGTTTTAATTCAAAAGTGATAAGCGCCCATTTTTGAGCTTCTTTTTAACAGGGAGGTAGTAAAAATGTCCAGCACAATACTAGAAAAAGAATTAACCGCAAAAATCAGCCATCTCGAAAGGAAAATAAAGGCGCTTGAAGGCAGTAAGAATTATTACAGGGCCTTCTTTGATAACAGCCTTTATGGGGCTGTCATCCTTGACCATGAAACCATGCGGCCTGTTGAGTTCAATGATCAGGTTTGCAGACAGCTTGGCTATACCCGTGAAGAATTTGCCAGGCTGAGCCTGTCTGAAATCGAAGCTAAAGAAACCTATGAAGAGACGCGCACAAATATTCAGAAGGTAATTGAGAATGGTTTTAATGATTTTGAGATCCTTCATCGCACAAAACAGGGCGAACTCAGAAATGTAAATGTTTTATCTCAGTTTATAAAGGTTGAAGATAAACAGGTTTTTCATTGTATCTGGCATGATATCACCTTAAAAAAAAGGCAAATGAGACACTTAAAGAAAGCGAGGAAAAATTCCGGCATATATTTGAAAGCTCTGTTATTGGCAAGTCATTGACATACCCTTCAGGACAAATGCTGCCCAACAAGGCCTTCTGTGACATGCTTGGCTATTCACAGGACGAATTCAGAAAGCTTACCTGGCAGGATATTACACACCCAGATGATATCGACTTTTCAAGAAAGGTTATTGATTCACTGCTTTCCGGAAAAAAAGAGTCTGAACGATTCATTAAAAGATATATTCATAAAAGGGGCGCAATCATTTAGGCTGACATAAGCACAGTGATATTCAGGGATAAGGAAGGCAACCCACTCTATTTTATGACAACTATAAGCGATATTACAGAACACAAGCAAATGCAGGATGAGATAATCAGGGTATCTAATGAATGGCAGACAACGCTTGATGCGACCCAAAGCGCCATCTGGATACTTGATAAAAACCAGAAGGTGGTGCGCTCAAACAAGATATCTGAGCAGTTTTTTCAGAGGCCAAACAGCCAGATAGTAGGCAAGCATTGCTGGGAGACAGTTCATGGGACAAAGCAGGCCATCCCGGAATACCCTGTTTTAAGGGTTAGAAACAGCCTGAAAAGGGAAAGTATGGAGCTGGAGATTGGTGAAAAGTGGTTTAATGTTACTGTAGACCCTATACTGGATGCAAACGGGGATTATTCTGGCGCAGTGCATATTGTAAGTGATATTACCGAGGAAAAAAGCGCCAAAGATGCCCTCAAGGAAAGTGAACAAAGATACCGAAGCATGATGGAGGCCATTCCTGACCCGACCTTTATCTGCTCTTTTGACTATCAGATTGAATATATGAATCCGGCAATGTTAAAAATGGCTGGAAAAAGCGCAGTTGATGAGCCCTGCCACAAAGTTCTTTTTGAACAGGATGCGCCATGCCTCTGTTGCGATATGGATAATATCAGAAAAGGGCTTCACTCCGAATTAGAGAAGATAGACCCTAAGACCGGACGCCATTACCTGGTAAGTTCCTCGCCAATAATGCTCGCGAATAAGCCCGTTTCAAAAATCTCTATTTATAAAGATATTACTGAAATCAAAAAGGCTGAAAAGGAAAAAATAGCTACAGAAGCAAAGCTGCAGCACGCCATGAAAATGGAGGCTATCGGCACACTGGCTGGAGGCATAGCGCACGATTTTAATAACATATTATCAACAGTCATAGGGTATACTGAACTGTTGCTATATGATGCAGAACCAGGCTCTGCTATGGCTGGTAACCTTCAGGAGATATTTAAGGCAGGTTTACGCGCAAAGGATCTGGTTAAGCAGATCCTGACATTTGCGCGCCAGTCCAATGAGGAGTTAAAGCCGGTCATGGTAAGCATGATAGCAAAAGAGACAATAAAATTTATCAGGGCATCTATTCCCTCTACTATTGAAATAAGGCAATCCATTGAAAGTAATTCCCTGATAATGGCTGACCCGACCCAGATCCATCAGGTGTTCATGAACCTTTTCACCAATGCGGCCCAGGCTATGGAGAAAAATGGCGGGATATTAACAGTATCGTTAAAGGATACAACGCTTGATGTGAACTTTTTAAAAGAAGATCAGGATTTGAAGCCGGGGAGATATATTGAATTAAAGGTATCTGATACTGGTTATGGGATACCACCTCACTTATTAAAAACCATATTCGAACCCTATTTCACAACAAAAGGTCCGGGTGAGGGGACAGGCCTGGGTCTGGCCCTGATTCACGGCATTGTAAAGAAATGTGAGGGAGAAATTCTTGTTGAAAGCGAGGTCGGAAAGGGGAGCACCTTTACTATATATTTACCTGTTTCAAAAGAACGCGGAAAAGAAGAAATTATTGAAATAAAGGAGTTGCCTGTCGGCGCTGAAAGGATCCTGGTTGTAGATGACGAGCCTGAGATCGCAAATGTTGTTGGTCGAAATCTTAAAGGCTTAGGATACAAAGTAACAATACGGACATCCAGCATAGAGGCCCTGGAGCTCATCAGAAATAGGCCTGATGATTTTGACCTGGTTATTACCGACCTGACCATGCCGGGCATGACAGGAGATAAACTGGCTGTCGAATTAAAAAGAATTTGTCCGGATGTCCCTGTGATACTTTGCACAGGTTACAGTAAAAATTATTCTGGTAAAACTACCTCAGAAATTGGGATAGACGCATTTGTTTATAAACCAATTATAAGGGCTGATCTGGCAAAGACAGTGAGGAAGGTGCTGGATGAGGTTAAGACAGCTAAAAGAGGATAAATACAAAGTTATTTGTAAGACAAATATGAATACAAGGCACTAAATGAATTAATGCCTTGTATCATTTTCTAACATAGGGCTTAGCCCTATGAAGTGACACAACTTTACAGATGGGCGATGCCTATCGTTAACATATGCTGCCCCTTCAGGGTAAAATTTCAGTATAAGCGGGGCATAGTTATATCAGGGTTTTAGCCTGCTTATCTCCATTAAGGGTGATAGCGCCCTTTGAACCTGTTTTACTCGTAAATCCTTTTCAAGATGAAATACTGCTGACTGTCTTGTATCCCTTGATGATGCCCCTGCCTCAACCCTGTATTCACCTGCCTCTGCCATCCACGATGAGCTGTCCGTATCAAAACTTGCTAAACTCTTTGCGTCAAGGTTGAATATAATGGTCTCTGTTTCACCAGGCTGCAACATTCCTGTTTTTGCAAATGCCTTAAGCTCTTTAAGAGGCTTTTTGATTTTTACTGAGGGCGCTGATACATATAGCTGAACCACCTCACGGCCAGGAAATTCCCCTTTATTTTTTATATCCACTGAGACTGTAACAGAACCCTTGAACTCGGTATTGTCGAGCCTCATATTGGAATATTCAAACGAGGTATAGGAGAGGCCATACCCGAACTCATATGCTACAGGCACATTGAAGGTTGCATAGTACCTGTATCCCACATATATATCCTCTTCATACACAGTCCTTGCAGGTTTTTTACGCATGAATGGTGGCAGGGTCTCATTTGCCTTTTTCTCCGCATCTGTCATGGGAAGCTCTATCCCCGGAAAGCTCTTAGCCGAAGGCACATCATTATAACTCACCGGGAATGTGGATGCTAGTTTTCCGGAAGGGTTTACCTTGCCGCTTATGATATCGGCTATTGCATTACCTGTCTCCTGGCCCGGCTGCCATGCAAGGAGTATTGCATCAGTAAAATCCCTCCATGATGCGACCTCTATCACCCCGCCGATATTCAGGATAACCGCTGTCTTTTTGTTCCTTAACCTGAATTCCATGCTGACATCTCTGATAAGTGCCATCTCCTCTTCTGTGAGATAAAAATCACCCGGCTCAGCCCTTCTGTCACCGCCCTCTCCCGAGTTGCGTCCTATGGTAACAATGGCAATATCCATAGTGCCCGCAAGCCTCTCTATTTCGTCTCTATCCATCTCCATCTCAGGCACTGGCGGTTTTCCCATGAATGGGTTTTTGGTTTTCTCCTGTTTTTCTTCCGCATCTTTTATGTAATGAATGTATGCATCCATAATGGCGTTATCAATCAAATAACCACCATTCTTGAGCCCCTCAACAAGAGATACACTGTACCCCTCATTCACATCGCCGCTCCCTGTGCCGCCAGTTATTATCTTATAGGATGAGTTGCCGAATACAGCCACATTCTTGATCCCACCGGAAAAGGGGAGGGCCTTTTCATTGTTCTTTAAAAGGATCATGCCGTCAGCAGCAGCCCTTCTTGCCGTTATTGCGTTTGCCTTAAGGTCAGGTTTGTCCTGATATTTGTAATTATTAAATCTTGGGGTTTTAACTATAATATTGAGTATCCTCTCCACATTCTGATCCAGTATCTTTTCATCAAGCCTCCCCTCCCTGACAGCCTTTTCTAACTCCTTTGATTGGTCCCTGTTACCTGGCATTATAAGGTCATTGCCTGCCTTCATCTGGGAAACCACATCAGAGCCTCCGCCCCAGTCTGTCATGACAAACCCCTTAAAGCCCCATTCATCGCGGAGGATTTTTGTTATGAGGTCATGGCTTTCAGAGGTGTATGTTCCATTTATTTTGTTGTATGAGGACATGACTGTCCAGGGTTCGGACTCCTGCACCGCTATCCTGAAACCCTCAAGGTAAAGCTCCCTTAAAGCCCTTTCACTCACGATGGTGTCGACAGAAAGCCTGTTTGTCTCCTGGTTGTTTGCGGCAAAGTGTTTAATTGATGTGCCAACACCCTTTGACTGGATGCCCTTAACCATTGCAGCGGCCATCTTCCCTGTAACCAGAGGGTCTTCTGAATAATACTCAAAGTTTCTGCCGCACAGGGGGTTTCTGTGGAGGTTCATGCCAGGGCCAAGAATTGCATCAACGCCATATTCAACCACCTCGTTCCCCATTGCGCTGCCTACCTCTGTAACAAGCCCTGTATCCCATGTGGAGGCAAGGAGTGTTGCGATGGGGAATGCAGTACAGAAATACTTACGTGTTTCACTATCCCTCTCAGGGTTTATCCTCAAACCTGCTGGCCCGTCTGCAACAACCATTGTTGGTATGCCTGAAGCGGCTATCTCGGCGGTCCTTCCTGCTGCGCCCGGAGCGATCGTTTTTATCTTCGCAACCATTGCATCATATTCAGGGTCAGGCTCTTCATTTTTCCCCATACTGGCCCCAAAGGGGTTTTCGCCCTCAGGCAGGTTTTCGAGCAGGGAAGGAGGTATATCCATGCCTGTGCCTGTTACAAGCATGGCCTTTTCATGAAGTGTCATATTTTTGATAATTTCGGGGATATTAGTTTTATCCAGTTTTGGTCTGTCTGCCGGTTTATTACTGCATGAGCCGGTTACAAGACAAAGGATACTTAAGATAGACAAGGTGAATAGCCTCCTAATATAATAATTCATTCCCACTTCCCCTTTTAAAAAGTTTTGAATCTTCTAGAGTATATCGCTTTAAACATGGATTTTTCACCACGGAGGACACAGAGAGCACGGAGTAAAAACTACAAACAATAAAAAAATAGGTCATCATAATTGCCCCGCAATAAATGGGTGATAAACTCCAAGGGGTATCCAAAATATCTTTGTAAAACCAATGTGATCCATCTTTCACAGACTGACAAAAATAATATGTAAAATTCATTAAGTCATGAGTTATAGTTACTCCGTGTCCTCCGTGCTCTCCCTGGTGGATGGTATTTTAGAATTTTCCATGTGCCTAAGATATATATAAATCCTTCAGATGCCCCAGTTTGCCCTTTCTTTCGCTTGCTATGTAATAGTCATCCCCAACCAGCACCAGTACACGGGGGCCGCCCGATTCATTCTGGTTTGGCGGAAAATATTCTATCATCTCCGGTATCTGATATGTCAGCCTCTTTGCCTTTCCTATGCGCATCAAAGGGAAATCACCAAAGGTTATCCCGAATGCCCCGTAATGGGCCTTCATCTCAGCAGGCAGGGTACTTGCAGGGTCTTTTGTGATGATGATAATCACATGTGTCCTGAACTGCCACCTCCTATTCTGGGGTATCTCATCCATTACCCTTACGATATTATCAAGGCTCTTTGCCCTGCCTGTTGACTCATCATAGTTTTTATGGAATTTGTCCATGCTGATAAATGTCATAAGCGGTTCAGCGGTTGCCTCCATATATCTAAAAAAGAAATCATGTGTTCTGGAATAATCATCAAACCAGGAGCCGTTGGTGTTGTAGCTGGGGAACTGTCCCCTATGGGCAGTCTCTATCAGGATATCCACAAAGGTCTTTCCCTGCTCCTCCCAGAGGGTGGGTTCACCACCGGTGTAGTTCAGGTTCCAGTATGAATCAGGTATGGTCTTACAGTCATCAAGTGCTGTTTTTACCTGATCCCATGTGATCCTGTATCCGGGTTTTATTATGTGATCCTCTGCCTCTCCCACATATATATAGCCGCAGTGTTCACAGTTGAAGTTGCATTTATGGAGCAGGGAGACCCCCATGATATTTGTCGGTTTACGACCGATATATTCCATAGATAATTATTCCCACCCGGTTGTAAGCCCTGTGCCTGCATAAAAATACCCGATCGCCTCTATCTCATATATCTTCCCATTCCTGATCTTGAACACATGGGCAGCAGGCAGTTCAAATGGCCCCCACTGGTTTTTGAATTCGGTTATCCCCGGCACCCCGGTAATCTTCATGACCTTTGGCTCCCCATTGTGGCGGAATATGGAAAAGACAAATACAAGCCCCTTTTCCTCATCAACCGCAAAGATACGCCTGTCAGTGATATCGGTAATATAACTCAGGCGGCCAGTGTTCAGTTGATCCGAGCATTTATAGGTGCTGAATATATCCACACCCTTTTTCCCTGTGCGGTCATTAGCAGCAATGCTGCCGTTTTCCCTGCGTTCGCACTCATCCGCAAATGGCGCAACAGCGCCGTTATCCTGAACAATGGCCTCATAATAGAGGTTTGCTATTTCAATCATCTTTTCCCTTGGTGTGCGCTCCATCTTTAGGGCACGTTCCAGAAATGCAGGGCGGAGTTTGGACATGTTTTCGTTCAGTGGTTCACCCTTTTCATTATGGACAACAAGATGATCGATCTTGCTTATCTCATTATCGACAACCTTCAACCTTATGGCGGCTATAGTTGGATTTTTATTCTCCTCTATCACGCCCATGAAGGCAACCTCGCCTGTATCAGGGTCAGCAACAATAATCTTAAAATCGGTCGGGCCGCCGGTTGCTGTCTTCCAGAGTCCGTCTCCTATGTTGATCTTTTTATTGTTTTCAACAAGCTCTGCACCGGCTGCAAGAGGGACACCGGCAGGGTCATTCTTTGCAAGGGCGGCAAGATATGTGTCCATAATCCCGCTGAGACAGTCACGGGTGCAACTCCACCCGTCAGATGCATGATAAGGCATGCCGAGAGCTGCAATTGCCTCTATCTCATAGATCTTACCGCTTCTTATCTTGTAGATATGGCCTGCGCCCACATTGAATTGACCCCAGTTGTTCGGGCTTTCTGTGACGCCGACCATATTTTTAATGGGCAGAGGATTGGGTTCGCCATCATGGTTGAACATGGAGAAAATCATTACAAGCCCCATCTGCTCATCTATTGCAACAAGCCTGCGCTGGTTGATGTCGGATATATATCGCATAATGCCGGTGCTGAGCTGCTCACCGCACTTCATGCGGCCAAATGCAGCCATTGCGCCAAATGTGGTAATAGACTCCTCAGGCACAGGGGCCTGATTATTAGCGGCGGTGATGCCCCCTTCATGCCTTTCGCACTCATCAGCAAAGGGGGCAACAGTGCCGTCACTCTGTTCAATGGCGTCATAGTAGGCGTTTGCTGCCCTGAACATCTCTTCACGTGATACCCTTTCAGATGGGTCAAGCCTCTGTACCAGCCCTGGCCGGGGTTTTAAAAGGCCTTCAGGCATGGGTTCTGATATCTGCCTCCATATCATGTGGTCTATCTCGGTTATCTCTCCGTTTTCAACCTTAAGACGTATAGCCACCTGAACAGGTTTGTCCTTTTCCTTAAGAATGCCCATATAGCCTATCTGGTCAAGAACAGGGTCAGCAACATAAATCTTATATTCTGTAGTGTTGGGGCCTGTTGTGTTTTCCCACAGCCCCTTTCCTACTGGTGTAACCTCTGTGTTTTCAACCAGCTTTACATTCTTTGCCAGAGGAACCTTGGAAGGATCATGGTTAACAAGGGCATCCAGGTACTGATCCATAAGCTTTATGAGCGGATCACGTTTCGATGTCTCAGGCGAAGTTGACACTGCTGGCTGATCATCCTTTCGGGCTGTATCAGGTGAATCTGAAGGTGAAGAACATGCTGAAATAACAAAACAGCAAACCAGTAAAAGAGCATATAAAACAACAGTTTTTTTCATAAGGCCTCCCCTATTGCGGCCAATAAAACCGGTTCAGAACTGGTATACCCTTTTTTAGTCCCGGATATCCCGGTTTTAAAGGCGTAATTTATTGATGTTTAAGCTAATTTATATGAGCAGACGCTGCTCCTGCCGAAAACGAACTATAGGAATATAGCCTTTTTGTGTCAAGACAATAAACCTAAAATGTAAAGGGTATAAAAAAGAAAAAGAGAACGTTTGGATAGATATATCCGCAGATATGGGAATATTGAGGCATGCGCCATTGTAGAGACGGGTTTTAAACCTGTCTCTGCGAATGCGGTATTTCTCTAGGTGATATTATCTCTTATAAATCTTCCATTTATATAAAGAGCCAGCGCCCTTAATGCCCTGTCAACCGACCTGAATATTGCCATGCCCCTGTTACCAAGCTCTTCTGCCATTGGGTCATAGAGCTCACCCGCATCGATCACCCCTATAACAGGTTTATCAGTATTATTTACTATTTCACCGAGTTCATTAACCATACTGCCCGGTCGCATAAAGCCGTATCTCTCTTTCCCTGAAAGTGTCGTTGTTGTTGGGGATAAAGGGTCAAGGCCCACTATTATGGCATCCACATTTTCATCCTCAATAAGCTGTTTTACCATCAGTATATGGGTTTCATCATCACCAGCCGGGTTTATGTCAAAGGGGTTATTCACCTTTGTAAGGCTTGAAATGGCCTTGGCCTCAAGCAATGCCTCAAACCTCTTTACCGTGGCATTGTTGAATCTCGCCATCTCAAGGCGGAACTCCCCGGTTTCAATATTATCCGCCATCCCTACTGCCTCAAAGCCTGCCCCGCTCAATGCTGCGATCCTGTTGCCCCTGATCCTCTTTTTATGGAGCTTTTCAGCGAGTAAAATGAGGTCATTAAACTCTGTAAAGCTGGATGCAATAATCCCCCCGGCCTCTCTGACGCATGATTCAAAGAGCTGATAATCACCTGCAATTGCAGCGGTGTGGGTTGCTGTTGCATTTTTACCCTCTTTTGTCCTGCCTGCCTTGTAGACAATTACCGCCTTCCCTCCTGATGATGCCTGTTTAACCGCCCTCAAAAAAGAGAGACCATCATGATCCCTGAACCCCTCAGCGTAAATGGCGATCACATCTATATCATCCCTTTGTGCAATGTATGAGGTTATATCCCCAAGTGTAAGGTCGTTCTGATTCCCCACCGATATCATATAGGCAGGGTCAAACCATTTGAGCCTGCTAAGCCTTGTTATCATGAATGCCCCGCTCTGGCTGATTAAGGCCGTATTCCGGCTACGGGGAGCTCTTTTTCTGGGGAGTTTTTCTTCAGGGATAAAGAGGGTATCATATTTACCCGGATGGGAGACAACACCAAGTGAATTTGCCCCCAAAAAAACAGGGGTGTTATAGCCTGCCAGCCTTGCCCTGTTTATCTTTTCAGCCATCTCGTTTGCAAGCCCTTCGCTTTCATCAGTCTCGCCAATACCGCCGGGTATAAGGATTACCGATCTGCATCTCTCTTTCTCAAGCAGATTATTTACTATATCGGGCACCTGATCTGCCCCAACTGCAACCACGAGGAGATCAACCACTATATCAAGGGTGTTAATGCTATCCACACAGGGCACCCCATTAAAACAATCTGTCCCGGGCTTTATGATGCGGAGATTTTTTTTCTCAAATCCCATTGCGATAACATTATTGAGAATAATCTGCCCGAAATTCACCCTTGTGGTTGAGACACCTATTATGCCTATTGACCGGGGGTGTAATAGAGAATCAACCCTGTTAAGGGGCCTTTTGTTCTGCATCTTTTCAGGACGGCTGAACCTGCATAAACCGTCAAGGGGTACAGGGCGATTCTGGGAGAAGACAAAGGGGTTTATCTCAAGCTCTTCTAACACATATGGATTGTCTGTAGAGGGCGCTGAAAAGCTGTTTGCAAGGGATATGAATGATGAGAAGAGTTCTATGAGCGCTTCATCAATATCAACCCGCTTCTGTCCACGGGTAAGACCTGCGAGTTTTTTATAGCTTAAGGTCCTCCTGAACAGGGCCAGAAATTCATGGGCAGAGGTCATCACTGTTGATGCTGAGACAAATGCCATGCCCTTTCTGAATGCGCCCGCAAAAAGCTCTGTATCTGTGCCGCCAAGGCCTGCGGTAATAATCATGCCATAATCGCGGGTGTTCCTGATGCCAATGATCAGTTCGTTCCCAAAATTATCAGCGGCATAGTCCACATACTGAACCATTATCACGCCCCTGATATCCTTTTCAATAGCCAGTCTGAGATCTTCTCCTGAAAGACCCATGCAGGTGTCAGGCCAATGGATTTCACCATTTTCAAGGGAGCGGGTATAAGAGTCAGCTACATCCGTCAGCATCTGTTTCACCGCCGCCCTGATTACATCAGCCCTCTTTGCAACCGCCTTTACGCCACCCACATCAGTTTTATGGCTTATGTGAGGGGAGACAATCTTGAGCACGACCTTTTCACCGGGAAGAGAGGTAAGCTCTTCATCAGTATATGCCCTCTCTTTATCCAAAAATATGTGGGCTGGCGCCTTAATCACCTTTAGTTCAGCGAGGAGTGAATAGACCTCATGTTCATAGAGGCCATATCTTCCGGTATTTTCCGCTGATGCCAGTATCTTAATAACATTTTCAGTATTGATTAGATGTTCATGCGATATGTTTCTCATGTGTTATTATCCGTGGCCTTTCATGGTGCAGACGTTGAGAAATCCTATTTCAAAAAAAATCAAATTTCGTCATGCCTGCGCAGGCGGGCATCCATTTATATTAATATGCTAACACCGCTCAAATGGATTCCCGCCTCCGCGGGAATGACGATAATGGATAGCTTCGCCAAAATTATTTATATATCCTCACCTTATTGATACTGTAAATCACAGTTATCTTTTTAGAAAAATAAGAATAAGAATATTACCCGTAATTCTTACGGGGAATAGTGGCAAAATGAAACACCGGTTTTGTGATCTTGAGTATATTCAAAGGACAATGTTTTACACCTGCCGGGATAAATGCCAGAAAACTCTCCCTCATCAGATTTCTCTCCCTGTCTATATAAAACTCTATCTCTGCCCCTAGGTCATTAGGATCCTTCGGGTCTGTGCCGAAAAATCCTATTACCTCATCAACATCATGTGAGTGGGGATCAGGGCTGCTGTCATCCTTCTGATCGGTTGGCCAGAACCAGACTACCTCTACATAAAAGGCCCCGGGGATCACATTGCTATCAAGGTAAAACATGCGGGTACTTCTTTCAGCGGAAAGGTTTCCTGCCCAGTCAGGTATAACAACATCCTTCCTCGGTTTAGTTATGATATATTTCCCGTGTTCTGATTTTGCCATTTTGTTCCTCCCCTCATTTGTTGATTTTTTCATTAAATTTTCACATAGTTTAGTTGAACAGAAAGTTAAGTCAATAACCCTTTTTAAACTGCCTCTGAAGTTTTGTGATCGCCTTCCACCTTTTTCTCTCTGTCTGTTGAGCGCCAAAACTTATCCTCTCCTCAAGGAATCTTGCCTCGCGTTTCATGCGGGTAAAGTTCTTGTATCTCCCGGAGTCAAGTTCTCCTCTCCTTATTGCTTCCTGAACAGCGCATCCCGGCTCTGATTCATGGGTGCAGTTTCTGAACCTGCAATTACGGCTGTACTCATCAATATCACTGAATGACTCTTCTATTTCATCCTCACCCATCCAGGGCTGAAACTCCCTCATGCCGGGTGTGTCTATAACTATCCCGCCAGTCGGAAGCACCATAAGCTCCCGTACAGTGGTCGTGTGCCGTCCCTTCTGATCCCCATCACGGACAGCGCTTACCCGCTGCCTCTCTGCACCGAACAGCCTGTTAATGATGGTTGATTTTCCTACACCTGATGATCCTAGAAATACAACTGTCTTACCGGTTTTAATATACGCACGGAGCTCTTCAATACCTGAACTTGTGAGACAGCATACAGGTATAACAGGCACACCAAAGGCGACCTTGCTCACCTGATCAAGATATTCATCAGTTGCAGTTACAAGATCGGTCTTGTTAAGCACCACAACAGGGTTCATCCCGCTGTTATAAACCGTTGTAAGATACCGCTCTATTCGGCGGGGGCTGAAATCATTATCAAGTGCGGTTATTAAAAAACAGGTATCTATGTTTGCTGCAAGTACCTGCTCTTCTACCCTGCCCTGACTGTCAGACTTTCTGCCTGATACCTCCTTTCTTGAAAGGCTGTTTTTCCTTTCAAGAAGCCCGTGGATAATGGCCCTTTTATCATCATGATAGAGACTTGCAGCCACCCAGTCTCCAACCGCAGGGAAGCCACCCTGATCCATTAATGTATAGTGCATCCTGCCTGATATCTCAGCGAGAAATTCACCATCCTCGCACAGCATACTGTAAAAGCCTCTGTGTCCCTCTGATATCCTTGCCGGTATAATACCTTCATCTTTTATCTGATTAACAAATTGTGTGCTGAAATGGTCGTCCCATCCCAAATCCTCCAAATTCATTTTATTCCCCTTTTAATTTATGTCCATGGACTGATTAATCATTACCTTCGATTTAAGGGCACACAGCACTTGTCCTGCCATAGCCTTGGCGAAGGCGGAGCGTGCCTTTTTCATCATGGCAATAAATCATGAATCATCACCATATTTATCAGTCTGAACAGGTTTTTATAAATTGTAAATGAGGGTTGCCATAAAGGAAACCCCGGAAATAATTCTATACTCTATGCCCCGGGGCCATAAATGAGAAGGCCGCCCTGTTAGGCGGCCTTTAATGAACAGGTGATATTTTTTAACCTGCTGACCTCCAGGGGCACAAATCCACTTCTTTTTCCATTTTTACAATATCCATATCTTGCGCCTCCTTTCGGCAGTTTTAATTTAATCGTAAAACAAGGCCACTTTATTCCAGCCATAAAATATGTCAAGTTGAAATTGGCTCTTTAAGATACTATCCTTTCACACACAAGGTCTCCGACCTCAGATGTGCTGTAACCCATCTTGCCCGCATCCATGCTTTTCATCTTGTTTGCGGTAACATATTTTACCGCCTCTTCTATCTTATCTGCGGCAGCCTGTTCGCCAAGGGTCTCAAGCATCATGCCTGCGGCGCATATAGCGGCAAGGGGGTTTATTACACCAAGCCCGGTATACTTGGGGGCTGACCCTCCAATAGGTTCAAACATGCTTACACCTTCGGGGTTAATGTTGCCGCCAGCGGCAAGCCCCATGCCGCCCTGGGTAATTGCGCCAAGGTCGGTTATTATATCGCCGAACATGTTGCCTGTAACAAGCACATCAAACCATTCAGGGTTCTTTACCATCCACATGCATGTGGCATCAACATGAAAGTATTCCCTTTTGATGTCCGGGTACTCTTTTTCGCCCATCTCATGGAATGCCCTGTTCCACAGGTCATATATATAGGTAAGCACATTGGTCTTACCGACGAGGGCGAGTGTATTGTGTTCACCTTTACCTAAAGCCTTTTTACCGTATTTGCGGGTATATTCAAATGCGTACCTGAGGCACCTGTCTACCTGGTGCCTTGAATAGATAGCGGATTGTATTGCCACCTCATGAGGTGTCCCCTTCATTGAAAAACCGCCGGCCCCTGTGTACTGGTCGCCGGTGTTTTCACGGATAACGCAGTAGTCTATCTCCTTTGGCCCCTTGTTCTTTAATGGTGTCTCAACACCGGGGTAAAGCCTTACCGGCCTCAGGTTTATATACTGATCCAGCTCAAAACGGGCCTTTAGCAATACACCCTTTTCCAGGATGCCAGGCGGCACATCAGGGTGGCCTATGGCGCCAAGAAGGATGGCATTATATTTTTTAAGCTCTTCTATGTCTTTGTCAGTGAGGGTTTCACCGGTTTTGAGATACCTCTGAGCGCCAAAATCATAGGAGGTTGTTTCATATTTGAACCCATATTTTTGAGAGACGGTCTTTAATACCTTGAGCGCCTCAGCGATAACCTCCGGGCCAGTACCATCACCGGGAATAACTGCTATTTTGTACATTTTTATTTTCCTTTCATCATTTATTTTAAGAGGTTAGATAATATGGGAATGAGGCCTGTGTGTCAATTCTAAAAACAGGGAAAAGAAAGGCGCAAGGCTCAAGGCACATGGACAGCAGATCGGAAGAGCACACGTCTGAACTCCAGTCACCGCTCATTATCT
>CAZXUA010000026.1:11121-34000 GCA_964643755.1 uncultured Desulfatiglans sp. | reverse complement strand
TATTTCATTTTTATTAACTTTTTCCCCTGCAATTCCCTAACCGGAATTTACTGATCTAAACTAAATAATTTTACAATCATATGGCAGGAATTTTGGATCATCAGTCATTATTGCCAACCCGTTAATGACGGCCTGTGCTATTAGCATCCGGTCAAATGGATCCCTGTGATGAAAAGGAAAATCTTTTAAAATCAAAGCATCCTCACCTGTAAAATTAAGTATTTCAATTCCCATTTCCTCCGCCATTTCCACAGGATTAAAATTTATCTTTATTTTTCCTATTGATTGCTTGATCATTAGTTCAGCTATACTCATAGCACTTAGAAAAACCTCGTTTGCCTGGGATTCAAGCTCATATCTTCTGGTGTCGTTTAATTTTTCTGGACGCGACAGCATCCATAAAAAAATGTGTGTATCAATTAGAATTTTCAAGGTTATTCCCCGTAAAACATGGCATTTATTTCTTCATTTTCTTCCAGAAAATCATCAGGTATTTTTATTTTACCTTTTAACAACCCCAGTTTCCGCTTTGCCTTGGGATTATGTGATACCAGTTGAACCAGAGGTATGTTATTTTTTGTGATAATCACCTCTTCACCATTGTAGGCCATCTCTACCAGCTTTGATAACTTGGCCTTTGCCTCTGAAACATTGATAATCATTTTATTCTCCTTCATCCGTTAATACGGGTCAAGTGTACCAGATCAGACCATGTTGGTCAACTTATGAAAAAGTCGAAATACTATTAGAAATGTAAGAAAAGCATTGGTGTTTAATATGGATTAATTATTGACACTCCTGCCTTAAATCCATAAACTCCTTTCCCAAAAAGGTTTCCTGTCTCCTGCATTCAGTTCGGTTTTTCTATCTAGTCAGTGTGCATATGGAGTATATCAGGAAAATACACAAGGAGGCAGGATCTATTTCCCACTTTTTATGACAGTGACTTCAGGTAAAAAACCTATTATTCTTTCTACCAAAGGATTGAGCGTTCATTTTGGAGGGCTTATTGCCCTTAATAATGTTGATGTAAGCGTGAGAGAGGGAGATATCCACGGTCTTATAGGGCCGAACGGAGCAGGTAAAACCACATTCACAAATGCTGTATCAGGGCTGATCAGAGAAAAAACTGGAGAAATTTATTTTTATGATCAGAAAATAAGTATTCTCGAACCCCATATTATTGCAAAGCAAGGTATATCACGCACATTTCAGAAGGCACAGATCATTCCCGGCCTTAATTGCCTTGAAAATGTCATGACAGGCTGTCACACCAATATAAATGCAGGTATGCTCTCGACCCTTTTTCTCCCCCGTTTTTTAAGAAGATGTGAGGAAGATGAGATAAAAGAAAAGGCAAAATCCCTTCTTGAGCTAGTTGGTATGGCCGGATCAATACAAAAGGCCGGGGCCGATCTATCATGGATGGAGTGCCAGCTCATACAGATCGCCCGCTCCATGGCCGCTTTCCCAAAGCTCTTAATACTCGATGAACCTACCGCAGGCATGGGGTTTGATGAAAGCCGCATGGTCGGAAATATTATCAGGCAGATCAGGGATACAGGTGTTACCATCATACTCATAAGCCACGACATGAAACTTGTAATGGAAAACTCTGACAGGGTTTCTGTGTTGGATTTCGGTGAAAAGATCTTTGAAGGGCACCCTGAGGCCATGAAGGATAACCAGAGGGTTCTGGAGGCATACCTTGGAACAGAATAACCTCCTTAAAATAGATGATATATCCTCTTTTTACGGCCCCATATGCGCGATCAGGGAAGTCTCTATGGAGATAAACAAAAATGAGATTGTAGGCCTTATAGGGGCAAACGGTGCCGGGAAATCAAGCCTCATGAAGGCAATACTGGGTATCAGGCCGGTGAAAAGCGGCAGTATAAACTTTTTGGGTAATGATATTACCCACGTTTCTACCCCTGAAATAGTCTCCTCAGGTATTGCCTATGTACCTGAAGGAGGCGGTGTATTCCCCTTTATGACCATAAAGGAAAACCTCCAGCTGGGTGCGGTTCATTATAAGGGTAATGTGAATGAACGAATAGAGATGATATATGAAAGATTCCCTCTCCTAAAGGAACGGGAGAACCAGCAGGCAGGGACCTTAAGCGGTGGGCAGAGGCAGCTTGTTGCAATAGGAAGGGCATTGATGTCAGCGCCAAAACTATTAATGCTTGATGAGCCGTCACTGGGTTTAGCCCCGAAGATTGTTGAAGAGCTGTTCAGGCTGATTATGGAGCTTAAACATGACGGTTATACGATACTCTTGAGTGAACAGAATGCAAGAAAGACATTGCAGTATGCAGACCGTGCATATGTGTTCAGGACAGGCAGTATAATTCTGCATGGCACAGGTAAAGAACTTGTGGATAACCCGGTTGTGCAGGAGGCATATCTTGGGGGATAAAAAAATTAACATTGAACATCGAACTTCCAACATCGAATTTTGAATGATAAAAGGAAAAAATGGCCGCCTTTATAAGCTATATATTATCAGGAATACAGCTTGGCATCCTTTACGGGATTGTGACCATAGGGTTTAACCTGTTAATCCTTGTTACAGGTGTGCTCAATTTCGGTTACAGTCAACTGCTTGTCCTCTCCATGTATGCCGGCTGGCTCATACTTGAGGCCACTGGCAACATCTGGCTCGCAGCGGGTGGGACAGTTGTATCGGGGGTTGTCATCAATGCAGTGCTTACACCGCTCTTTTTACCATTCATAAAAAAACGGGCACACCTGGAGTCACTTGTAATATCAATAGGCATTGCGCTCATAAGCGTTGAAATCATGTCCCACTGGCTCAACCAGGGGTTACCCATAGCCTTCTCTAAAACCATACAGATGTCCGATTCAGCCATTAAATTCGGGCTTGCCAGCATCGGGATAGGGAGGATTATTTCACTTGCTGCCGGGATAGTCCTGCTGATTATATTTTTCAGATTCCTGTATCACAGCAAACATGGAAGGATATTAAGGGCAGTTGCACAGGATACTGAAACAGCAGCAATGCTGGGGATTTCAATACCCAAGACCATGCTCATAAGCTTTGCACTTGGCGGGCTTCTTGCCGGTATAGTAGCCATATTAATGGCTGTATCATTAGGCTCAGCATCAGCAGAACTGGGTGACAACATCACCCTCATGTGCCTCGCCATACTCTTTCTTGCAGGTATTGGAAATTTAAAGGGCGGGCTCATCTGCGCTATATTTATGGGCGTTGTCGAAGGGCTGGTAATGGGATATCTGCCGCCGGACTGGACAAAGGCCTTTGCCTTTTCTGTAATACTGGCAGTGCTTTTATTTAAACCCGAAGGTTTATTCGGTTCACAGCATTAGAGGTTGATAACGTGACCCTGTTTCAATTTTATTTTTTAGAATTTTCTGCCATCTATATCATGATAGGCTGGGCAGTCTACCTGATGTTCCGCATAAACCAGCCCTATTTCGGCTCACTCTACTCCATGTGCATTGGCGCCTACTTTGCCGCATACACCTCGGTAAATCTTGGCTGGCCCATATGGCTTACGCTTCCCGGCGCTGTTATAATATGTATCCTAATAGCTCTTGTACCTGCATTCAGGCTCGCAAAACTAGGGCCTTTCCCAATGGTAATTGCCAGCATGGCAATACTCCTGATAGTACAGACAGTGGTGAAGAATACAGATGCCCTTGGCGCACGCTACGGACTCTTCGGTATGCCTTTCATACCACATCATATTACATTAATGATAACATACGGGCTTCTGCTCTTAATCGGGTATATAATTTTTCACCTGGATTATTCCCATATAGGGAGAGCAATGGATGCCATCCATTTTGACAGGGATGTGGCAACCACCATTGGCATTAATGCAACTAAACTCAGCATCCAGTTTCAGGTGATAAGCTCTGCTATCGGGGGAGTAGCAGGCGTACTTTATGCCTACACAATGCAGGGGGTCTTCCCCGCTGCGTTTAACATGAACCTGATGATGTATGCCATAACAATAGTGGTCCTTGGCGGCATGTATACCATGTGGGGGGTCTTAATTTCTGCCCCGTTTTTATGGGGCATCAGCCAGTTTCTGCCAAAAAATTTAACTGGGCTTTCCATAATCATATATGGTGTGTTATTGATTGTCATGCTGCTGGTAAGGCCCGGCGGTATTATAGACAGGAAAACAATAGAGAGGATAAAAAGGGGGTAGCAAATGAAATTTTCTAAAATTGGTCTTGTATCTTTATTAACTGCTTTATTGGGTCTGCTCTTATTCACATCATGCGGTCAGGATAAACCTGAAAAGAGCGGCCCTGCCAGTGAATGGAAGATACCGTTTCTTATCTTTCTCTCAGGCCCGATTGCAGGTGATGCGGCCCAGCATAAATGGCTTACAAACCAGGTCGTTGATGAGATCAACAGCGCTGGCGGCATTGCAGGTAAACCGCTTAAGGTGGAATATTATGATACAGCTATGGATCCACCCAAGGCGGCATCATGCATGGCACAGATAATTGATGCAAAGGCACTCTGTCTATTAGGCCCGATGAATGGTGATGAATGCAAGGCAGCCATGCCGCTGGCTGCCCGTGAAGGGATATACGCATTCTCAGGCACAGCCACTGACGATATATTAAATCAGTTTAATCCCTGGGTATTAAATACCTCCGGTACTGTTAACGAAGAAAAAGAGTATGCCATGCCCCTGTGGATCAAACATGTGCCTGATATAACATCTGTAGCAGGGATAATTGAACCAACCTATACATTCATAACTACTACATGGAATGCCCATAAAGCAAAGATAGAAGAGATGGGCTTAAAGACTTACGATACCATTGAGGCGCCTTCAGGTATGCTCGATTACAGCAGTATTGCAGTAAGGGCAATAAATACGGGTGCCAGTGCATTCTATGTGGCATGCTCTGAAGATAACGCAGCAAAGGTGGTAAAGGCGCTGATAGACCGCGGCGTTAATCCAAACCATATCTGGCTTTGGGCCAATTCCATGGGGCCTGTGTTCCTGAAACAATCCGAAGGATTTAATGAGGGGCTTTATACCGGCACCTCACCCACATACAGTGAAAACCCGAAGTATGATGAATACCTTAAACGTTATATGGAGAGCCATAATGGTGAACCCTTAAAGTTCATGTGCCACTACAATGCAGAACTCCTGTACCTGATCAAGGAGGCCATTGAGGCACAGGGGATTACCGGCGACCCGGCAAAACTAAAGGAAGAGCGCATAAAGATAAGGGATTATGCCAATAACAAAAAGGGATTCAAGGGGCTCAAATACACCTATGATATTGTGGATGGCCAGGGGGTAGGCATACCCAAGTATCTTTACAGGATAGAAAAGGGGCAGACCGTGCTCATAGATAAGGTTGTTCCGGGAATACAAAACAGACTATAGACCTTAGCGGTGGTTTGGCTATAGCCTGCTGAAAAGTTCCAGTGCCTGTTTTCATCATATTTACAGCCTGTTATACCATTATTTTGTAAAACAATATCCCTTTTGTTTTCAAGTCTCCATTCTCTTATCAAGATACTTTAAAATGGAAAAGGCCGGGGGAGCAGCTCTCCCGGCCTTTTCGGCTGAATCGAAAAAAAGCCTGACAAAGCGACTGAATAATAATTGCAAAAAATACATATTTCAAAAATAATATATGTTAAGTAAAAAATAATCGATTACTCTTTAAGCGCATCTGAAAATTATATTAAGTTTTAATGTGGCATAATTCATTTGACCAATCCTTAATCAAAACATATTATTCCCATCAAAGGCTCTTTAACACAAATATTTTACAGTTAATTCTATCTTGATATGAGTAATATGCAGGGCCGCAAGCGTTCATTGTATAAATCTCTGATAGCATATGACAGGGGGGCTTATATGAGTCAGCAGGGTGATAAGATAATTTGTAACCTCCGACAGTACCGGGTTAAAAATAGGCTCTCACAGGATGAGCTGGCAAAGATAATAGGCATAAAACGTCAGGCTATCTATGATATTGAGTCGGGGCGTTATCTGCCAAATACAGCCATAGCCCTTCAACTGGCACGTATATTCGGGTGCCGTGTCGAAGACCTTTTTATACTTGATGAACCAGTGGATGCACAGCCGGTGCATATAATAAATGGCGATAAAGCCCCTACAACCCGTCTCTCCCTTGCAAAGGTGCGTGACCGTCTGGTAGGTATCCCGCTCAAGGGCGCAAGTGCCACCACATTTGGCCTGAAAGCGGCTGACGGCATGATTGATGATGCAGGTGAGAATACGAAGATATTTCTCCCTGAACATCTGCTAAATAATACAATTATTCTTATGGGGTGCGACCCTACCTTTGAGATACTTGCAAATCATATCTCACGCATAGCCCCTGATTATCGTGTCCACTGCCTTTTTGCATCAAGCTATGCCTCTTTAACCGGCATTTCAGATGGTGTTGCGCATGTTGCGGGGACTCACCTTCATAATACAGATGATTCTGAGGCCAATGTGCTCATTGCAAATGAGATGCTGGGGGGAATGAAATGTAATATCTTTGGATTTTCATTAATGGAAGAGGGGCTGATTGTGGCAAAGAATAATCCCCTTGGCATCCGCAATGTGGCTGATCTGGCGCAGCCTATGGTTCGGTTTGTGAACAGGGAGCAGGGAGCGGCATTAAGGGTGCTGCTGGAAGATGAATTAAAAAAGGCAGGGATACCTGGCACAGCAATAAATGGTTATCAGAATGAGGTAACATCACACCGGGATGGCGCAAGCAAGGTTGCCTGTAATGTTGCAGATGCCGCCCTTGGCCTTAAGGCTGTGGCAGATGCCTTTGATCTGGGGTTTGTGCCAATCATCTCTGTCCGCTGCGACCTTGTTATCCCTGATGATATGATGGAACATCCGACAATAAAAATTCTGACTAATGCCCTGCAATCCGTGTCCTTAAGAAAAGAGATAGATGCAATACCCGGCTATGACGGCTCTGCAATGGGGAAAATCATCAGCTGACACTTATCCTTTCCCGCTATACAGTCGCGGTACAATTCATTTAAATATTTATTTGTATTTTTATATTTTCCCATTGGCTAAATATCATTATTAGGATTATGTCTCACCTCATTTTTTTAGTGTCTGAACTTTTTTACAAAATAGGCGTGACTATTCAAAATCTGTTATGTTAATTCTAACATATATTGTGTTAAGCGTACTAAATAAGTTTATAAAATAAGCATTAGCCAAAAATACCCATCTTCCGGTGAAAGGTTTTTCTTATTTAAACCACATAATTGATTCGCTGATGCACGGTAAGATGAAAACCGGGCGTATTGCATTAAAAGGCCTAAAAATGGATATATTTGCAAATAAGAGATAAATTAAAATAAAAAGAGAGGAGTTTAAATGAAAATCAGTTACAAGAAATTTGTAAAAATTAGCGTTATTCTTGCATCCCTTACTCTTGCGCCATTTCCAGCGGTTGGAGATGATGAGACAAAAGAAAACAAAGAATCAAAAAAACATACCACACAGGCCCAGCAGGTAGAACCCATGACTGTGGTTGATAAACCAATCTCCATAAGGCAGGATCTTGATCCTTCCAGTATTACAAATATGTACAGGATTGAGAAAAGCGCACAGTTCGGTACAGAGGTCTTTACGGAAGAAGATATCAAAAATCTGCAACCGAGCAACTTTTTTGACCTTATTGAAAATGCAGTCGGCATCAATGTTACCTATCAGGGACGTAAACAGCCCTTTTTTGTGTCACAGCGCGGGGGAGGGAATTTCACCTATATTATTGACGGCGCTGTCCTTCCTTCAAGCATTAACCGTATCCTGTACAAATTCCCGGTCTCTGCCATAGAAGAAATGCAGGTGGTACGCGGGTCAACATCTCTTTCACTTGGCCCATCCATTCCAATCGGTTCATCAAATTCCGGTTCAGGTATCAACACAGGATATATAATTATCAGGACAAAACAGCCCAAAAAAACAGAAGCCATCCTGAGTGGTTCTATTGAAAAATCGGTTGGTGACCAGCCTACAGCAACCTCTGAAAGTCTGTATTTAGGAACAAGGCATGAATGGGAATCAGGCGCCAATGCATATGGAGGGGCATTCGGGGCTCTATCGGAGCGTCCGAGTAAAACACTCTGGTTTGACGGTAGAAAATCCAAGGGCGGAATGGTCAATATGGGTTTAAATATGGGAAAATTCAACATCAACACAATGGCTTATAAGGATTCAGGAGACTTTGAAATGCAGCGTGGGGTCACGTTTGAAGGAACCATAGATAATGCCAAGTGGTATTACGACCCTCTTAAATCGGAGGTATTCTCAACCGATATGAGTGTGCAATGGACAGCAAACCAGACCACCATTATTAATTTATTCCAGACAAAATTTGAGCAATTGGAACATAATGGAAGCTTCATCAACTCAACCATGAGGGAATCCACATACGACGAAGAGACAAAGGGAATGGGTATCCGCCATAATGCGATTTTTGGAAATACCCTGTTTCAGGCCGGGGGCCAGATATCTAAGAGCAATGGGGTAAGCGCAGGTTCCAAGTGGAGTAGCTATGATACCAAGGTCACTGGCTTTTCCGCATCTCTGGAACAGAAATTTTACGATGGAAACCTCACCCTGGATGCAGGATATCGTCAGGATAAAAAACACATAGATGAATCAGGTAGCGAAGATGTGAACGAAGATTTAGACATGGCGCCTTCCAAGGTCTATGCGCTGGGCGCTTTTTGGAGGATGACAGGCACCTACACCATGAACGGTCGCTATTACAAGGGTAAACAGGGCACAGTTGGCGATTTTGACATGAGACTCGAAGGTGATGCAACGCCCCACCCGGAAGATCAGGAACGTATTGAACTCTCAGTCTCAGCAGAATATGCATCATATTTCAGGCCCTCTCTTACATGGTACGATATCGATATAAAAAATAAAAAATCATCGACATCCAATACCTATGATCTAAATGGCTCTACCTATTACTATTACAGCGAGTCCGATGAGCTTAGAAGAGGCATTGAGGTGATGATCGAGGGGACAGTACTCAAAAATACAACCTATAAGGCAAGCTGGACACGAACCTTGGATAATGAATCGAAAAGTGCAGGCATTACAACCGATTCTATAGGTAAAAGCAACCCGGAAGACCTCTATACCTTTGCCCTGACCCATAAATGGGATCAATACAAGGCGAATGTATCAATAAGGAAGGTTGACGAATGGCAGAACTCAAGCAGCCCAATGGGAACCGCACAGTACGGCGGACTCGGTGGATACACAAGGATAGATGCCAATATCAGCAGGGATTTTGCTTTCAATAATATTGTCCTCAATACTACCCTGTTCGGGCGAAATATTGGAAATGAACACTACTCAACCCGATATGTGACGGGTTATTACCCTGACCGTGGGCGCACAATCGGTATAGAATTGTCTTTTATATACTAGAGTAACCATGAGAGTCGTGACCGGGGTTGAACCGGTTACGGCTCAACAAATTTGAAAGAAGTCAAATATGTCTATTTTGCAAAGTATAATACTCATTGTTGTTTTTTTGGTTTTATTCCTGTTTTCAGCAAAAATAACCAGGCAGTATGCCAGGGCAGTTGTCTTCAGGTTCGGCAGGCTTTCAGGCATCAAAGGTCCAGGCCTTTTTTTTATCATCCCATTTATTGATCAGATTGTTCGGGTTGATTTAAGGAACAGGCAGCTCGATGTGCCGAAACAGACTATCATAACGCGTGACAATATCAGTGTGGATGTTGACGCGGTTATCTATTACCACGTCAAGGATGCCACAAAGGCCATTGTTGAGGTCGAAGATTATGAGGCGGCAACAGCCCTCATAGCACAGACAACACTTAGAGACGTGCTGGGGCAGAATGATCTGGATATGATACTTTCGGACAGAGACGCCCTGAACCAGAAGATCCAGTCTTCCCTTGAGACACTCACCAGTTCATGGGGCATAAATGTCGATGTTGTAACCATCAGGGATATTGCTTTACCTGAAAACATGCTTCGAGCTATTGCACGGCAGGCAGAGGCGGAAAGGGAAAGAAGGGCAAGAATTATCCTTGCAGATGGTGAGTTCCAGTCATCAAAGCGGATGAGCGAGGCTGCTGAGCTATATGAAAAGACCCCGGTAGCCCTGAAGCTCCGTGAATTCCAGAATCTCTCCGAAATAGCCAAAGAAAAAAATCTCATAGTGGTAACCAACAGGGTTGATGAGACCGGGACCATGCTCGGATGTATGAAGGCTATTAACAGGTGAAACAGGTGAACAGCTATTTGCATTTCCATTCTTTTTCAGGAACCTCGAAGAAAACAAAGAGAGGCAAACTCAGCCATTTCAGGGTGGCCCATTCACATTCCATCTGGAAAAAGGCCCTTTTTCTGATTGGCCTGGCAGCCCTTCTAATTATATCGGCAGGTGTAATACTCACGCTGGGACAGGTCCCCATGAAGATATCGGATGTGTACGCAACGATCATAAACACGTTAATCCCTGACATCTTTATGGTAGACGATCTTATAACCCATGTCATACTCAAGATACGGCTTCCCCTTATTCTGGGGGCGATAATATCAGGGGCAGGCCTGGGCATATGCGGATGCGTTATGCAGGCAGTCTTAAAAAACCCCATGGCTAGCCCATTTACCCTTGGTATATCTTCAGGAGCCCATTTCGGTATATCTATCGGCGCAGTCTTCGGCATCACCATACTTAACGGCCCCTATTTTCTGGTGGGCAACGCCTTCCTGTGCGCCCTGCTCTGCTCCGGGTTCATCATCTCGCTTTCCGCGCTGAGAGGGGCAACATCAGAAACCATGGTGCTTGCAGGGATTGCTGTCAATTACCTGTTCCAGGCGACAAACCAGTTTTTAACCTATATAGCGGACGATGCTCAGCGAAACATTATGTCATTATGGGGCATGGGCTCCCTTTCAAGCCTCAACTGGAACGGGGTCTGTTTTCTTTTGATAGCATCGCTCATATGTCTCCCCCTAATTTTCAGCAGGGCATGGGACCTTAACCTCATGACAGCAGGCGATGAAAGCGCAAAGAGCATGGGTGTAAATGCAGGTCATATCCGCATCTTTATAATGGTTGTTGCAAGCCTGCTTGTGGCAGCTATAGTCGCCTTTGTGGGGGTTATAGGTTTTGTCGGTCTCATCTCGCCCCATATGGGCAGGATGATCCTGGGTAATGACCACCGCTACCTTATACCGGCAAGCGGCGGGATAGGCGCAGCAATACTTCTCATAGCAAATGCCCTCTCCATGAATATCCTGAAGTCTGTTGTGCTGCCCACAGGGATCATAATGTCCATGATAGGCGTACCTCTGTTTTTATCCCTTATCTTGAAAGGAAAAAGAAAGGAGTTCTGGTCATGATTAACAAGCTTTCAATCAAAAACCTCAATTTCGGTTATCACAATACCTGGATACTTAAGGACTTTTTCATGGATGTGAGTGACGGCCAGATAGTCAGTATTGTCGGGCCAAACGGGTCAGGCAAATCCACGCTTATCAAGTGCATAGACAGCATCCTTCAGCCATCATCAGGCGATGTTACTGTTGACCGTGACAATATAGGTAAGATGAACAGGGTTGATATAGCAAAAAAGATCGCCTATGTGCCACAGGGGTCGTTAAGGGGTTTTCCGAATACGGTATTTGATGTGGTGCTCATGGGAAGGAGGCCATATCTTTCATGGAGGAGCGATAAAAGGGATGAAGAGAAGGTGTGGGAGGTATTGAGGCTTCTTGGCATTGAAGAGCTTGCAATGAATTACTTTACTGAACTGTCAGGGGGGCAGCAACAGAAGGTGCTGATAGCAAGGGCGCTCGCACAGGAGACAGGGCTGATACTGCTTGATGAGCCCACAAGCAACCTTGACGTATGGCACCAGATAGATGTGATGGAGATACTGCGCTCACTTGTAAGAAAACAGCGCCTCACTGCAATCATTGCCATACATGACCTTAATATGGCTGCAAGGTTTTCTGATAAAATCATGATGATGAAGAAAGGTAAAATCATAGCATGCGGTGCGCCAAACGATGTGATGACAGGGCAAAATCTCGAGGCTGTCTATGGCATAAAGGCCAATATAAGATTTACAGAGGATATCCCGTTTATTATCCCCATGATGAGGATCGCGGCAAGGGCATGAAAATAATAAATACCAGGTTTCAGATTAAAGGATAGGTGGTTTTATGAAAATAACAAAAACAGAAATCAATATTTGTAAAAATATAATGCTGATAATTTCATGCCTTGCCTTTACGCTTACATCATATGGCACGGATGTGAAAAATTCTTCAGATAAAGCATACATGACCATAACCGACATGGCCGGGAGGAAGGTGAATATCCCGGTTAAGATATCAAAGGTGTTAAGCACATCTCCGCCACCCACAACATTTATCTATATGCTTGCGCCTGAAAAGTTGGGGGGATGGGTTGGAGGGCCTTCAAAGGATGCCAGTAAATTCCTGCCAAAGGAGTACATTAACATCCCCACATTTGCATGGGGAAGAGGAGAAACGAACTATGAGGCATATATTGCAGAAAGGCCTGATCTTGTCTTTATAGGTGTAGAGGTGGAACTGGACTCTTCGCGGGCAGAAACAGTTCAGGAAAAATTTGGCAAGATCCCGGTGGTGTGCATAGAAAACAGCAGAAATGCCACTGGCTATGCAAAAACCATAACATTCATGGGAGATATTCTTGGCGTACCCGACAGGGCAAAAATACTTAATGATTATTACCTCGGGGTGCTTAAAGAGGTTCAGGATAAAGTGGCAGGCATACCGCAGGATAAAAAAACAAGGATATATTATGCTGAAGGCAACAACGGCCTTTCGACTGACCCGAGCGGATCACCACATGCCCAGCTTATTGATGTGTGTGGTGGATACAATGTTGCTATATGCGATAATACATCAGGCTCAGGCATGACCGAGGTAACCATGGAATCAGTGTTGATGTGGAAACCGGATGTTATTATCACCACAAGCAGAGAATTCATACCCTGGGCATATAAAGACAAAACATGGAACATGATCCCGGCAGTAAAAAAAAGGAATATACACCTTACCCCCACCAAACCCTTTAACTGGTTTGACAGGCCGCCCGGAGTAAACAGGATTGTGGGTATCCCCTGGACAGCCCATGTGCTCTACCCTGATATCTTTACCTACGACTGGTTCAGGGAAAAGGCAAAGCGATTTTATTCGATATTTTACCATTATGAACTTACTGATAATGAACTGACATCAATACTTAAGGACTAAAGGAAACAAGACATGAAAAAGAGATATGAGGATAAAAACATACAGAACTGGGTGGACTTCTGGAAGTCCTCAAAGGGCGTTTTTGACAATAAATCGGACACAGAGCAGGCGGAATTCTGGGACACAAGGTGGGGCACAACAGACACTGGTATATCAAAACATAGTAAACCGGGTAAAAAAAAGAAAAGCATGGGCGAGATATTCGAGATGCTGGAAGAGGTGGGATTTAAAATCAAAGGCTCAAGTATACTTGATATCGGCTCCGGCCCCGGCGCAGCGGCCATACCATTTGCAGAGGCAGGGGCAAAGGTCACTGCCCTTGATATCTCTTCTACCGCCCTGGATCACCTTAAGGCATACACAGAAAAAAAGGGGCTTGATGTAAACACCATTGCTGCCTCCTGGTGGACGGCTGATATTGACAGGCTCAACCTCAGAAACAGGTTTGATCTGGTATTTGTCACCAATAGCCCCGCTGTAAAGGATGTAGAGGGTTTTGACCGCATGCTTCATTGCTCAAAGGGTTTCGGTTTTTACAGCTTTTTTATTCAGAATCATGGATATGGCCCAATGATAGGGAGCGATGTTGTTCAGAAGGTGCTTAAAGGATATGGCCCAAAAAACACCTCAAAAAAGGGCTCTCTTTTTACCAATGCATTTATGTACCTTTATCTTAAGGGATACAGGCCGGTGGTGCGTATCAATGATAATAAGAGAAATATATCAATGTCATGGGAAGAGGCCGCGGATCATACAATAGAGTCTCTTAATCATTTTGAACCCTGCACCGCCACGGTCAAGAGAAGGATACGAGAGTATTATAAGTCATCCGCTGTGAACGGGATATATAAAGAAAGCCGCTCTGTATATTCAGGGATGATGGCCTGGAAGATGAAATAAACAGGCTGCTATTTTTAAGGAGATGGAAATTGAACGGAGAAAATAAAAAAGGGATGGATGTAAAAGGGTATGACCGGCGCGCCCTTGGAGTGGACAGCCCCATGTATGATTACTATGCACAAAAGATCATTGAAAAGACCGGCATTACAAGTGGACTTTGCGTTGATGCGGGCGCAGGAGGCGGATACCTCGGCCTTGCCCTTGCAAAAATAACCGACCTTGCCTTCATATTCCTGGATCAGTCTGAAAAGATGCTTGAAAGGGCAGAGGTCAATATCACAAATGCAGGTCTAAAGAAAAGGGCAAGTACCCTCTATGCCGATGTCCATAAAATACCGCTGGAAAGCGAATCCGTTGATCTGGTCATAAGTCGTGGTTCAATCCCGTTCTGGAAAGAACCCGTCACGGCCCTTGAGGAGTTTTACAGGATACTGGCGCCGGGGGGAATGGTCTATGTGGGCACAGGCAGGGGGACACCCGAGATAAAAAAACAGGTTGAGGCAAAGAGAAAAGAGCTTGGTGAAGAGCCCCATGACTGGGAAAAAGAACATCATCACATGAGAGGAATGCGCTGCGATTATGATGGTATCGAATCAAGGATAAACATAACAAATTTCAAATTGAACAGGGGCGAAGACGGTTCATGGATACAAATGTGGAAATAAAAAAGGGATCTAAAGAGATGGACGATAATAAACATCCTTTAAAATTGACTTCTCCTTCTGATGAAACAGATTATAAATATGAGGGCAGTTCCGTGCCGATTCTTGAGGAGGCGGCAGAGACCCTTGAAAGATATTATGGCGCAAGCCTTTCACATCTCACGATAGAGCGCCTGGTTGTGGGTGTATTTTTTGTAGGGGTAAAGCTATCAAACGGGTGTGGAGGTGTTGCATATTCACCCCCTGAGGTAGTTAAAAATGCAGGGAGACGGATATTAAAGGAGAATCATCCACTCATACGAGGCATATCAGCTGCTGAGGTTGCAAAGGGGAATGCGCCGGGGCCATTTTCAGGGATTATCAGGCTTGCAACCATCAATGCCCTGTCAGTCCCCTTTTTTAATGACGGACGTTATGAGGTTCGTTCTGAGAGCGATCTTTCCGATACAAAGGTACTCTTTAAAAACAGGCGTGTGTGTATGGTAGGCGCGATCATCCCTCTTTTAAAAAAAATTAAGGAGCTTGAACCTGCTGAGGTAATAATCATTGATCGTAAAGACGCTACCAAAGCTGAAGCTGAGGCGGGCTACGGGCAGTTCGTCTCACCAAAATATACTGCGGAAAGCCTCGCATACTGTGAAACAGCAGTATTTACCGGGGCTGCCATTGCAAACGGTAGTATACAGGAACTCATCGGGTATGTTCCGGCTGATGCAGCAATTGCAGTTGTAGGCCCCACAGCAGGGTTTGTGCCTGAACCCCTTTTCCGGCGCAACGTGGCCCTTGTCGGAACAGTGGCGGTAACCAATAGTGACCTTGCCCTTGAAATACTCGCTGAGGGCGGAGGAGGGTACAGGCTATTCAATAGTTGTGTGAACAAGATTAACATAATTAACACCGATCGCATGAGATACCTGGGATTGGGTAACACAAAATAAATCGGAGGGAATATGGAAAAGAGATATTTTCAGGACTATGAAACATGCATTACAGAGGCAAAAAATTTTCACGGCGGTGTCTGCGCTGGAATAGTACTGGGCACACGTATGACAATGATAGGGCTTGAAAGGATAGGCATAACTGACCCTAAAAACGCTGACAGGAAAAAGCTTATGGTATTTGTGGAGATAGACAGATGCTGCGCTGATGCAATTACTGCCCTTACAGGGTGCAGGCCGGGTAAGCGTACAATGAAGGTATATGATTATGGCAAGATGGCTGCAACCTTTCTAAACCTTGAAACAGGGAAGTCAGTAAGGGTTTCAACAAAGGGGCGGCGAAAAGATCAGGAGAAACAAGGCGATGGGATACCGGACTTCTCAAAGATACCTGAAGAAGAGCTCTTTATTGTAAAGGATGTGAAGGTATCATTAAAACCTGAAGACTTGCCAGGTAAACCATTACGCCGGGTTGTCTGCGCATCATGCGGCGAGGGTATCATGGATGCCCGTGATGTGGAAGAAAACGGGGAGAGCTTCTGCAGGCCATGCTCACAGAAGAAAAATTACTATGCGCTGGCCTGATGCATATTAGAAAAAGTGTGAGATAACAGGTAAAGGGGTGATATACTTGAGTGCAGGCATCAAATCCATTATGTTCACATTCTTAAAGAATTATCAGGTATGGTCCGGTTTATTAGCCATATTCATATCCATACTGTTGTTTACTCTTATGCCTCTGCTCCTGGTGCCATTAAAAAGTTATCCTGTCAGGGAAAGATTTATATTACAGAATAAGGATATATTTATACCAGAGCCTGATATCCTTGAAGAGGTCAAGGAGCTTGAACCTCTTAAGCCGCTATCAAAAAGGCCTCATATCCTGGCAAGACCTGCGCCGGTAAAAGGTCCAAAACCTAAAAATCAGGTGGCTTTTGAAATAAATAATAGCCTTACTGGCGGGCATTCTGAATTCAAGCTCCCTCCCCCTGCTAGGATATCGGCCCTTGAATTTGGGCTCCCCAATATCTTTAATGCCGGTGACCTTGATCACCCATTAGTATCTGTTAAGCGAATACCTCCTGTTTATCCTGTACATGCCAAACAGCAAAAGATACAGGGGTATGTAACCATACAGTTTATTGTGAATACTCAGGGTGCAGTGGAGGATGTGACTGTAATAGAATCAAATCCATCAGGGATATTTGATCAGAGCGTTATTACCTGTGTTTACAAATGGCTGTTTAAACCCGGTGCAGTGAATGGAGAGGTAGTTAATACACTTGCCCAGACAACAGTGAATTTTGAGCTTGAGCAGAATTGATTTAAAAATAGGCTGTAGACTGTAGGCTATAGGCTTTTAGGGTTTTAGGGTTTTCCTTCCAGCCTTCTTTCAATGCCACTTCTTTTTATCAGTGTGTTTTTCATACAAGGCCTCGCGGAACTGCACATACCTGATCATCTCATCAAGGCTTAGCACAATATGGGGCTCATACATATACTGTGCAGCTTCAGGGAGCTGTATATTGGCGGGGATATTGAGTCTGCCTTCAATGGTGTACATGTTTGAAAGTTTATCACTGCGCTGGCTCACAAGATCAAAGGGGCAGTACTGGACACAGAACCTTTTATCCGCATCATGATATAAAAACACCAGATCAACAATAGCCCTGTTTCCGCATTGGTCGCACTTATACAGATTAAGCTCGCCCCTGAAGAGCCGCTCCTTTAATTCAGGGTTAAGCTTAACATTAACGGCCTGGTAAAACTCCACCTTCTGTTTGTGTCCGCAGGTTGGACATCCCATCAACTGTTCTTCCCTTATTGTCATTTAATCCCCCTTTGTAAAATTTATATTTATATACTATACATGACCATTAAGAACAAGAAACAATGGGAGTTGGACATGGAAAAGAGACCTGGCTTAACCAAAGAGCAGATTAAGGGAATTATAAAGGATTTTATATCCTCTTCTCCTCTCAACACAATGGAATAGGGGACAGGAAAACCGGCATGGGATGATGCACTGGTCGGGTTTGCCTCGGGTGCTGACCCTATATGGCAGCAGTATAAGGAATATGCAGGGGCCTTTCACTGGACGCCCTGGGAGGTATTTAACCAGCACGTACCTGAAAAAAGGTTACAGCAAATTCTCTTACTGTTATTTCATGGGTGCTTCCTCAGCGCAAAGAGGTACGGGAAAGTAACCTTTCATCAGAAAAATATCCATCAGAAGAGTGGGCAAGGATAAGGGTATTCGGTGAGGTGTTCAACGCAGCCCTCAGGCGTCATGTAGTTGAAAAACTGGAACAGACAGGCTTTAGGGCTGTGGCCCCCATGCTTGTGCCTAACTTTACACTAGTAAAATCGGAACGTTTCTCATGGGCATCAACATGGTCTGAACGTCATGTCGCCCATGCAGCAGGGCTTGGCACCTTCGGCCTGTGTGACGGGCTCATAACCGCAAGAGGTAAGGCCATGAGGGCAGGGTCGGTTGAGGCCCATATATCAGTGGAACCTGATCCCAGGCCATATAATAACCATCGCGCCTACTGCCTTTTCTACGCAGAAGGGGGCTGTAAAAAATGTATTGAACGCTGCCCTGCTCATGCAATAACAGAAAAGGGGCATGACAAGGAAAAATGCAGGATATATCTTGCTGAAACCAGAAAGTATGTGAAGGAGAAATATAAATTTGATGGTTATGGGCGCGGCCTGTGCCAGGTGGGTGTGCCATGTGAATCCATGATACCGGTAAAATCCGCACGGGAGGCACTGGAAAGGGGAGAACTCCCCCCGCCACCTCAACCTATTGCATAAAACCTATCTATCAGTCTCAAATGAAGGAGAAAATCATGTTTAAAAAGGTGGCAATAATTTCTACAGGGATATTGATTTTTTTATTGGCATTGCGCACGCTACTGTTTATGCCCCAACGTTGAAATGGCAGAGAGGCGGTTGTCATTCATCATGGTGTGAAACGGGCTGGTATTCCTCTCCGGCAGTAGCAGATGTGGATGGCGATGGAAAGATGGAAGTCATTGTGCCTTACGCCCCTGTCCCGCCATAGTTATTTAACAACGGCATAAGCTTTGGCGACCGTCTTCCGCAGTAGCTGCTACGGAGGATGGAAAGGCGCTTACCTACAGCGGATGCGTCCTGCACTTTTATTCACAGTCCGTCAGATATTCCATATCTCATGTTCAATGATATTTTTATTGAAAATCCGGCCTTTTTGATGTCTAATTGACTCATCTCATCCTGATCAGAATCTATAATATTTACAGGAAATGCAGACCCGGCGCTGAATAGATATTCGGAACCATCTCATTTTTTACTGTGTAATTAGTGTCCATCCAGAATTTGCTTCTTTCTGGTTGGGCACTAATCAAATATAATTTTTTACAGATCAACAACTGATTAAAAGAGTCAATAATTAAAAACATTAATAGAGAAAGGAGGCAGGTATGATCCGGTCTATATTGTCTGACGAGATTGTTTCAACAATAAAAGATGCAGCAAATGGATATGAGACGAATGGCTTCAGGGAGATCATTATTGATGGCAACATGAAGAGGGTAAGATATCCTTTCCCATCCCCAGGCGACTGGAGGGATTGTTCGATCTATTTTCTCATGATTGATCGTTTTAATAATCCGTCCAGACAGCCGAGAGAGAGGTGGAACCGAAGATATGGATATCATCAGGGCGGGACATTTCAAGGAATACGCACACAACTTTCATATCTGAAGGAGTTGGGTGTTAATGCAATATGGCTCTCTCCGGTTTTAAAGAACAGCCGTCCTCCTGAATGGGAATATAATTATCATGGATATGGCGCCCAGAATTTTATAGCGGTGGATGAACGGTTCGGCACAGAGCAGGAATTGATGGATCTTGTAATCGAAGCACACGGGCGTGGACTCTATGTAATACTGGATATTGTCCTTAACCATTCAGCAAGGGTATTTGATTATTTAATTGATGGAGGCACCAAAGACCGGTTCAGTGACTCTTCAATAATAAATGGTTTGCCCGGGGGCGAAAAGGAGGTAGAGTGGCTGAACGGATATGGCTTTCCTCGAAATGACTGGAGAAACACAATACCTGACAGACATTTGCTCTCTGATGATGATGCCGTATACCCTGAAGAGCTTTGCAATCACCTGTTTTTCAGAAGACGGGGATCAAAGGTAACTGATAATCCCGGATATGATTTTGTTAAAGGCGATTTTGAAACCATGCGTCAACTGGTTATGGAATATGACGCAACTGTTCAGGGTCAGGAGAATATTAGAAGGAAATTCGGCCCCCGTCCGGTTCTATCCATTCTTGTCCAATCCTATGCGTACTTGACTGCTAAATTTGATTTCGACGGCTTCAGGATCGATACAGTCAAGTATGTACATCCTGATATCATCCAGACCTTTGGCAATGCCATGCGGGAGTTTGCAATGAGTATCGGCAAGGCCAATTTTTTTACCTTTGGTGAGATCTATGACAATGAAGATACAATAGCAAAATTCGTTGGTCGCAATGGCACAAGCAAAGAGGGGTTTGGCATAGATGCGGCGCTTGATTTTCCTCTTCATTATAAACTCCCCTCAGTTGCTAAGTCGCTCGGCAATGAAGGAGTTGAACAGATCCGGCATATATTTGAGAACAGGAAAAAAAAGGAACAGGAATTAATCAGTTCTCATGGTGAAGCAGGCAGATTTTTTGTCACCTTTTTAGATAATCATGACAAAAAGGAGAGATTTAACCACCCTTTCAGCAATAGAGATCAGATTACCCTGGGGTTAGCTATTCTATTCACGCTTCAGGGTATCCCGTGCATTTATTATGGAACAGAACAGGGGCTGGATGGCACAAAATCTGACGATGGCAAGGAAGATCTCGGGACACTGGAGTCGGTAAGAGAGGCCCTGTGGGGCAAACCTGATGCCTTTGACCGGGGCTCATTTTTTTACCAGGAGATCAGAAAGATTGCTCATTTAAGAAATATAACGCCTGCTTTAAAATACGGGCGGCTCTATTTCAGACCGGTCTCAGGGAATGGTACAGACTTCGGTCATTCAACAGGGACGGGTGGTATATTGGCCTTTTCACGGATCATCTATAACAGGGAGATTGTCGTTATAGCAAATACAAACACCATAAAAGATTTTTACGGTTTTGTAATTGTTGATCCGGATATTAACCGGTTTGAACCTCATTTTTCTGTTCTTTACAGTAACAGGGGCACAGCGGGTACATGCGAACTGGAATCCGGCCTCTATAATTTCTGGGATAACGGGCAGTTTTCAGGTTCAGGTATTTCATCCAGATTATATGTCCAATTAAAACCTATGGAGGTGCAGATCCTTGGAATACAGTAGGTTATGCTTTTGCGCCTATAAACGATATTCAATATTTAAAATTCAAGATTCAAAATTCAGGGTTTAAGGTTTATACAGTAGACCTTAAACCACATACCTTAAACCTAATTTTTTTAGTCCTTCGCATCATATATAAAAAATGCTGTGATTATTGCTACCGCAGTAACCGCATAGGCTGAGAAGGTGAACATGGCATGGAAACCATAGTTCCTAATAAAAAAGCCCATGATCGGGGCAAATATGGCTCCTGTATACTGCATGGTTGAATAATATATTCCATAGACTGTAGAACGGTATTTGGCTTCTGTCTGACTGATTATAAAAGCCTCAGCGACAGGGAAACGAAGCGCATGTATTACACCTATTATCCAAAGGACACTCCATAATCCCCAACCGTAACCCGCTTCCTTTAATGCAAATATCATTAGTCCGCTCAGGATATCTGTAACGATAATAACCTTGGCGCTTCCAAATTTATCTGAAAAATAGCCTCCAATAGGCCCGGCCCATATCCCGGAAGAGAATATAATAGACATTGATGCAGCTGCCACTTCATTGGATGCTCCAAGGACATCCACCATATATACTGAAAGAAAAGGGTGAACCGAGGCGGCTGCCCCGCCACCCAGAACCATCATTGCAAGGAAGGCCCACAAGCGTCGTTTATGTCCTGGTTGTGGAGGATGTTCTTCGCTCTGTTTTCGCTTCATTGCATCAATGTGGGCCTTTCCATATTTCTTATTAAGGTATAAATAAAAGAAAATACCGACTATACTCGTTGGTATTGCCAGTATGATATAAACGCTTCTCCAGCCCCATACCCCTGCTATAAGGGCAGCAATCATAGGCGCTACAAAAAAAGAAAAATTCCCCCCAATCAAATGAACCCCAAGCGCGCGACCTCTCTGTTGAACCGGCACAGAGATGGATATAAGAGGGGTTGATGCCGGATGATAGCCACCGGACATGAGCCCCATAAAGATGAGCGCCGCCAGGAGCGTGTAATAACTGGTAGAAAATCCCACTAAAAATCCGCCAATACCGACACCCAGTATTCCCATTGTAATAAGGATTGTTGGCCCCATTTTATCTGCAAGGAGACCGACAGGCATCTGGGAAAGCCCTCCTGAAATAGAAAAGGCAGAGGTTATGGTGGCTGCCTCAGTATAATTCAGGTTAAATTCCTTTTTCATATATGGAAGCATCGGTTGAGGCAGTGCAGTTAAAATATGATGCGTCGCATGGGCAAGAACAAAGTATGGCAGCGAGGTTAAAAAGAATGAGCGCGTCTTTGGGGCATCACTCTTTTTTCCTGTCTGTTCTGATGAATCATAATCCCTATTATATGTCATTTACTAGTCTCCTAATTAAAGAAAGGGGTCAAGGGGTCGATGAAAAACAAATGAAAAAAGCACACTTGAACCCTCGAACCCATGAATCCTTGCCCCCTTCTTCCTACCATACATCAATAGGCCATGGTGTTGGCACACACGGCTTTACCGGCGCAATAACAACATGCACCTCCCTTATCCAGCCCCTTGTCACAGCAAAAAATTCCGCCACATATGGGGCAGCCCCTGCATCAGGATTATTCGATTGATCCTCTTTACCTGCAAACCTTGCGAGGCTTACGATTATGCCCCTCTCTTCATCAATAACAGGATATCGCCTGT
>CAZXUA010000026.1:0-11111 GCA_964643755.1 uncultured Desulfatiglans sp. | reverse complement strand
CCCCTCCACACCCCGTGATCAAAATCCTGAAGGGCTGTGTGGGGGCTGTTATCAGGGAATGGGTAAGCAGGTATAAATACCGGGCCATCAGTACCAAACATCTCTGACAAGTCAGGCATAACCTCATTTGTGGTGTGCATGCCGTTTTCATACCTCTCCACATCAGGCATTATGGCAGGCCTTACATAATCGGCAGTCCCCTCGGTCTCCATTGCGCGCCAGTAGCCGTCTGCCACATCCATGAGTTTAAACCTTGAATCACGCTCCGCAGGCCTGATAGACCTTCGCCAGTGTCCTGAAATTTCTTTTATATTGGCAGGGTCAAAAGGTATGGGCACCCCCTTTGCGCCGATGTTCACCAGTGTCTCTATTTCTGTTATTTTATCGTCAGCGATCTTTAGCCGCAGGAAAAACATGATGAGCCTTTTACCATCATCAAGAACAGATTGAATGGCCGTCTGACCGGTCTTAACATCGTATATCTCAAGTCTGATCTTTTCCTTTACCCTGCTTGTGATGATCCCATCACCAAGCCTTAGAAGCTCACAGTTTTCAGAGTATTTGTATGCGGCAGATACTGGAAGCCCTTTAAAATCCCTTTTTTCCAGTGCCTTCATATATTTGTCTACAAATCCTTTAAGATATTCTCTTGTGTACATGATTGCCCCTTTTGAGGTAAGAGATTTTATAAAACTTGAGCCTTGAACCCTGCGCCTTGCGCCATCCCAAATATATTGCACAAATAATTTGATCTGTAAATAAATCAATAATACACTATTTTTTGTAAGTATACATTTTAGGAAAAAATATTTTCACCACGGAGGTCACAGAGGACACCGAGATTTTATCTTTTATTTTTTACTCCATGCTCTCCGTGTACTCCATGGTGAATAAAAATGACTAATTTTTCATGTACTGAATTTATGACATAATGTATTATCAACCAATGGAATAAATACACCCTCTGTTTACTTTAAACAGAAACATGGAGGCATAAAATGGCAAACAACCTGATTGCAGATGTTATTAACCCGGAGATCAACCGTGTAGGAGGGCTGCCTGAAACCGCATTTCTGGCGAAATCCGAATACACAATGGCAGAGCGTCCAACCTCTCTTGATAATAAAACCGTATATCTTGTTGATACAGGTTTTGGCGGGAGCGCCAGGTTCATGATACAGCTTCAGAAGTGGTTTGCCAAAAAGATGCCTGAAGTCAAGACAGTGCGCAGAAGAAAACCGGGCATACCGTTTAACGGCAACGCACCTGAGCTGTACAAAGAGATAAAGGAAAAGGGGGATGCAGCAATACTTGGCGTTGCCGGGTGACCCGGCTGTGTCGGAGGGGTCGCCTCCGGATGCAGGGAGCTTGAAGCAATGGGGATACCCACTGCTCCCATATCAACCATTGCCTTTAAAGAGGCAGCCGAAGGGGGCTTTGGCGGTGACACCCCGTTTATTTACACACAGCACCCGGTTGTGGGAGCCCATGATGATGCGCTTATGGGATATATCACTGGCAAGAACCCTGAAACAGGCAGGGTTGTATCTGACGAGATCATTGATGCGCTTACCAAACCCGCTAAAAAAAGGGTTGAGCATAAAAATGCGCAGGGTGATGGCTCAAAAGGTTTTCTTGCCCCTGATACAGAAGATAACCTCCAGCGCCTCTTTTATGAGAGGGGATGGACCGACGGCCTCCCGATAATCCTCCCTTCACAGGAGCGTGTGCAGCAGATGCTCAAAGGCACATCAGCTTCCCCTGATGATATTGTTGCGGAACCAAACCCCTATAACCCCGTAAAGGTCACGGTTCTGGATGTGGCAATAGTTGCTGTAATGGCAGGGGCAAGGCCTGAATTTTTACCCGTAATCCTTGCAATTGCAGCTACAGGAGAGCGGGCCATAATGGGGTCAACCACACCCTTTGCGGCCATGATAGTGGTAAACGGCCCCATACGTAATGAGATCGGGATGAATTCCTCCATTGGCGCATTCAGCCCTGTTAATATCGCAAACTCCACCATAGGCAGGGCATGGACACTGTTGGGCCATGTAACAGGCGGGAACAGGAAAAAGGGCACATTATGGTCATCACAGGGGAATACCATAGCCTACAATAATCTCTGCATTGCAGAGAATGAAGAGAGGAGTGTGTGGCAGCCATTCCATGTGCAGAAGGGGTTTACGCCTGATGAGAGTGTTGTGAGCATATTCCGCGGCTGGACAATGAGCCACAGCATGGGAGGGGCAGCCTTCAGGAGACACGCAGAGGAGGCTGCAATACTCCTGTCCGCCTTTTCCGCCTACAACGCCTCGGCTACTTTAATCATTGACCCCTCAGCAGCAAAAATTATTAAGGAATCAGAAGGATACGCTACAAAGGAGGATTTCAGCAGGGCACTATCCAAGACAGTCAAGATGACAGCAGACCGTTTCTGGCGGACCGACTATGTCGATTTTCTGACAGGCCCGCTTGCTGAGCAGGGCATAGAACCATACGCCTCCTGGAAAAGGCTCCCTTCTGATGCGGTTATTAAACCCTATTATGACCCGGGTAGAATCAATATTATCGTTACAGGAGGTGAAACCGGGCCATTTTTCAAGGCATGCGACTTTGCCTATGTAACAAGCTCATCAATAGATAGATGGCGTGCTAACTCAGGCGGCCTCTGTGCAGACGGCTCATGTGGGCTGCCTGATGCGCCTGTTGATTATGATTAATGGCCATTCTAAAACTTACTGATTAAACAGATCCGCCTCCTGCTTTTCAATTGACCGGTGGCGAGGCGGATCATAATACTTCAAATAAACTTCAGGTTATCCATTCCGGGTTAGGATATACAGGAAAGCCCCTGCTGAATTTCCACTCCAAGATGGCATGTTAATTGCACAATTCAATATTGATTTTGCCTTATTGTATTACAGATGTCTCAATATGTCTGAATATATATAAAAGTTACCCGGAGTGTAAAATGCACAAACCGAACAGCCAGGGAAAAGGCGAATCAACATGCAGAAGAATCCTGATCCTTGATGACCAGCCGGTAAATATCCATGCATCATCAGGCCTTTTCAAGGATAACTATGCCCTGAAAATCCCCACAAACGGTATTAATGCCCTTAAAATTGTGAAATGGGCCGCACACCCTGATATCATTTTTTCGGATATTAAGATGCCAGACATGGAAGGTATGGGAATACTGAGAAGAATAAGGGTAATTTCCACAGATAGACCTCCTTATGAGATATTTATAACCGTCATGGAAGAAGAGGATTAGATATTTAAAAGGTGTTTATGGTAGTTTTTTATAAAAACAGTATAAGAATAGCCCATGAAGGGTTCAGCACATTTGTAGATTCCCTATTTATAAATTGCGTAGCACGAACGCGGATTAACCTTCTCATTGCAGTATTACTGATTATCATTGCTCTGGCTATTATTCTCTTGATGCTTCTGCGCAGGAGGAGTGTACTTGAAAGGGTGGTTAACGAAAGTACAACAGCCCTTCGGTTAAGCGAAGAGCAGCTCTCGGCAACTCTGCATTCAATAGAGGATGGCGTTATAGCCTGTGACAGCGCAGGAAGGGTGACGACCATCAATCTCGCTGCTGAGCGCCTCACGGGATGGTCCGGCCTTGAAGCAGTGGGCCGGCCTGTCGAAGATATTTTTTATATTATTAATGAGCGGACAGACGAAACTGCTGAGATACCGGTAAAAAAGGCTATCAGAGAAGGGGTTTGTATAGACAAGGCAAATCACACAGCGCTCATAGCGAAGGATGGTTCGTTACATCAGGTTGCAGCCAGTTGCTCCCCTGTTAGAGATCTTTCAGGTACAGTAATAGGGGCAGTTCTTGTATTCCACGATGTTACAGAGGGGTTTAGCAGACATGAAGAGCTGCGGCAAAGCGAGTTGAAATACCGTATGCTGTTTGAAAACATGAATGCCGGCTTTGCCCTTCATGAGATGATTTATGATGAAGAGGGGAAACCGGTTGATTATCGTTTTCTTGAAGTTAATCCTATGTTTGAGAGGCTGACAAATAGCAGCGCTGAGCAGTTTTTAGGCCGCACAGTCAGGGAGGTGCTGCCCGATACCGAATCATACTGGATTGAAACCTTCGGAAAGGTCGTTCAAACCGGTGAACCTGTCTATTTTCAGAATTATTCTAAGCAGCTTGGTAAACATTTTGAAACCTTCGCATTTTCGCCAAAAAAAGACCAGTTTGCTGTATTCTTTATAGATATTACTGAACGTGTTCAGGCAGAGGATGAACTGAAAAGATTCTTTACTGTAAATCTTGATTTGCTGTGCATTGCAGACATTGAAGGCTATTTTATCAAGACAAATGAGGCATGGAGCTCTATTCTTGGTTATTCAACCTCTGAACTCAATGGCATGAAGTTTCTGGACTTTGTTCATCCGGATGATATTCAGGCCACCCTGGATGCTATGAGCCAATTGGGCAAAGGAGAAGAGGTCCTTAATTTTGTTAATCGATACCGTTGCAAAGATGGCTCCTACAGGTTTATCGAATGGCGCTCTCATCCAGCCGGAAAACTGATTTATGCTGCTGCCCGCGACATCACAGATCATAAAAGGACAGAAAGGCTTTTAAAAATCAGGCTTACCCTCTGGGAATTTTCACAGGACCATTCTGTAGAAGAGCTGCTTGTAAAGGTGCTTGATGAGGTCGGGGAGTTAACTGACAGCCCTATCGGGTTTTATCACTTTGTTGAAAAAGACCAGAAAACCCTCTCCCTCCAGGCATGGTCTACACGCACTGTGAAGGAGTTCTGCAGGGCCGAAGGAAAGGGGCTGCATTACAGCATTGACCAGGCAGGCGTATGGGTGGATTGTGTGCGTGAAAGACGCCCTGTAATACATAATGATTACAACGCACTTTCTCACCGTAAGGGGTTGCCAGAAGGCCATGCCCCTGTTATCAGGGAGATTGTTGTGCCTGTTATAAAAGAAGATAATGTTGTCGCTATCCTGGGCATAGGCAATAAGCCCGCCGATTATACGGAAAAAGACCTTGAAACAGTAAATTATCTCGCTGATGTAGTATGGGACATAATTACATGGAAGCGCATGCAGGATGCCCTCCGTAAAAGCGAGGCTGAGTTGAAAGAGGCTCACAATATCGCAAAAATGGGGCGATGGGATTTTTATCATGCTGAAAAGAGACTGGAATGGACAGATTATGTTACAAATATCTTTGAGGTGACACCTGACAAGATAGAAAAATCCTATGAAGCATTTCTTGACACAATTCATCCTGAAGACCGGCAGATGGTGGATAGGTCATGGCAGCAGTCCCTTTTCGACAGAAAGCCCTATACAATTGAACATCGCCTGCTCATGCCTGATGGAAGGGTAAAATGGGTCTCTCTTCACAGCTACGCGGAGTTTGATGACAATGGTCAGCCTGTCCGTTCCACAGGTGTTGTTCAGGAGATAACCGAACGCAAACAGGCGGAGATGCTGATAAGACAGGCCAGGGATGAGGCAGAGGCCGCAAATCGCGCTAAAAGCGAATTTTTAGCAAACATGAGTCATGAGATACGCACACCCATGAATGCGGTGATCAGCCTGAGCAGGCTTATGGAGGATACACCCCTGAATGCAATGCAACATGATTATCTGAACAAAATAAAGGGCTCATCGCGCATGCTGCTTGGGATCATCAATGATATACTCGATTTTTCAAAGATAGAGGCAGGAAAGCTTGAGCTTGAACACAAACCATTTGCAATAAAGGATCTCCTTGACCAGTTGAAGACACTTTTTGTCAGCATAGCCCATGATAAGGGCATAGAACTTGTGCTTGATGCTGACCCTGATCTGCCCCGCGAGGTGGTGGGCGATTCATTAAGGCTTGGTCAGGTTCTTGCAAACCTTATGAGCAATGCTCTTAAGTTTACCGCATCAGGCCATGTGATGCTTAAGATAGGCAGGAAAGAAGACAAGCTCAAAGCTCAAAGCTCAAAGCTCAAGGTTGAAGATAAGGGCCCTCAGGTTTCAGGTCTCAGGTCTCAGGTTTCAGGTTTCAGCCCTCAGGAAGATGAGAGTCAGAAATTATGCCGGATTTGTTTTTCTGTGGAGGATAGCGGTATAGGCATTAAGGAAGAGCTGCTCTCAAAATTATTTCAGCCCTTTTCGCAGGCAGACTCATCCACTACCCGAAGGTATGGCGGCACAGGACTGGGGCTTGTTATAAGCAGGCGGATCGTGGAGCTCATGGATGGAAAGCTGATGGTAACATCCGTTCCGGGTAAAGGCAGCAGGTTCTTCTTTGAGATTGAGATGCCTGTTGCTTCAATGGATACAGGGGTTGTGGATCGGCCTCAAATGCTGGCTGATAACATCTCTTTTCTTGTAGTTGATGATCAGGATACAGCAAGGGCTGTACTGCGCAACATTATTACCAGCTGGCATGGCCTTATTGACGAGGCTTCAAGCGGGGTTGAGGCTGTGGATTGTGTTGTGCAGGCGCATAAAAAGGGCAAACCATATGATTTTATCCTTATGGACTGGAAGATGCCAGGTGAGCTTGATGGTATCTCAGCTATCAGACGCATCAGGGAGTTGCATGAAAGTGGAGTGCTTAAAGGGCCAGAGACCCCGGTATTTATTATAAGCGCCTATAACAGGGATGAACTCCCTGATAATGGCCTCCTTTTTCAGGGGTTTTTAAGCAAGCCATTTACCGCCTCGGATCTATATAATGCTATTGTGGAGGTATCAGGAGGGGTTAAAAAAGGCATTAGCCGGCACGCCAAAGTGCCTGCAATCCCATCCTTTGCCGGTTATACGGTTCTGTTAGTTGAGGATAATGAACTTAATCAGCTTGTAGCAACAAGGCTTGTTGAAAAGACCGGCGCAAAGGTGATCACAGCGCAAAACGGTCTGGAGGCGCTTGAGATTTTGGAAAGACAAAATGTTGATATCATCCTCATGGACCTTCAGATGCCTGAGATGGACGGCTTTGAGGCCACAAAACGGATCAGAAAAATGGAACAGGAAATGGCCGTCAGGGAAAATCCCTCCATGTCTGGAGGCCTATTATTCCATACCCCGATAATTGCATTAACAGCCGCAGTTATGGAGGGTGACCGAGAGAGGGCAGCATCAGCCGGTGTGGACAGGCATCTATCCAAACCAATTGATGAACAGGTACTCTATAGAGTGATGGGTGAATATCTTGAGAGCAATGCAGGTGCGGGTGATCACTATTCCATGACTGCTGAATCGAATAAATCCTTTCCAATTATGGATGATTTTGACCTGAAGCAGGGGAAATCAGCTTCTCAGGGAGACCCTCTCTTTTACAGGAAGCTGCTCAGAGGTTTTGACAGGCAGTTGTCGGATAATTTTATACATATGGCCGATAATATGCCAACCCTGAAACCTGCCGAGATACAGCAGCTTGCCCATGCATTAAAAGGGATAGCCGGCACAGTCGGCGCAACACGGGTGGCAATGATCGCTGAAAAGATCGATAAGGTCTGCAGATCAGGCGCAAGGCCCACACAGGATATGGCTGAAAATCTGAAGCAGGCTATATGGTCAGCCCGTGAACAGATAGGAATGAATATAGAGCAGGAACCTGATAAAGAAGATGTTGAAGAAATAGATGAGCATGAAGGGCTGGAAATATTGAATGAACTGCTTGTCCTGCTCCGCAACAGCGAGATAGTTGAGGATCATCTGCTGAACAGGGCTGTTCACCATGTGGGTAACAGGGTGAGTAGTGAAGCCGCAGGGGAGCTTCGAAGGTTTGTGGAGAATTATGATATGGATAACGCAGAAAAATTGATTGAAGAAATACTGGGAGAAATAAAAAGTGAATAAGCTCGATTATGAAAGACAGCAGAATCAAAGATCAACATTGCTTATAGTTGATGATCAGCCGTTAATTATTCAAACCCTTTCAAACCTCTTCAGGGATGACTATAATATAAAGGTCGCTACTGGGGGTATCAGGGCACTTGAAATCGCAGAAAGTGACCCTCAGCCAGGCCTGATACTTCTGGATATCCGTATGCCTGACGTGGATGGATACGAGGTTTTAAGGAGGCTTCAGGAGAATGACCGGACAAGGGGTATACCAGTTATCTTTATTACTGCAATGAATGAGGATGCGGACGAGGAAAAGGGATTAAACCTGGGGGCAGTGGATTTCATTACCAAACCCATAAGGCCTGCCATTGTGAGGGCAAGGGTACGGAACCACATGAGCCTTAAGATCAAGACAGACCAGCTTGAGCGCCTTTCAATGGTCGACAGCCTCACAGATATGCCAAACAGGCGTTTTTTTGATGATTACTTTGCAAGGGCATGGGGCTATGCACAAAGGGAATCCAAAATGGTTTCAATTGTGATGATGGATATTGACCATTTCAAACAGTACAATGACTATTACGGACACGGGGCTGGCGATGAATGCCTGAGGCGTGTAGCGCGCGCCATTCTATCGCAGGTTTCAAGGCCTGCTGACCTTGTTGCACGGTATGGAGGAGAGGAGTTCATAGCGGTGTTGCCGGGAACCTCCTCCGCAGGGGCATTAACAGCATCCAGAAAATTTAAGGCCGCAGTGGAGGCCATTTCTATTCCGCATGAAAAATCCGGAACAGCCCCCGTTGTGACAATCAGTGTCGGGAGTGCGACATATGGAGAAAATTATAAACCAGAGGAGAGCGATCTGCTCTTAAAGGCGGCGGACGCTGCCCTCTATCAGGCAAAGGAGGGCGGGCGAAACAGGATCATGCAATTCAAGCCTGATACGGTTGAGATGGAGGCTGATGTAACAGAGAGTCCAATTCATGATATATCCGGGATCAGTGCGCGTATACTTCTTGCTGAGGATAACCCTAGCAGTCAGCAATTGATTATGCTTATACTTAAAAAGCTGGGCTTTTACGCTCATGCAGTGTCAAACGGGCGGGAAGCCGTTGAGACACTTGAGAGAGAGCCATTTGATCTGGTGCTCATGGATATGCAGATGCCTGAAATGGACGGGCTTGAGGCAACAAGAATTATTAGAAAGCAGGGGATAGAAGGGAGTAGAGAGGAGCCAGAAGATAGAAGGCAGGGGCCATCTTCCCACATCCCTATTATTGCCCTTACCGCCTATTCGGTGCCTGAAGAAAAAGAAAGATGTCTTGAAGCGGGTGTAGATGATTATCTCACCAAACCTGTCTCCCCGACCATGCTGGTTGATATCCTTAAAAAATGGCTGCCTGAAGGGATGGGAGCAGTGAGGAGGGTTTAATAAGTAAGATGGAAAATCATAAAACAGGATTCACCACAGAGAGCACTGAGGAGAGGATGAAATCCATAAAAACTATTTCCTGCCAATAATAAAAAAGTCATGAGAATAGCCTGATCCAAATGGCATTGCAATAAACAGTTTTTCAGAAAAAATCATATAATACATTGATTTTTATTAACAGTATGTTATTTTTGAGTCATCAGTGTCATATCTTCTTGGCCAATCTCAGGCAGATATTACAACCTGAAAATATTGTTTTATTGAGGCTATTAAAAAAAATGGATGCAAAACCCACCTACGAAGAACTGGAACAAAAAATCAAAGAATTGGCAAAACTCCTTAAAACCCGGGAAGAAACAGAAAGAAAACTTCTTAAAGAGATAAGTGAGTTAAAACAGACTGAAAAATACTACAATGCCCTGATGCATAATACTGATGACTTTATAGTAATATGCGACCAAAATGCAATACCCCAGGCCTTTAATGAAAGATATAAGAAAATAGGTGAAGCGCTATTAGGCACTGAAATAAAGCCAGGCATGCAGCCCTATAAAATGTCTGGCAACCAGGCAGTAATTGAATACTGGGAATCACTGCAGAACAGGGCTTTAAATGGTGAAAAATTCCTGGCAGAATTTTTTGACAAAGAGAGAAATCAATATTTTGAAACCCTGTTCTGTCCTGTTCAGGAAGGGGAGAAAGTAACAGGATTTACAGAGATTACACGAAACATAACCGCCCGCAGGCAGGCGGAGACAAAACAAAAAGAGCTGCAATCTCAACTCTCTAACGCCATGGAGATCGCCCATTTAGGCCCATGGGAATATGATGTTGCCAGTGATCTTTTCACATTTAATGACTATTTCTATAAAATATTTCATACCACAGCGGAGGAGGTTGGTGGATATGTAATGACATCAGGCGAGTATAATAGGCGATTTATCCATCCGGATGACATTGCTTTTCTCACGGAGGAAGGAAGGAAAGCAAGCGAAACAAATGACCCCAACTATAACCGTCAATTCGAACAAAGAATAATCTACGCTGATGGCAATGTCGGATACATTGCGATCCGGTTTTTTATCCAAAAGGACGAAAACGGCAGAACAATCAGGGCCTATGGTGTAAATCAGGATATAACTGAAACAGTGCGTCTCAGGGAAAAACTTGCACAGGTGCAGAAATTAGAGGCTATTGGCACTCTAGCAGGCGGTCTGGCACACGATTACAATAATATATTAATGGGTATCCTTGGTAATACAGCACTTATGCTTCTTGAAATGGATACTGCTCATCCCCATTACGCTAAACTAAAAAACATAGAGCAATATGTCCAGAATGCATCTGACTTGACTAAACAGATGCTTGGTTTTGCCAGGGGAGGCAAGTATGAGGTAAAGCCCACTGATATGAATGATCTGGTGAAAAAAAGCTCGGATATGTTTGGGCAGACAAAGAAGGAGATTACAATTCACACTAAATACCAGGAGGATATCTGGACAGTTGAAATCGACCAGGGACAAATGAACCAGGTTTTGTTAAACCTGTATGTCAATGCATGGCAGTCTATGCCTGGAGGGGGAGACCTTTATCTTGAAACTAAAAATATTGTTCTTGATGAAACTTATGTGAAACCTTTAGGCGTGTCGTCTGGCAATTATGTGAAGATTTCAGTTACAAACACAGGCGTTGGGATGGACGAGGATACAAAGCACAAGATCTTTGACCCTTTTTTCACAACAAAAAAGATGGGTAGAGGCACAGGGCTTGGCCTTGCGTGTCCTTTCGGCAAGCCTGCGCAGGGCAAAAAAAGAGTAAAAAATGCCATGGG
>CAZXUA010000025.1:0-34234 GCA_964643755.1 uncultured Desulfatiglans sp. | reverse complement strand
ACTTATAACTTGCCTATGTAAAACCCTTTTTTTACCTTGTCGAACTTGGGTTAAGCTAAGGGCATCAAAGTTTGCGCTCCCAAGACATGCCCAGCCATCGTAAATGGCGGCCTTGATATGTGATATAAGGGGATACTGATACACCCTTATGCCGTTTTTCAGCATGATATTTGTCTTTACAATGTTGCTGCTGTCCATAAAGCCGTAATCGCTTGTTGATGGCAGTATAACCCTTACATCCACGCCCCTTGCCCTTGCAAGTATCAGTTCGTTAAGTATCCTGTTTTCTGTAAAGTATGGATTCTGTATGTATATATATCTTTTGGCATTCCTTATTGCAGCAAGCTGGGCATCAAATATCTGTGTGGCCCCCGCCTTTGTGTAGAGGGTTCTTATGTCATACAGCTCCTCTGGCTCATTTTCAGGTTCATAATTTGAGGTGGATGTTTCTGAAAAGAGGTATGCCATATCACCAAATGGGCCTGCATGCGACCACGCCTTTCTGAAATCCTTTTTAAGCCTGCCCACAACCGGCCCCCTCACTTCCATCATGAGGTCATGCCATTCATACCTGTACTCCCTCCCTATATTCATGCCCCCTATAAAGGCGGTATTGCTGTCTATTATTATAGTTTTGGTATGGTCTGCTGTGAACCATGGGTTGGTTGTGGCCCTGACCATTATTTTTGAACCCTCCTCAAGGTAATCAAAGATATCCGATGGGAAGGTAAAATCTTCAGGCACCGGTGATGAGGGCAGCGATGTTGCCGCACTCATACACCCCATGTGGTCAGCAAGCACCCTCACCTTTATCTCATGGGATCTTCTTTTCAGTATATCGGCTATCTTCAGGGCATAATCGTCATTATCAAATATATATGTCCTGAGCCATATGGATCTTTTTGCATCATTCAGGGATTGTATTAACCTCGTAAAAAAGCTCTCCCCGTCTATCAGAAATTTCACATTTCCCTTAAATCTTTTATTCCGGGGGAACATCCTGTCAAGCATGGCTTCAAACCCCGCGATATCCATGCCTTCTGCTTTGCTGTAGGGGAGGTATCCTTTCCCATCAGAACCGCTGCTTCCTGTGAGCATCACTGCTGCAGTGTGCCTCAGCCTGCAATAGAGCCTGTACATGGTGGTTGCAGGGTTTTTCAGTATGGTCAAAAGCCCTGACCTGCAGAACCAGCGGGCCATATACATTGCTGGGTTTGATCCTGAACTGTGAGAATACTCAGGGTTATAGGGCGTTGTTAAAAAGACGGTCTGTTTACGATTGAGATCAATAAACACAAATGCAATACCGCCGTGGTCAACATTGTCTGTACGGAAAAGGAACTGCCTTTTAGCTCCATTGGCGCCTTCATAATCAAGCTGCCTTGCTAACTCTGCTGCGATCTGATCCTCTCTTAGCAAACCTGTAACCCTGACACTGGGCGGCGTATCAGTGTATTTATCAAGATGGATGGCCCTATCTGCATCACGATAAAGCACCATCTCCTGATAATTTAATACCGCAGAGACCCCAATGCCCGGCTCCGAAGGGGCAATAACCGATATTGCCCTTTTAAGCAGGGCCTGCCATTCATCGCCTTTCAGGACTGGTATCTGTCTGGGATTTTTCAGTGTCTTGATGGGTTTTTTTGAAAAGAGGATTTCAGAGAGGCCATGGTTATATGTGTCCATGTCATGTTTAAGGTTTTGCCATGAGGCATAAAGATAGCTGTTTATCTCTCCATGCCTGTACCTGATCTGTATCTCATTATCCCCGAGAAGTGCGGTTTCAAGGTGCTGTCTGCCAAGGAGGTTAATATTTTCAAAATACTCCCTTTTTTTAAGGTTAGCCCCGCATGCGCTCAAAAATAGAGAAAGGGACATCAGCCAGATTATTTTATGTACATGTCTAATCAAGATTACCCTGTTACTTCTGTCTCAGGTGTAAAATGGAAAAATGACTAAAAATTATAGTATATAACCCTGTGGCAAATGGCCCTTGAAGACTAGAACCCCATCTTTTCGGGGGGTCTTCTTTCCGGGACATAATCGTGGGGCACCTTGCCTTCCTCCCACTCCTTTGTCACATAAAGGTTGCAGTAGCAGCTACCGAATTCCTTGAGATCCTCTTCTCTGTATACGCAGGGACAGATTATATCTGAATCCTGTTTGCGGTCACCGGATGAGAGCCTGCACGGGCAGCACATGTAGCCATATCGCTCTTTGTTTAGGAGCAAAGCATCCATGAGCTCCATGACCCTCTCTTTGTTACTGCTGAAAAAATAACCCTTTGATCCCTGTGACTTTTTCAGCATCTCATAGAGCTCTTCTCTTGTCATAATCCAAGGGCCTCCTTTATTTCATCTTCCTTGAATCCGATAATGACCTTATCTCCTATGATAATGGTGGGGAAAGAACATTTCGGGTTTATCTTCCTGATATCATCAAGAACAGCCTTTCTCTCTTCGCCCTGAAGTATATCCACATCAGTGAAATCGTATTTGATCTTGCATTCATTTAAAAACTGCTTGGTTGCCCTGCAGTGACTGCATGTGCTTAAAGTGTAGATTTTTACATTCTTCTGATCCGCCATATTGTTCCTCCCTTGTAAAGGTAATTACTTTTTGTCTTTATCCTTAACCGTTAGTTTGAGCCACTCTATCATATCCTGAATATTTTTGGATAAATAATACCTCCCATGATCAAAGGCCCCGTAATCAGCCCCTGACATGGCAGATGCAAACCTTGTTGAGTTTGCATAAAAGAGCCATTGCTCTATCCATTTCTTCTCTATCCCTTCATTGAATATGCTATCCGTTTTATCAAGGCCATTTGCTGCCCCTTTTGCCCATGCCTCCATGAGCACCCTGGTTGCGGTCAGGGTCATACTGTTGGTGGTTTGTATGGTATTTTCAAGTTTGTCAAAATGCCCATCTACCCAGCCTGTTGAATGGCATGAAAGGCATATATTCTGCATTGTCTTTTTTCTCTTATCCTGTTCAGCCTTATCTATTAGAAACCCCTGCACAGGCTCTCCGGTGAGCTCGGTTGGAAGAGGTAACCCTGCCCTGTTTTTTATTACAGTAGTATCGGGTGTCAGGGGATGCGGGTGGGCATATATGAGTCCGAATATGCGTTTATAGAGCCTTTCATTCATCTGATGGGTTCTTTCTGCAACTATATTACCATCTGTATCAGCTACAAGGCTTGCATGGCATGTAGCGCATGTCGGGGCAGAAAAGTCTTTTCCTATTGTCCAGGGCACCGCCTTGAAGTTCCAATCCTTTTCATTTGAAGCGTAGATACTGCCGTGCTTACTAACCTTGTACACAGGGTAGGCAGGCACATCAGGCCCCTTGTGACACTGCGAGCATGCCTCAGGTTTTCTGGCCGTCTCCATGCTGAAGCCATGTCTTCCATGGCAGGAGGTGCATGACCCCTTTGACCCGTCAGGGTTCATCCTGCCAACACCCTGGTTTGGCCACCCCTCTATAACCGGAAAATCCATATCTCCAAGATCGGTCTCCCTTGTCATGTTGCCTTTAACATTAAGGTTTGTCCCGTGACATGACAGACATGAATCAGCATTTGTTCTATCATCAGGTGCTGCTATGGTGGATGTCATCTTGTTTACAGTCTGTACACCGTTAATAGATTTTACCAGGTCAGTATAAACCGGATTATTCATAAGGTTACCATATGCATGAGACATGATGTTATTTTCATACTGCATTGCCTCTGTGGTGTGACATACTGCGCAGTCTTTAGGGGTTACCACCGGGTGCACTTTAAAATCCGCATGGTCAAAACTGTCTTTATGTGTTTCGGGATTTATCGTGTGACACTCAGCGCATCCTACTGCATTGCTAAGAAGTGTTTCAGGAATTTTCTCTGCTGAAACAAGCTTATCCATACCCTGTTTCTTAAGGGCAACGAAAGGGGATGTGAGGGCATGGCTGCTTTTTTTCCAATCCTCAACTATGCCGGGGTGAAGACCCGCATGACAGTCAAGGCAGGTCTGAGTCTCATCGCTGATCTTTATCTCCTGTGAAAAAATGCAGGTACAACATGAAAAAAGAATGAGAAATAAAATAGCAGATAATGAGCCCTTCCATTTTTTCATAGTTTTAACTCCTTGCGTTGTAACTCCTTGATGTGGGTTTTCATTTTTTTAGACATATCGCACTGAATCAGTCATCCTCCCTTTTGATATCAATAACCGGTATGTTTTTTATTGCCCTTTTTTTCTGCCACTCTTCATACTCGAAAAAGGTAAACCCTGACCGGGGTAAGGTGTTTGATCCTGCGACCTTTGCATTTCTGCACAGCCTGCACTTTGTCTCGCTGCACATCTGACAAAAATTGCAATCAGGGCATCTCTCTTTTACCGGTTCCGACATTGAAACCCTTAATCAGGCAGCCTTTCAGCTATCTTTAAGCAGTAAAGGGGCTTTGATTCCCCAACTGCCTGCATTACTACTGGAAGCCCGCCCGAATGATCCGGCTCTGTGTGGTTGCTTATAACACAGTCTACCTTTTTGGTGGAATAGTATCCACAGCCTTAACTATGACTGTGGATGATTATAACAAAAGGCTTTAGACCTTTTCAAACTGATCCTTTGACGCACCGCATACAGGGCAGGTCCAGTCGTCAGGCAGGTCATCAAAAGATGTTCCAGCTTTAATGCCGTTATCAGGGTCTCCCTCTTTGGGATCATACACATATCCGCATACAGTACATTCATACTTATCCATTTTGCTGCTCCTTCTTGTATTTAGTTTCTAAAGGATATTACGTTTAAACCTGATTAAGTTCAATCTTTTTCAATCATGCCTTCCACAGGCCATGCAGGTTACAGTATTCTCTGGCAGTGATATCCTTTGCATCGGTCAAAAATGTTGCCTCCGGTGCATCTCCCGGTTTCAGGAACTGCCTGTATGCCTTGCCTCCTGCAATGATTTCTATCCACTCGATGTAATGCTTTTCTTCCATAGGATGGGCCACAGCGCCAACACGCACCTTATAACCGCCACTGATCTTTTCTATTACAGGCACATGTTTCTCTTTTGCGGCCTCAACCGTATTTTCCACCAAAAGTTTCATTGGTTTTCCGCAGCATACCAGGGCGCCGCCACCGGCAGTTACCACCTCAACAATATTCCCGCACACCTCACACTTGTATATCTCCAGTTTTTTTACCATTGTAATTCCTCCTTATATTTTGTTTGAAGTTTTAAACCAGTTTTTTGACCTCATGAAGAACCTCTTCATATTCAGGCTCTTTTGACACCTCTTTTACTGTCTGGATGTATCTTACAACACCCTGCCTGTCTATTACGAAAACTACCCTCGCAAGAAGGCGAAGCTCCTTGATCAACACCCCGTAGGCAGTCCCGAAGGATGCATCCCTGTGGTCTGACAGGGTTATAACCCTCTCTATGCCTGCTGTCCCGCACCATCTCTTCTGGGCAAAGGGTAGATCCATACTGATTGTGAGGATTGCAACACCCTTACCGAGCCCCTCTGCCTCTTTGTTAAACCTTCTTGTCTCTATATCGCATACAGGTGTATCAATGGAGGGAACAGAGGAGATTATAAGAACCTTCCCCCTGTAAGATGATAATTTTACCGGAGTAAGAGTGTTATCAAGAAGGGTTGCCTCAGGCGCCCTGTCACCGACCTTTAACTCATTGCCAGTAAGGGTCAGCGGGTTTCCATGCATTGTTATGATTCCTGCTCGCTCTGCCATTTATTATCCCTTTCAAAAGAACTGTATCCTCTTTTTGCTGCCGCCTCTCTAAAAGGTCAGAAGGCAGCAGGAGGTATGTGATTAATAATTTTCACCCAAAAGTTCAAAATGGGCCTGCGGATGCGCGCAAGCAGGGCACTCTTCAGGGGCCTGGGCTCCTGTATAGATAAACCCGCAGTTTCTGCAGCGCCATACGGTCTCATTGTCTCTTTTAAATACCCTGTTTTTCCTGATATTCTCAGCCAGGTCATTATATCTTTTTTCATGCTGTTTTTCCGCTACAGCGATGTTCCTGAAAACCTTTGCTATATCCTTGAACCCCTCTTCATCTGCAATCTTTGCAAATGAAGGATACATCTCAGTGTGTTCATGATGCTCTCCTGCTGCTGCGGCCATGAGATTATCAAGGGTGCTCCCGATTACACCAGCCGGAAAGGCAGCGCTTATTTCAACATCCCCTCCCTCAAGGAATTTAAAGAGCCTTTTTGCATGCTCCTTTTCCTGACTGGCTGTCTCCTCAAAGATAAAGGCCATCTGTTCATAACCATCTTTCTTGGCCTGGCTGGCAAAAAATGTATAGCGATTCCTGGCCTGTGATTCGCCTGCAAATGCTGTAAGAAGATTCTTTTCTGTCCTGGTTCCCTTTAAACTTCCCATATTATCCTCCTGTTTTTCTTAATTTAATTGGTTAATGTTAGCATATTGTTAAGCTGTTTTTTTTACGATAATAATCATATATTAATCAGTGTCAATTTACACTGTTTTTAAAACCACCCCTTATTTATGTGGGCATCCCGCTCCTTTTCTGCCATCTTTTTGATCCTGTAAGCAGAATCCCTTAAAACACCATATAGCACCCCGCATCCGGCATCCTCTCGCAGGGTATCACCTTCATCCGATAGATGGATCATCTCTTCAGCCAGGGCTAATACCTTTATAAGGCTCTCATCACATGGTTTCATACAGGGCACCCTCTATTCTTATTTGAATTTCTTAATATCAATATCTGTGCCAGCCCTTGCGATAATAAAAGAAAATTTAATTATAAAGAATTACAGCCCCTTAAGCCTGATAAAATAAACATGGGTTTTTAAAAGGCAAAAAACATGAGACACTTTTTATCCCCGGGGGGTTAAAGCATGAGCATACCCGGACGCAGCATGAAAGCCCTTGAAGGAGAAGGCGTAAAATATCAGGCATCACTCAACATGCTTAAATTACGGCATGTTCCCTGCTGACCTGAGTAAACCTGTAAGCTTTTATCAAAACAGTGTGAAAAAATAATTAGAAAACAGTTTATCTTTTAATGTCTCAGATTATTTTTTGAGACAGGATTGTATCATGAAACATTATTGAAATCCACAAGGAATCTATAGAGGGTTGCCCTTCCAACCCCGAGCAATCTGGCCGCCTTTGCCTTGTTGCCCCCGGATCTTTTCAAGGCATCATCAACTATAGATGGCTCCAGCTTTTTTACAGGGCCCCTTGATGGGCGGCTGCCCTGCCATTCAATGATCTCAATGGGGAGATGTTGGATGCCTATTGTCTTTCCGCCTGATTTTACAAGGGCAAACCTTATGGCGCTCTGTAGCTCCCTTATGTTTCCTGGCCAGGGATAATCCATCATAATGTTAAGGGCGGCCTCTGAAATGCCACCGCCCCTGTGGGTGCGACCATGATCGGAAAACAGGTGAAGAAAATGTTCTGCAAGTACAGGGATATCATCCCTGCGTTTTTTAAGCGGGGGGATAATTACCGGGACGACTGCCAGTCGGTAAAACAGATCCTGCCTGAAGTTGCCCTTTTTTACCTCTGCCCGCAGGTCACGGTTTGTGGCGCTTATGATCCTTACATCCACCCTTTTAGATTTTTCCGACCCTACCCTTTCAAAGCACCCCTCCTGCAGAACCCTTAAAAGCTTTGCCTGGACCGTCTTAGGCAGTTCGCCTATCTCATCCAGAAAGAGCGTGCCCCCGTCTGCCAGTTCAAACCGCCCCTTTTTATCCCTTATCGCCCCTGTAAATGCCCCCTTTTCATGGCCGAAGAGTTCGCTTTCAAGGATGCCCTCTGGAAGGGCCGCACAGTTGACCGGCACAAAGGGTTTATCCGCCCGGCTTCCTTCATTGTGTATTGCAGAGGCTACAAGCTCCTTGCCTGTGCCGCTTTCCCCCTGTATAAGTACAGGGACATTTATGTCTGCGAGATCCCTTATGGTGTGGAAAAGCTCGTTCATAACAGCGCTGCTGCCAATGATGCCGGCAAAACTGGTTTCAGCCTTTAGGCGCCTCTTTAATTCATTCAGCTCTGTTATGTCTTCAAGTATGATTATAGCAAGCCTTTCACCATCATGATCGAGCGGTGCAGCGCTTATGAGCAGATCAATATCCCTCTCAATACCATTAATGTAAAACCGGGCTGTTGCCCTGTTTTTTTCTATCCTGCTACCACCCAGGGCATCAATTGCTGTCTTCCTGATCATGCACTGGCCGCATTCATCCGAGAAACCGCACCCCCTGCTGTCTGAAAGGGAATGTATGCATTTGAGCGCCTCCCCGCCTCTTTTCATCATCACATCAGAGAGTGATATCCCGAATGTACGCTCAACAATGTTATTGACTGCCTGAACCCTTCTTTCTTTATCGAGCACCATGACACCGCATGGCATGGCATCAAAGAGATTTTTTAAAAAATTGTTCTGATTCAGTAATTCTGTAACAGGTATCATTTATATAAACCGCTGTCAGCTCATGTGCTTTATTGTTAATAGGATGGGCCAATATAGCACCTGAGCATAACATGGTCAATTTTAAGGTGAAAAAACTTTTAATCAGGATATTTTTTAAAGCCCCGGAAGTACAGCTTAAAATGTCCAGGAAAACCCTAAAGAGACAAAATCCAGGTCAACATCTGCATCAGCATCATCTATATCAAACTTAAATCTTTCATATTCAGCACGGACTGCTACAGAGTTGAATTGAAATTTGAGGCCAACGCCATATGCCATGTTTCCGGAGGATTCATCCAGCACATCCGAAAGGCTGGAATCCATTTTCCACCAGACATGACCTGCCTTTCCAAATATTCCTACAGGACCGATATTGTAGCAGGCTACCCCGAATATATCATAGGCTGTAATATCTATATCCAAATCGGGTACGGCATCTGCAGCAGCGCCCCCAAAATCAACATATGAGCCTTCAATGGCAAAATCAAACATTGGAACCAGCCCGAAATTATAACCGGCAAACACCTTGAAACCCATGTCATCATCATCAAAATTCACATCCTCATCCTCAATCGCGTTAATAGCGACATCCAGTGATGAATAACCCAGAGATCCACCAATGTACAGGCCGCTTTCATTGCCTGCTGTGGCGAAACTTGAAATAGACAGGAATGCAATGGTCAAAATCAGCACGATTAATTTTTTCATTTTATAATCCTTTCTTATAAAAGTTTTATGATATAAAAATTGTTGCACGCCTTATATACATGGAGCCTCAAACCGAAATAGATATAATGTACAAAATTCAGGCTATATTATGTTATATAAATCTGCAAGGACAGATAAGGGGCCATTCAAATTAAAATTACATAAAATTGGTTAGATTTTCAGTAAAAGTGTGCGCATGCCAAGAATAGCCAGACTAGATACACAAGGTTTATTACACCATGTGATGATCATGGGGATAGAACGCCGGGACAGAGTACATGAAAGGGATTTGCTATGTTATTGTGTGGTGGATGATCTTGGAATACCAATGGTGGATGTAGCGAGGCGGTTCGATATCACACCGGCTGCAGTGAGCATTTCGGTTCAACGTGGGAAAAAGACAGCAAAGGATAATAAATTAGAATGAAATTATATTTTTAATGGTCCCTCATTTCCATTCTTGCCGAGGAGCGCAGCGACGACTAGCAAGAATGGTGACATAGCCGAGTCAGGTTGAAGCAGTTGTTAGATGAATTCTTATCCCAAAGCAACATCAAGCAACATCATTAATGCAAATCCTATCATTCCACCAATCGTTGAAAAGTCAGAACTTCCATGCTGTTGTGCTTCTGGAATTAGCTCTTCAATAACTACATATATCATTGCGCCCGCAGCAAATGATAAGGCATACGGAAGTATAGGTTGAATAGTTATTACTAATAACGCTCCTAATACACCAGTGATAGGTTCAACAATCCCAGAGGCCTGGCCAAAAACAAAGCTTTTAATTCTTGACATCCCTTCTCTACGAAGAGGAATTGAAACTGCAGCTCCCTCTGGAAAATTCTGTATGCCGATACCAATTGCTAGTGCTACCGCGGCCCCAAACGTTGCAGGTGATCCTGTAATTCCAATTGCTCCAAAAGCAACCCCTACCGCTAGCCCTTCCGGGATATTATGGAGAGTTATTGCCGTTACAAGAAGTGTACTTCGTTGCCAAGAACTTTTTATACCTTCTACTTGATTAGTCTCAAGTCCCAGATGAAGATGAGGTAATAAACGATCAATAAGAAACAGAAATAATCCACCACCAAGAAAACCTGTTATTGCAGGAATAACAGGAGACACACCCATAGATTCTGCCATAGCAATTGCAGGATTTAGTAATGACCAAAAACTTGCTGCTATCATAACTCCTGCGGCAAAACCGAGCATTGCATTAAGTATTTTTTGATTAATAGTTTTAAAGAAAAATACAAGGGCTGCCCCTAATGCTGTAACGCCCCATGTAAATAATGTAGCTAAAAATGCAAGTAATACTGGATTTAGAGTGTTATACGAGTCAAACATTATTTCCTCCCTAATGTTAACATAAAGATAATGCAATATTCAGTAATTGTAAAAAGCTAATTATTCTTTACAGTTTGGCAGCAGACAAGTTATCCTGATACAGCCTTTCAATGTCGAGCTCGTTGTATCGCATGGTTTTTTTGCCATAACCCCCAGCATAAGCGGTTTGGCGAGCTTTTTGCCAAATCCGCCTTAATGCGTTTGTTGGCTATTCTTGTTTGTGCAATGCAAGATGTAATGACCATTGCCATTATCATCATTCCATGCGTCTGTTTTATCAATATCTTTGTATCCTTCTTTCGAAGGATCTCGCTCGAAATATTTAGGTTTTACTTCGATTAAAGGAGTTGTTTCAATTTCTATTCTTTTGATTTCCCACTCATAGAATAGATTAGGCACTTCTTTTGATTTATATATACCTTCGAAATAAAAAAAAGGATCTATTCCTAGATAGATTTCAGTATCAATCCACTCACCAGTATAAACATTTTCAGGCGGCGATTGTTCTCTGTAGGCTTTGTAACCAAAATCGATTACCCATAGCCCATCATCACAATATATAACTTCAGCATTTATATGAAATGTAGAGGCCTTTATTCTTTTAAATGTTTTATAGCCATTTTTTCCTTTTTTAACTTCCCCCGGAAAAAATTCTAGTGCAAACTTTCTATGGTCACCTATTCGGAAATCGTTATAGTTGCCATCTTGTATTATCCAAGAAGAAAGACCTATCTGTACCTCATTCATAATTATGACCTTAATTTATAGCCAACGCGCTAAATAACGAGCAGGAGAAAGACTCAGGGTCAGACCTTGCATCAATCAGACCAGCTTCAATAAACCTTTTTTCAATATCATTGGCATCAGCATTGGTGACGATACCAATGAATGCGAAAATGACAATGAAGAAAATTATGTAAACTGATCTAGTCATATCCTTTTATAACCCTAGTACTGTGCGGTGTGTTTTTTATAACCGCACCAGTGACAGGTTGGGCCTCTCAAATATTTGCTTGGGCTACTTTCGCATGCAACTTTAGCCCGAGAGCGCCAATAACCTTAATTATTGTATCAAAACCAGGGGATCGTTCCCCGGATAATGCTTTATAAAGGCTTTCACGGGAAAGCCCAGCATCACGAGCAACTTGTGTCATACCTTTGGCCCGCGCAATATCGCCCAGGGCTTTAGCAATGAAAGCAGCATCACCATTTGCCTCGTCAAGACAAGCTTCAAGGTAAGCCGCCATTTCTTCGGTAGTTCGGAGATGTTCAGCTACATCGTATTTTGAGGTTTTAGTTTTTGCCATGATTAACTCCTATAAATTGCGCGATAGGCGTAAGGCGGTTTTGATGTCCTTGGGCTGACTCTTTTTGTCTCCGCCAGCTAATAGGACAACTACCTTTTGACCCATCTTTTTAAAATACACCCGATAGCCGGGTCCGTAGTCAATCCGCATTTCTGATACTCCTTCACCTACAGGCTTGACATCTCCAGGATTTCCAGCCGCTAATCTTTCAATCCTGACAAGTATGCGAGCACGAGCGCGGATATCCTGTAACCCATCAATCCATTTTGAAAAAGTATCGGTTTTACGAATTTCTATCATGGCGATATTGTAGTCATCAGGCTACACTTTGTCAATAATAATTGATGAAGATGAGGCCCAACGCTCCGCATAACCGGCTGGCAAGGGAGCGCAGCGGAATTGCTAGCCCGCGTTGATGCGGTTGTTAGGCTTTTTGATTCGCCAATTGTCTGCTTTGTAAACGCCATCGTTTCCCCACATCAGATAAGTGTTGATCGTTAATTGGATCAGATTGCCAACCCCTATAAAAATCTATGTCCTGTGATCGAGGAAGAGGTTTGCCGTCTTTTACTAGGTCCAGAATAAGTATTCGTGAGGGTAGGACGGCAGCTTGTCCAACAAAGATCGCTTCCCGACGGCGAAGCCCGGAGAGGACCTTTGCCAATCCGGCAAGGGAATCAGGTAGTATCCCTTGCACATGGCTCCGATCCGAATCATTTGTGATGCGCAAGACGATCCATGAATTGCACTGTGAGAACACGGTTGCCTCAACTTCACTCGGGCGCTGGGAAACAAGCATTAAGCCGATACCGTATTTGCGTCCTTCCTTGGCAAGCCTTCTAGTTGCATCCTGCGCGGCCTCGTATTGCGCTTCGCCCCGATTAGGCACATAACGATGCGCCTCTTCGCAGACAAGAAGGACAGGATTCTTTTCTCGCTCCTCCCGAGTCTGCCAGAGTTTTACCAAAAACAAAGTTCTGGCTATCGCTGAACTCGCCGCGCCTGCCGCTTCATTTGGGACTCCGGACAAATCCACGATTCGAATGGGATCACCGTCTCCAATGAACTGCTTAACAATACTGGGCAATGGATCGGCGGTGCCGTCCAATTCTTTCATCATGAAGGCGAGTCGTGAATCGTTCTTTAACACATCAATCTTGTTGAGGATCGAATTCCATGAGTCTTGCTTGCGCGCCTGCTTTGGCATGTCTGTGCTGTTTTTGACGTGGTGAATGAATCGTTCTATCGTATAAGGTACCGGTGAATCGACATTGATTTCGTCGGCTTTGACGTTTGCCGTCTGTGCGGCATCACGTCGGGCTGATAGGAGGGCGGTTTTGACGATATTGGCTTGGGATGTGGCGACGAATTCTGTTTTTCCAATCAGCATGCCGACTGTCTCTTGAAGATTTAAAAGCCAGTACGGCAGACAAAGCGTGCCCTCATCGGTGCATAGTCTCACATGGTTCGGAAACGCCGTGCCGTATTCATTGTGTGGATCGAGAACGACGATTTGAGGATGCCATATTGAGCCGTTTGTATTCTTCCTTTTATCAAGAATAGAATGAAGAATGGCGGCAACTGTTACTGACTTTCCGGCGCCAGTAGAACCCAATATGGCCGTGTGCTTGCCAAGAAGATCGTTCATTTCCGCGTAGCAAGACGTTCCACCCGAGCCAACATGCTCGCCAAGAAGGATAGTCGGGCCGGTTCCTTCTCCATAGATGAAACCCAACTCGGAGCGAGGCGTAAGGTAAACCTTTTGTTGCGGCAAAGGAAAGGTGGTGACACCGCGCTCAAAGTCTAATTTCCATTCTGCATTGTCGAACGCCCACTCGCCTTCACCAAATAGATCAGCCTCAATAATGCGCGCGGTTCCACCCGATTCCGGGGCAAGGCCTTTCTCGCGCTCATACTCCAATTTCATGCAGATCCGCCCCACATAACCAAATATCAGCCTAGCGCCAAAATGGATCTTGATGATCGAACCGAATTGACCAATCGGATAGATAAGGCCACCGTAAACACGGGTGAGTTCGGTAATCTTTGGGTCGAGTTCCGCGACGATGTGCGTCCCATCCACCTCAATGACAGCACCGATTTCCAAATTTGAGATAGGCTCGTTGGGATTTTTTCTTTCGCTCATCGTTCACCTCCCAGTAACCCCGTGACTTTCCAAGGGAAAAGAATAAAAATCAAAAAAAGAATGAACTTCCAACTTTAAACATCGAATGAAAAAATGGCCAAAGGCGTAGGGCTCAGGGGAACAGGAGGTTTTTGACATGGGTCAAGGACAGGGGAAGTTGAACATTATACAATTCCTCTAAACTAATTAAGAGGAGACATATCATGAAGGTGAACAGAAAGATAATACAGATAGACGAGGAACTTTGTAATGGATGCGGGCAGTGTGTTGTTTCATGCGCAGAAGGGGCATTAAAGATTATTAATGGCAAGGCAAGACTTGTTTCTGAGATATACTGTGACGGGCTGGGAGCATGCCTGGGGGATTGCCCCACGGGTGCACTCAAGATAGTTGAGCGTGAGGCAGAAGTGTTTGATGAAAAGGCGGTTCATGAGATGCTTAATGCAGCAAAAGGGGATGATCACACTGTTAAAGCCCATGCATGCCCTTCGGCATCACTTCAAACCTTTGATGCTGTTTCAGGCTGTAAAAAGGCAAATGAACCAATCAGTCAGGAAAGCAACATCGCTGCCCTGACTCACTGGCCAGTAAAGATAAGGCTTGTTCCGCCGACTGCACCATTTCTTAAGGGAGCAGATATTTCGGTTGTGGCGGATTGTGCAGCCCTCTCATATCCAAACCTGCACAGGGATTTTATAGCGGATAGGGTTGTGCTTATGGGTTGCCCCAAGTTTGATAATCAGCAGGAATATGTACAAAAATTTGCGGATATCTTTAATACCGCGGATATTAAAAGCATTACAGTCCCTGTTATGGAGGTGCCCTGCTGCCAGGGGTTGCCTTTAATTGTGCAAAAGGGGCTTGAGCTTGCAGGGAAGAAGATACCTCTCACAAAGGTGATTATCAGCCGGCAGGGAGAGATTATTTCATCTGCGACCCTTTAACTGTTATTGACCGGGGATATCTAATGCTTTATAATTTTTTCCGTTTGTAATAATGAATCTGTCTGTGCCCCCGGGTGGTTTACAATCTAAAGGAGAAAGAGATGAATTTTAAAACAATTGAAGAGATATTTGAGTATGCAATAAACAAGGAGAAAGAGGCTGAAAGGTTTTATCAGGAGGCATCAGAAAGAGAGTCCTTTTCAGGCACAAGGGAACTTTTCAGGGAGTTTGCCCTTGAAGAGCGCGGCCATGTAAAGATGCTTGAAAATATCTCAAAGAAAAAGGAAAGTCTTGAGGGTTTCAAAGAGAAAAATATCCCTGATCTTAAAATAAGTGATGCCATGGTTGAGCTTACCTATGAGCCGGACATGTCATATGATGATATCCTCCGTATAGCCATAAAGCGTGAGGAAAAGGCCTTGAAATTTTACACAGACCTTGCTGAGACAGCTGAAGCAGAAGCCCTGATAAAGGTATTCAGGGTGCTTGGCCAGGAGGAGGCAAAACACAAGCTCAGGCTTGAGACCCTGCTGGATGACTACCTTGCAAAGATGGGCGGATAATTCTGCATCTTTGCTATTCACCCCGGGCGTTAAATGTTATCACCACGGAGTACACGGGGAGCACGGAGAAAAATTTTTTATTATATATCAATAAATAATTTTTGTTTTTCGTAGGGGCAGACCTGCGTGTCTGCCCGACGCAGGAATCCATCCCAGCCCGTCGTTTCCGGCTTGCCTTTGCCTCTTTGAGGTTCAATTTTAGTCTGTCACTTCAACTATACAAGGAGACGGAGATTTGTCTTTAGTTTAATTTTCCTCCCCTTGTGGCTGACAACTACCTAAAAAAATGGCTGGACTTATTGCACATATGCCTGAATATAATGATATATACTTCAGTATAAGGGGTGCCGATAAAACAGAGAATATCTTTTTTGCCGATGTAGGGTGGGGTTTTATACCCCACCTAAAAATGGTCAGGAGTGAATCCTGCCCCTACGAAAACCGCAATAACAAAAAAATATCCATTCTCCTTGCTCCGTGGTTAATCCTGACTATGTATTTTGTAATTACCCTGATTTTTACCATAAGACGCTAAATTTCTGATAAAACTCGTGGGAATTAAATAATTTTAGCAATCCTTTTTTCTATCTCCTGTCTGGGCAGCGCCCCTGTCACCCTGTCCTTCTGCTCTCCCCTGTTGAAAAAAAGCATGGTGGGTATTCCCTGGATATTATATTTCATTGCGATCTTCGGGTTTTCATCCGTATTGAGTTTCACCACCTTAAGTTTCCCCCTGTAATCCTTCGCGATCTGCTCAATAACTGGTGAAAGCATTCTGCACGGGCCGCACCATGGGGCCCAGCAATCCACAAGAACAGGGCCGTTAAAGGCAAGCACCTCATTATCAAAGGAATTATCAGTGATATCAAGCGGCACACCTGATGATATGCTGCCAGAAAGGGGATATTTGCATTTTCCGCACACAGGCCTGTCATTTATTTTTGCCTGAGGAACCCTGTTTTTTGCCCCGCATTTGGGGCAGTTCAATATTATGCTCTCATTTGCCATAGTTATAACCCTTCCTTCTTGTCTTCCATTTAAATTTAAATTATTGTAATCCCGCATATTATAATAACGTTATTTATAAAATCCAGGTGCCCGTATCTGATGACACATTTTACTATAGTTCTTCTTGCCCTTGCCCTTGCAATGGACGCCTTCGCAGTCTCGATTGCAAGCGGTATCGCAATAAAAGACCTTCGTATTAAACACTCCCTGATCATTGCATCATGGTTTGGCATATTTCAGGCCATTATGCCTCTTCTGGGGTGGCTCGGCGGTATAAAACTCCAGAGATTTATCTGTGAGATAGACCACTGGATCGTTTTCGGCCTGCTCTTTATTATCGGGTGCAAGATGATATATGAGGCATTTAAGATCGAGGAGGTTGAAAAGAAGACAAACCCAATGGATGTGGCTGTGCTCTTTTCTCTCTCGATCGCAACAAGTATTGACGCCTTTGCCGCAGGTATAAGCTTTGCACTACTCAATATCGGTGTGGTGGAGCCGGTTATTGTTATCGGACTTATCACATTTATCATGTCCTTTACCGGCGTCTGGATCGGTGACAGGGGCGCACATTTTTTTGAGAAAAAGATGGAGATAGCCGCAGGGCTTGTGCTTATCGGTATCGGCATAAAGGTGCTCATAGGCCATCTTGTGGCCGGTTAATATTTTTTATAGGAGAAAAGAGAAATAATGGCTCTTGATTTTAAGCCTGTTGAGATACAGGACAAGGCAATATTCAACAGATATTTTAAAGAAGACCCACCAGAGATATCCGAACTTACATTTACCAATCTTTTTATGTGGCACTCTCTATATCACCCCGTATGGGCAGAGCAGGATAATATCCTTTTGATCCTCATGAACCCGGACGGATCATCTCCATATGGTCTTCAGCCTGTGGGCAGGGGCGATAAGCAGAAGGCGCTAGATAATATACTCACCTATCTTGAGGCAAAAACCAGCAGACCTGAAATAAAAAGGGCAGGGGAGGGTTTTTTAAGCAATGTGGACAAAACCCGCTATATATGCACCCCTGACAGGGATAACAGTGACTATGTTTATAAGACAACTGACCTTATTAACCTTTCAGGGCGTAAATACCACCGAAAAAAAAACCATCTGAATCAGTTCAAAAAGAGTTTTACATATGAGTACCGCAAACTGGACACAGACCTTGTTGAGAGCTTCATAAACATGCAGGAGGAGTGGTGCAAGATGAGGGAGTGCGTGGAAAATCCGAACCTCCTGTCTGAAGACTACGCAGTTCGAAGGGCCTTAACCAATTTTAATGAGCTTGACTACATGGGTGGGGCAATCATGGTTAATGGCCGCATGGAGGCATTTTCGCTCGGTGAACTCCTTAACCCTGATACTGCGGTCATACACATAGAAAAGGCCAACCCGGATATCCCTGGCCTCTATACCGCCATAAACCAGTTGTTTGCAGAAAATGGCTGGCCGGATACAGAATTTATTAACAGGGAGCAGGATCTAGGTATCGATGGGCTCAGAAAGGCAAAGGAATCATACTACCCCCATCATATGGTTAATAAATATACTATTGCAAGGATATGAAATTTAATTTATCTAGACTAAGCTTTAATTATCTATTATTATTCTATTTTTCTTTATATCTCTGTTCGTTAAAAAGAATATTTTAGCTGTTGCTCATAGTTGCCGAAAATGCTGTATGTGGAAATACAGGGGTAAATGTAATGAATGATGATATCAGGAAAATACTGGTCGTAGATGATGAGAGGGACTTTGTAATAAGTCTGACAGATATCCTTGAAACATACGGTTATAATGTGGGAACGGCCCATAATCAGCAGGAGGCAGTTGACACCATAAAATCATTTTGCGCAGATGTGGTGCTCCTGGATGTCAGGCTCGGTCATGAAAACGGGCTTAACCTCATAAACACCTTCAAAGAGGCCCGGCCAAATATTGTTACAGTGATAATGACCGCCTTTGTAGAGGCAGATTCCGCCATAGAGGCAATACAGGAGGGGGCATATGATTACTTAAGAAAACCCCTTAATCCCCGCCAGCTTCTAAAGACACTGGACAGGTGTTTTGAAAAACTACAACTTGAAAAGGAGAAGATAGCGGTTCAGGAGGCCTTAAGCAGAAGAAACCTTGAGCTTGAGCGGATGAACACACGCCTGAGGGAGAGCGAGGAACGTTATCGTCTGCTGGTTGAGACCATGAATGACGGCCTGATCATGGAAGACCTTAACGGTGTTATAACCTATGTAAACCGGAAATTCACCCGAATGACAGGCTACCCTGAGGCGGAACTTTTGGGCAGGCTTGCCTCCGACTTTCTGGATGAAACCAATCTAAAGGCATACTCAAGATATATTGATGTGTGTCACACGGGCGATATCTCTCCATTTGAGCTTGCCTGGATCAAAAAGGATGGCACAATGCTCCCAACCATTGTTTCTCCCCAGTCCATTATAGATGGTGAAAACAGGCTAAGAGGCTGTTTTGCTGTAATAACCGACATAACCGAAAGAAAAATGGCTGAAGAGGAAAAACGTAACATGGAGCAGCATCTTCAGCAGGCACAGAAGATGGAGAGCATCGGGACCCTTGCAGGCGGCATATCCCATGACTTTAATAATTCCCTTCAGGCCATATTGGGTTACACACAGATACTCCTTATGGACAAGGATGAGACCAACCCAGATTATTCAAAACTTACCAGCATTGAAAGGGCAGCGCAGAGGGCGAGCGAGCTTACACAGCAGCTCCTTGCATTCAGCCGCAAGGTTGAAAGCAAGATGAGGCCAATAGACCTGAACAGGGAAATAGGCGATGTCAGAAACCTTCTTGAGCGCACTATCCCCAAGATGATTGACATTGAACTCGATCTTGAAAAAAATCTTTATGTTATCAATGCAGACCCATCACAGATTGAGCAGATCATGATGAACCTTGCTGTAAACGCAAGGGATGCCATTGGCGAAGAGGGGAAAATAATAATCCGCACTGAAAATATCATACTCTCCGAGGCTGACTGCCGGGCTTACCACGGCCTTGTCCCTGGAAATTATGTAATCCTATCCATGACAGATAATGGCAAAGGGATGACAGAAAAGGAGAGGGAAAGGATCTTTGAACCCTTTTTCACCACAAAGGCCCCTGGAAAGGGGACAGGGCTCGGGTTATCCATGGTGTATGGGCTCGTTACCAAGCACAACGGCCACATAGAATGCACCAGCAATCCGGGCGTGGGCACAACCTTCAGCATTTATCTGCCTGCCATAAAGCAGGAGATCCCTGCTGCAGTTGATAAAAAGGAGGGGCCTGCTCCAGCAGGGGGCACAGAAACAGTGCTTATTGTTGATGATGAGCCGTTTGTAAGGGAGCTGGGGGAGCAGATACTTAAAAAATTCGGATACAGTGTAATCACCGCATCTGATGGCGAATCTGCGCTTTCAACCTTTTCAAAGAACATGGATAAGATCTCCCTTGTGATACTTGATCTGATCATGCCGGGCATGGGGGGCAAAAGATGCCTTGAGGAGTTGCTCAGGATAAAATCTGAACTCAAGGTGATTATTGCCAGCGGTTTCTCACCTGAGGATGATGCAAAGGCAGCAATGGAGAGCGGGGCAAAGGGGTTTATCAGCAAACCCTACAATGTAAGAAATATGCTCAGCGAGGTAAGGGAGGTGCTTGATGCCGGATAACAGCCTGGGCCATCAACCGAATATTACGGGGTTTAATCAAAAAGATACCCTCTTCCTTGAAAAACTTGAGATGCTTGAGAGGCTTGCCGCCACCATTGCCCATGATGTAAGAAACCCTCTGGGCACTGTAAACACCTCTCTTTTTGCAATAAGGAGCGCTATAGAAAGGAGCCAGCCTGAAAGGGTGGAAAAGGCCCTGAACCTTGCGGAACGTAATGTAAAAAGATGTGACAGCATCCTTACCGAATTTATAAATATTACCCGGATGAAAGAGCTCAGGATAATGCCTGTAAACATAGACTCATGGTTAAAAAAGATAATTGAAGGGCTGGATCTGCCGCAGAACATAGAGATAATAAACGCCCTTAACTGTGATCGCATCTTTAATATTGACCCTGACCAGCTAAGCAGGGCCATTACAAACGTGATAAAAAATGGCTACCAGGCCATAAAGGATGCAGCGCCAGCGGTGATGAGAATAATCATTGAATCAGGCACTGGCGACGGCTCATTCTTCATATCAGTATCAGACACAGGCGCAGGCATACCCGATGAGATCATTACGCGGGTCTTTGAGCCCCTTTTCAGCGCCAGACATTTTGGTATTGGTCTGGGGCTTACTGTTGCAAAAGAGATAGTTGAAAGACACAGGGGCTCTATTACCATTCAGAGTAAAGCAGGTTCAGGCACAAAGGTTACTTTTAATATCCCGGCTGTTTAATCTCCTGGCCTTTCTCCTTTAAGTAAATCATAATACATGAAAAAAGAATGCTGAAAGAGGATAATAGCAACAGATACGTCATTGCCAGAGCAGGCATGAAATAAGATAATCATACAAAATTGCGGGAGAAGTTGAATGCGGATTGACAGAATGCTTGCCATCACGGTTATGTTACTTAACCGTGACAGGATCAGCGCAAGGGAGCTTGCTGAAAGGTTTGAGGTCTCTGTGAGGACGGTTTACCGTGATATAGACGCCATCAATATGGCGGGCATACCTGTGATATCATACCCCGGCAATGAGGGCGGTTTTGGCATCATGGAAAACTACAGGCTTGACCGCCAGCTTCTTACCTTAAACGACATGCTTACCATACTTACTGTCCTTAAAGGCATAGATACCGGGCTCATACACAAAGAGGTTGAGTCTGCAATAGAAAAGATCACTAACCTTGTGCCCAAAGAAAAGACCGGCCAGGCTGAGCTCTTTTTTAATCAGATGGTCATGGATGTTGTACCCTATGGGTTAAACAACAGGTACAGGGAAAGGCTTGATCTGTTTAAAAAGGCAATTGCTGAAAACAAACCAGTTAAAATAAGGTACCTCAATGCAAAGGGGGAGGTGCAGGCACGTGTGATCGAGCCCATGACACTTATTATGAAAGGTTATAAATGGTATCTCTTTGCCTTCTGCAGAACAAGGGATGATTATCGTATATTTAGAATATCAAGGATCAAGGATACATCTCTTCTTGACCAGTCGTTTAAAAGACGTGATGCATCATATAAAGAATATTTTACAGAGGGTGACAACCTCCCTGCCACCCCTGTTGTCCTCAAATTTTCACCAGAGGTGCGTGTGAAGGTTGAGGACTTTTTTGATGAAGAGCATATAGAGAGACTGGAAAACGGCGACATGATCGTGAGGGTCTCTTACCCTGAGGACGAGTGGGTATATTCCTTTATTTTAGGTTATGGAGACCATGTGGAGGTGCTGGAACCAGAGCATATAAAGGAGATTATCAGGGAAAAGGCTGAAAAGATTATAAAAATCTATGACTCCAAATGTTAAGCGGAAAACCTTGCCTTCCAAAAAAAGTAATGCGGGAGCACCGAGTGTCTACCCTTTGAAGATTGCAGAGGCAAGAGACTTCGAGCAACCAGCCGCCTTCGTTCCTGAGAGCGTAACTACGTCGAGCCCGGCAGGGGGTTGCCTCTACATAAGAAACAAATTCTACCATGCGCCTTGAGCCTTGCGCCCTGCGCCATCTTCATACATCCATGTACCTTGAAAATTTAACAAAATAGGTTTTGGACAAAAACCCGGAAATATTTTTGCACCTTTTCAAACCTGACATACTGCTGTCACAGGGATAGTTTATCCTCTGGCAAAACAGATGCTCTGGATCGAGCATTCTACTGAAAATCAAAAGGAGAAAATGATGATGGAAATTAAAGAAAATGAAAACCTTGTGGCATACTGCGGGCTTTACTGTGGCGCATGCAGGCAATATCTCAGGGGAAAATGTCCCGGTTGTGTTGAAAGTATTAAGTTGGGCTGGTGCAAACTGCGCGCCTGCTGCAGGGAAAGAAACTACCGGTCATGTGCGGAGTGTGTTGATTTTAAGGATGTAAATGAGTGCGGGAAGTTCAATAATATTATATCAAAGATTTTTACCTTTATTTTCCGTTCAAACAGAAAGGCATGCATTGAGCAGATAAGGGGAAAGGGGATCAAAGGGCATGCAGAGATCATGACCCGCATGAAAAAACACTCTTTGCCTCTTTGAGATTAATTATCAATCCTGCAGAAAGGGCATGAGAGACCGCACTCATGCCTTATATGAAAAGCCATTTTGATTTTTTCAAGAAAAAAACTTGATATGAAAAGATTTATTTAATATATCCTTTCTTATGTTCAATGTTACAGGTTTTTGATCACTGAAACGCCTTTAGGGGCCAAAGCCAATTTTAACAAAGTTCAACTTGCGGATGAATCAGAGGTGTAAATGCACGTTTGCCATGCCCCGGAAGATCTGCCGGTGCTGTTATTATGCAATATAAATCCGGAATGGGAAGGGCCTGACAGGGAGGCCGCCCAGTCAACCAACAATCAAATGGCCTCTGCTCTGAATGCCGCTGGTCATCCGGTAGATGTTGTTGAGATAACAGAGTGCAGGCTTGAACCTTTCCTTTCATCTTTTTCCCCGGCAGAAAAGATAATATTCAATCAGTGTGAAAGCATACCCAGTCTGAATCACAGTGAACACAAAGCAGCCCGCATTATTGAATCCATGGGATTCACATATACTGGATCAGGGCCGGAGACCCTTAGTCTGGCAGAAGATAAAACCCGAGTAAAACAGCAGCTTGGATTGTTCAATATTCCAACGCCGGCATGGAAGCTGTATGATTACCCATCAGCTCATGACTGGAATCTATTCCCTGCAATAGTAAAGACCTCCCTTGAACACTGCAGCATAAGCCTTGATCCCGGAGCGGTTGTAATGAACCAGAAAGAGCTTGAAACCCGCATAGAATATATCCTTGATAATTTCCACCAGCCCGCAATAGTTGAGGTCTTTATAGACGGTAGGGAGTTTCATGTCCCTTTGTGCGGGAATGGAAAGGTTCAGATGATGCCTGTGGTTGAGATGGATTTCTCAGCCTTTAGCGACATACATGACCGTCTTTGCACATATGATTCCAAATTTGATCCATCATCACCGCACTATAATAAGATCGAAAGCCGCATACCTGCCCCCCTTAATAAGGCAGAGCTTATCAATCTGGAAAAGATATGCCTTAATGCCTACCATGCAATAGGCTGCAGGGACTATGCCAGGCTGGATGTGCGTGAACAGGGTGGCCTTTTTTATGTGCTTGATGTCAACCCAAACCCTGATCTGGATATTGATGCAAGCATGGCCTGCTCTGCCGCGCATCACGGCATATCATACCCTGATATGATGAGTTACCTCGTTAATCTCGCGGCCAATCGCCACCCTATATTTAACCATATATAGTATTCAAACCTTTATGATATCCCCTGGCAACCTTGCTATGCTGTTAAAAAAAGGCCGGTAAGCAGGGGAATTTTCCCCTTAACTTACCGGCTCGTTATTTGATTAAAGCCCTATACTTCAGATTTTAGGACTTAAAGGCCCCCTAAAAATTATCTCCAGTCATCGATTTTGACTGACGCAGCCGGAACCATACCGCCTATCATCCAGTAGTTGTTGTTGTTCGAGCCTGTAACAACTACATTGAAATTTGCAGGCATCCTGAAACCGCCCGGTCCGCCAGGTCCACCAGGAGCGGCTTTGGGAGCCGCTTCACCAGGGTCAGTAACAAACTTGGTGAGCTTCTCAGCCGTATCATAGCCGGCACTGGCGATATTATTGGCAACGTTCGGACCTAAGACTGCAAATGTCCCGAACATTGTCCCCTGCTGATTGAAGATATTCTTGATAGCCAAGGCATAATTCGGAAGTTCTGTCCAGTCATTGGCCTTCCAGTTTACTGCTGAAAGGAGGCCCCAGCCCATTAAAAGCGTTACTACATTGTCGCCTTTTTTATATTTAGCGGGTGGTGGAGCCCCGGGCCTTGCAAATCCTCCTCCTGCGTTGCTCCTTCTGACAGCAAAAGGTTCCCAGGGGGATTGCTCTTCGTTTTCAGCAATGATGATATTGATAGCATTCGTCGGGTTCCCTACAGTGCCTGTGTAGGTTGTCCCTATCTTTCCGCAGTTCCCGCCATTAATGGAAAGGAGGCTCCAGGCGCGGCCTATGGTTGTATTTGCATGGGCAAATGGCCCTATAGCGCCTATATCATAGTTAAGCCCTATTTCATCGCGAATGTTTCCGTTGATTACTGCCCCGGCTGCAAACCCGTTATCGGAAATATTCACAGCAGGTGTGCCGGTAGAACCTATAGCAAGGATGACCGGGAAATACTCAGGTTTGGCGCCCGCCATTACAGCATTGATGGCAGCGGTTTTGACCGTATATGACCATCTTTCACCTGCCTCTGATCCGGGATTCATTTGGCCGAGCACTTCATCAGGATCGTGGCTTGTGCCAGCCAGCATCTCATCAACCAGCTCCTTTGTTGGGAGAATAACCGGCATAAAGTCGGTGTATCTTTTTTCAAGAAAAAGTTTCTGAAGCTCAGCATGGGTACCGGTATAGGTAGCCGGCGGCGGATCATGTTTCAATTCGCCGGGGTTCTTTTCCTTGTCGGTAAGAGCTTTGGTAAATTTTTCTACAATCTCATTCATGACCGGTTTATCTGTAAGGGGATTATTGCCATTAATAATCTGGGCCTTAAGCTGGGCATTGTCTTTTCCCCAGACCGGACCGGGGATATACTGAATCCTGATGCCAGGCATGCCGTAGTTATAGGCTACCTCTATCTCCTGTTCATAAAATTCTCTCAGGAGGACAGGTACGGAAGGTTTTTGTAGTTTGGCTTCCAAGTCGATTGCGAGGCGAACTGCCCCGGGAGCGCATACACTTCAATGACCCACCCCGAGGATCACGGCGTCTGCCTTCTCTTTGATCTCCGTCATCACGTTCTGGGGAATGTTGGACATCCCTGCCGTTGCCATCACCATGTTGGTCTTTGGATAATTGGCCTTGAACCAGTTGCCTATCTCTTCCAGAAGACGTCCGGAATTAGGAAAACCGGTATTGATCAAGTAGATGGTTTTGCCGTCCAGGGATTTAAGACGCGGGGCCATCTGTTTTACTTCGATTGGGGGCGGTGTGCCAAGGGGGTTGAGCACCGTTATTACGGGCTCCTTTTCGGTTGCTGCCAGCACGCCTGACGGGATGTTTATGCTGAAAAACATGCCAAGGCAGGTGGCTGCAATTAACATTTTACGTAGATTCATGCCTGATTCCTCCATTTTATAAGTTGTTAAAATTCATGTTACCGGGTTATGCAGCGGTAAAATGTCCAATACAGTTTTTATTTCAAAATAACCTGATATAGATAATATTGTTATAGGGGCTTTTTGTCAAGTATGGAAGCATTATGAGCTATTAGCAGAATTTTAGAACATAAATTATTATTTTATTGGTTATATTATGCAGGATTAGATTGTAAAATGACTTAATAATAACCTGAGGCCTAATATATTTGGCATACAGTGGCGCCTGCCAATATAGTAGAGGCATGCCTTAATTCGTAGAGACAAGGCATGCCTTGTCTCTACAGTAATTAATGGGATCTATTTTCTTGTTTCTTACTTCTTGAAATTGAATTACGCACCCCAGTTAACACCGACATTACTCAGCGCTGCGCCGGAGACATCAACAACAGAGGCGCCGCCGTCAACAAGTATGGTTGCCGCTGTCATAAATGATGACTCATCGCTTGCCAGGAAGTTGCATATGCCGCACATCTCTTCAGGCATTGCCACCCTTCTTAATGGAAGAGGCTTTGACATGACCGCAAATGCGCCATCCAGGTCTGTCTTCATCGCCTTTGCCAGCCCCTGAAGTGAGTCTTCCAGCATCTTTGTCCTGGTTGCGCCAGGGCATACTGCATTTACCCTGATCTTCTGCGGGCCGTAATCAAGGGCAACCTGCTTTGTAAGCATGATAAGGCCAGCCTTTGTTGTGCAGTAGGGTGCCATGCCCGGCAGGGCCACTGTTCCGCCAAGGGATGCAATGTTGATTATGGAACCGCCGCCGTTTGCTATCATGTGAGGAATAACCTTTTTCATGGTCAGAAACGGGCCTGTCAGGTTGGTATCCATTACCTGCTGCCACAGTTTGGGGTCAAGGTCTACAACTGTTCCGCCCGGATCAATTCCTGCATTATTGACCAGTACATCTATCCTTCCGCCCAGCTTTATGGTTGTATCCATCATCTTCTGGATATCATCAAGGCTTGTTACGCTCCCTGCACATATGGCAATCTGATCCTTTGGGAACCCTGCTGCCACCTTTTCAAGTTTATCCCTGCTTCTGCCTGTAATACAGACCTTTGCGCCCTCTTTGATCAATCCACCTGCTATTGCCGTTCCGATACCGGAGCCTCCTCCTGTTACTAGTGCGGTTTTTCCTTTGAGTTTCATTATATTGCCTCCTTTTTAGATTATACCCGAAGCATTTTAACCTTAATCCTCCGGGCGTGGTTACCGGATAATCTTCATCAGACCTGTAAATCTGGTCTACACTAAACCCAAATGAATCAAAATTCAAGATTCAAAGTTCAAGGAAAAGACTAAGAATCCTTAATGTCAGTAATTACCTTTGCGGCGATCCCTGGCGCATATCTTGGCCTGAACTGCCTTGCAACAGATAGCATGCTGAATGTAAAATGATATAGCTCCTGAAGGGCATGCGCCCTCTTTTCTATCCCCTTTTTATCAACATCTGGCGCACCCGGGCCTGGTGATATAAAGACCGCATTCTGCGCGATGCTACCCATAAAGAGATAACAGCGTTTAAAGACCTTCCTGTAGGTCTTGAGCATGGAATGGAAAAGGCTGTTATCTATAAGCACATTGGCTGCAACAACCCCTTTGGGGTCAAGAACCTGCAAGAGTTCCAGGAGAAATTCTCTGGTAATCAGGTGTTTTGGAATCGAGCTGCTGTTGAATGCATCCAGGATCACCAGGTCATATTTCATATTCTCCCTGTTTTTTGCTGCTTCCCTTATAAAAGACCTGCCATCAGCAATATGTACCTTGACCTGTTCACCGGGGGTGAACATAAAAAACCGTTCAGCCACCTCAACCACATCAGGGTCTATATCAACCACATCGATCTCAGCATCAGGTATATAGCGGCTGATCGCCCGGGGAAGCACCCCGCCCCCAAGTCCGACAATAAGCGCCCGGAAGGGTTTATCATTTACAAAAAGGGCGGCAAAGATAAGCCTCGTATACTCAAGCAGGAGGTAATCAGGGTCATTAAGGTCTATACGGGACTGTTTCCCTGCATCATAGCCGTCACCAAGACGGAGTGTCCTTATAGAGCCCTCTTCATATACCATGATATGGTGATAATTACTGATCTTATCATATATGAGCCTTTCACCCTTTATCCTGAATGCAAATAGCATCACAGAAAAAAGGCAAAGGGCAATTATAATAATAGAAAATATGAGTAGCTGAGACTCCAAATACCCACCTTTTATTACAGGTTTTTTCCTTTGCTTTGATATCTACCTTATTATATAAAATTTTTAAACCATATTTATGAGGAGCCTATGTCCTTTAAAAACCTGAAGGAATTTATATCAGCCCTTGAAAAAGCGGGCGAGCTGAAGAGGGTGAAAGCAGAGGTTGACCCATATCTGGAGATAACCGAGATTGCTGACAGAATGAGCAAGAGTAGCGGCCCGGCAATCCTGTTTGAAAAGGTCAAGGATTCCGGCTTTCCCCTGCTCATTAACGCATTCGGCAGTTTCAGGCGTATGGAGATGGCCTTAAACTGTGCCTCACTTGATGTTATAGGTAAAAGGATAGAGACCCTCCTTAAGATGCAGCCACCATCAGGGCTTTTTGAAAAGATAAAGTTGCTTCTTACCCTTAAGGAGATAGCGGATTTCATACCCAAAAAGGTAAAGAGCGGCCCCTGCCAGGAGAGGCGTTTTGATTCACAATCCGACCTCCTGGACCTGCTCCCCATACTCACATGCTGGCCATCTGACGGCGGCCCCTTTATTACACTCCCTATAGTAATAACAAAGGACCCGGAAACAGGGGTGCAGAACTATGGCATGTACCGGATGCACAAGTATGACAGGGCAACGACAGGGATGCACTGGCAGTACAACAAGGATGGCACACGCCATTTTGACAAGTATAAAAACATGGGTAAAAGGATGGATGTGGCAGTTGCGCTGGGAGGCTCACCTGCTGTTACCTATGCGGCATCAGCGCCACTCCCGCCTGATATTGATGAACTCATGCTGGCCGGTTTTTTAAATGAAAAACCGGTTGATATAGTCAAGGGTGAGACGGTTGACCTCTATGTGCCGGCAGAGTCTGACTTTGTTATAGAGGGCTATGTTGACCCCAATGAAGAGAGGATGGAGGGGCCGTTTGGCGACCATACAGGCTTTTACTCTGCTGCTGATATGTACCCGGTGTTTCATGTCACATGCATCACATGCAGGAACGACGCAGTATATCCTGCAACCATTGTGGGTAAGCCCCCCATGGAAGACTGCTACATGGCAAAGGCCACAGAGCGAATATTCCTGCCTATTATCAAGATGATCCTGCCTGAGATTAAGGATATAGAACTTCCCATAGAGGGGGTGTTTCATAACTGCGCACTTGTTAGCATAGATAAAAGATATGCAGGTCAGGCAAAAAAGGTGATAAACGCCCTGTGGGGTCTGGGGCAGTTATCCTCAACAAAGTTTATTGCGGTCTTTGATAATGATATTGATCTAAGGGATTCTGCCACTGTCTTATGGAAGCTCCTCAACAATGTTGACCCTGGAAGGGACCTGATCTTTTCACAGGGGCCGCTTGATGCCCTTGACCACTCTGCATCATATGCAAATTTCGGGGGCAAGATGGGCATCGATGCCACAAGAAAAACCAGAGAAGAGGGGATGGGCAGGGAGTGGCCTGAGGAGATAGTCATGACCCCTGATGTTAAGGCGCTTGTGGAGAGGCGATGGAAGGAATATGGATTTTAAGAGGTTTTCAGAGCTTATACTTATTGAGCAGACCCTTTTCACCCTTCCATTTGCATACCTGGGCCTCCTCTTTGCCGGAGGGGGAACGCTTAAGACGTGGATTCTGGTTACAATCGCCCTTGCTGCTGCCAGGACAAGCGGGATGTCATTTAACAGGGTGATAGATGCAGAGATAGATAAAAAAAACCCAAGGACAAAAGAGAGGGTGCTCCCAAGGGGCGATGCATCTGCTGTTACTGTCTGGCTGATTGCGGTTCTATCTGCTATTGTACTGATCGCTGTATCATACATGCTTAACCGGCTCTGTTTTTATCTCTCATTTTTTGCGGTGTTCCTGCTCTTTACCTACTCATTCCTGAAGAGGTTTTCATCATCATCCCATTTTTACCTTGGTTTTGTGGAGGCTGCTGCCCCTGTTGGCGGTTATCTAGCTGTTACAGGCGCATTCGCCTTTACCCCGTTTCTATTAGGTTCTGTTATAATGGCCTGGATAGCAGGGCTTGATATCATCTACTCTATACAGGATCGGGATTTTGACCGGGAGGCAGGGCTTCATTCAATGCCGGTAAAGCTAGGGGTCAAAAATGCAATTAGTCTATCCGGGCTCTGTTATGCATGCTCATTTGCGGGGATGCTCTTTGCGGGGTTCACAGGCGATATGAGGTGGCCCTACTGGATTGCAATATTGGCTGTGGGTGTTATATTTGTCTATCACCAGATGCTTGGGAGGTCAGGCATATTAGGTGAGAGGTATTCAAGACTGTTTAAAAGCAACATGCTTATCTCTCCCCTTCTACTGGCCGGCACATGGGCATCCATATTAATGTAGCGGGAAAGGGGCTGACATGATTGTTGTCGGAATAACCGGGGCAAGCGGGCCTATTATAGGTACAAGGATCATAGAAGAGCTCCTTAAAGGGGGTGAACCAGTAACAGGGGTTGCATCAAAAGGGAGCCTTAAGATCATGGAACATGAACTCTCCTGCACCATATCAGAGGGATTACCTTTAACCGGTATACTTGAACAAAGGGGAAATGTGGCTGATCTGACCAATTTCAGGGAGTATGATGATAAAGATTTTAATGCCCCCTGTGCAAGCGGCACATCAGCTTTTGAGGCAATAGTGGTTGCCCCTTGCTCCATGAAGACTCTTTCTGCCATTGCAAACGGGTATGCAGATAACCTCATAACAAGGGCATGCGACGTGGCGCTCAAGGAGAGAAAAAGATCTATTATTGTGCCCAGGGAAACCCCTTTTAACCTGATCCACCTAGAAAACATGAGAAAAATAACCCTTGCAGGGGCAATTATTGCCCCTCCCATACCGGGGTTTTACACAAGACCGCAGACGGTGGATGATGTGGTGGATTTTATTGTCGGGAAGATACTAAATCTATTGGGTAGAAGGCAGGAGCTTTTTAAGGGCTGGGGAGAATAACCATAGAGACAAGGCATGTCTTGTCTCTGCAATTTAAATATTTATACAAAATGAATTTACCAGACACCATAAAAGATAAAAAACTTAAAGAGGTCGCAGAAAAGGTAACAAACCAAATCCCTGTCGATGAAGCAGATGCAATGGAGATGCTTGCCACCACCAGCATACTTGATCTTGGCGAGATTGCGAATTTTATCAAAGAGAGGATTCATGGCCGCAATGTCTATTACGGCGTAAACATGAACCTCAACTACACCAACATATGCGAGCTGCGATGCCCTTTATGCGCATTTTCAAAGGACAAGGGAGAGGAGGGGAGTTATACCCTGTCATTTACAGAGATAGAACAAAGGGTTTCAGAGGCAGTTAACTCAGGGATAGATGAGGTTCACATTGTTGGCGGGCTAAACCCTGATCTCAAGATGGCTTATTTTGAAGAGATGCTCACCAGGATCAAAAGGATAAAGCCTGATATCTTTATTGTAGCCTTTACCGCTGTTGAGTATGACTACTTTGCAAGGTTAAATAATCTGCCCCTTGAGACTGTGTTCAGGCGGCTGATGGATGCCGGTGTAGATGCCATACCGGGCGGAGGCGCCGAGATATTTGCACAACACGTAAGGGACATAATTGCTCCAAAAAAGATATCAGGAAAAAGATGGCTTAAGGTTATGGAAACAGCGCATGGGATCGGTCTCAGGACAAACGCCACCATGCTTTACAATCATCTTGAACAGCCTCGTGATATAGTTGATCATCTATTCCGCATAAGAAATCTCCAGGATAAAACCAACGGCTTTAAGGCCTTTGTACCGCTTGCATTTCACAAAGAGAACACATCCGTAAAAACTAACCGCTCAGCCACAACAACAGGTTATGATGATATAAGGGTTTATGCCGCAAGCCGTATAGTGCTCCACAACATCCCCCATATAAAGGCGCTCTGGATGTACCTTGGCGAAAAGATGGCCCAGACAATGCTGCACTTTGGCGCGGATGAGATGGGCGCCACATACAATAATGAAAAGGTTGTCCATGCAGCAGGGGCAAAGACCCCAGACTTCGGTTCAGAGGGCTTTCTGAAAAGATTGATTACAGATGCCGGCATGATACCTGTAAGAACTACAGCAGGTTATGGTGAGAGAAAAGCAGGGGTCCAGGCATAATGAAACTTGGTTATATAAACTATTTGAACTGCTACCCATTTTATTACCACATGTTTGAACATGAACGCTTAGATGGCATTGAGGTCATTCAGAGATACCCTAATGAACTTAACCGAATGATGAGAGAGGGTGAGCTCGATATGAGCGCCATATCCGCTGCAACATACCCTCTTATACAGGAAAAGTCTGTGCTCTTGCCTGATTTCTGCCTCAGCTCCATAGGTTATGTGGGTTCTGTTATCTTGAGAAGCAATCTCCCTATTGAGGAGCTTGATGGAAAACGGGTCGGGCTCACAAGGGCATCCCATACATCGGTTCTGCTCTTAAAGATGCTCCTCAACAATTATTATAAAGTTGTCCCTGAATATGTGCTTACACAACCAAATCCCTCCATGGATGGCCTTGATGCAGTGCTCATGATAGGCAATGAGGCAATGGTAAAGAGCATCACACCTGTCTCCTTCTCATACGATCTTGGGGAGCTGTGGTTAAGGAAGAGCGGTTACCCTGTTGTATTTGCCCTGTTTGCCATAAATAAAAAGGCCATTGATAAATATGCCGGCGAGATAAAAAGGGTAATCGACTCATACAGGCTCTCTATTGAATGTCTTGAAAAAGAGGTGGGAAGGGTGGTTGAGGCTGCACAGCGCAAATACCCTGATATTGCCTATGATGTTAAAGGCTATTATGAGACATGCCTCCAGTTCAAATTTTCAGAGAGATTAAAGCAGGCACTTAACTTCTATTATGACAGGGCGTTTGAGATGGGGCTGTTTGAAGATAAGGTAAAAATCAGGTATCTTGAATAATAATGAACAACATGAAACAAAATAAAGAAGCGTTAAAATATAATATTTGTTCAGGTGCACGCATCACCCCTGAAGAGGCACTGACTCTCTTCTCCTGGGACCTTATTGAACTGGGGAGGCTTGGCGACTTGAGGCGTAAGATGATCTTTCCTCAAGAACAGGCAGGCTTTATTATTGACCGCATAATAAACTACAGCAACATCTGCGAGGCAGGGTGCGCATTCTGTGCATATCATGCAAAGGCAAACAGGGTGCCTGCCTATGAGCTTACAAATGAGGAGATAATAGAAAAGGTAAAGTTACTCAAGGCGGCAGGCGGAAGCCAGGTGATGCTGCAGGGCGGGCTTCATCCGACCTACAGGCTTGATAAATACCTGGAGATGGTGCGCATTGTAAGGGATGCCTTTCCTGAATGCTTTATACACGCATTTTCGCCATCCGAGCTTGTCCATATAGCAAAAAAAGAAAACATAGACCTTATCTCCCTTATTGGTGTTTTAAAAGAGGCTGGCCTTAATTCAGTGCCAGGGGCATCGGACATACTTGTGGATCGTGTGCGTAAAATGGTAAGCCCTAAAAAGATCACTACTTCTGAATGGTGCGAGGTTATGGATGCACTTCATCATCACGGTATGATGTCAAGCGCCACCATGACCTATGGCATGGGAGAGACATATGAGGAGCGGATCGAACACCTAAGGGTAATAAGGGAGGTGCAGGACAGGACAGCCATTATAAGGGCATTTATCCCATGGTCCTTTTCCCCTGCATCAACGCAGATGATGGATATCACCCCTGCCACCGGCATTGATTACCTGAAGATGGTGGCCATAGGGAGGATATTCCTTGATAATGTGGTATACATACAGGCAGGGTGGCTTACAGAAGGTATGAAGCTTGCCCAGATCGCCCTTGCTTTTGGAGCAAATGATATGGGCGGGGTACTCATGGAAGAGGTGGTTGTAAAGGCCACAGGCATAGAGACAAGAACCAATATGGATGAGATGATTGCTATGATCAGAAATGGAGGAAAAAGGCCTGTGCTCAGGGATTCAGCGTATAGGGTGATAAGAGAGTTGTGAGAATAAGGGTTCGAGGGGGCAAGGATAAACGCAGAAGTCAGAGGTCAGAAGACAGAAGTCAGAAATCAGTGAAAGATATTAATGTCAAAAATTAAAAAAATATAGATATCGCCTTTTCATCATGCCCGAATGACACATTTGTCTTTCAT
>CAZXUA010000024.1:0-34442 GCA_964643755.1 uncultured Desulfatiglans sp. | reverse complement strand
GATCTAAAATACAATTTTTATTGATAATATCAAGTCCGCCAACATGTTCTTTACTCTCTTTTATACCCATTCATATAACCTCTTTTTAGATTTGTTACTGTTCGGGTAAAGGTCATAAAGCTTTTAAAATCCAGTTATTAACCACGAAATACACTAAATTTTTAAAAATCCTATTTTCGTCTATTTCGTGTGGTTAGTGGACATGGTGTTTTTTAATCTTTTATATCCATAAATAATAATATTACTCTGGAAGCACTATCCTCTTTTTTTCAGGGTCCTTTTGTTCACGGTATAAGATCACCATATGACCGATAGCGCCAGCGACCTCCGCATTTGTTGCATTACAGAGCATCTCCGTTATCTCAGCCTTCTGCTCCTTTTCCTTGAACTCATTGAATCTGATTTTTATAAGCTCATGCCTGTTCAGCGCCTGATCTGTTGATTTTACCAGTTCGTTAGTCAACCCCTTCTGGCCGATAAGTACAACAGGTTTAAGGCTGTGGGCCAGCCCCCTGAGATATTTTTTTTGAAAACCTTTTAATTTATCCATTATATACCTTTCACTTTGTCTGTACAGGGTAGCATTTTGTCAGGAATGTCTTGGCTATGTTGCTTGTATACACAACAATCTGCTTAAGGATATCCATAAGTTCCATATGTACCTCATGGGTCAAAACCGAGTCAAGCTTTTCATGACGCACCCTTTCCAGATGCTTTATCCTGTACTGCGCCTCAAGGTCAAGGTATTTTCTCTCCCTGCCCATAATGGCGATCGCCTTTTCAATGTTTCTTTCTGAGAGCGCCTCTGCAAGCCTGTCTATCTGCCTGCACACCTTGCCGTGGTATATCATCAGCTCCTCTTTGCCCTCTTTTGAAAAATCCCTTTCAAGCCCGTTTTTCTTGTGGATCAGTTTAAGCAGGTTCCGGTGGATGAGGTCAGCAATGCTTTCCATATCGCTTGATATAGAGATAAGCCCGTATATCTCATTTGCCTGCGCCGCAGTTGATTCACGTTTGCTGATATTTATGAGAAACTCCTGCACCCTGTCATTCAGGTAATCTATATGCTCTTCACGCACATCAAGGGCCTCAAACAGTGTCAGATGAGGGTATTTCTCATCGGTACGGGGGATCTCATTTATAAGTGCCTCCTTTTCTTCATCAGGCAGATTTGTGTCTTTTTTTACCTGCTTCCTGTCCGATATAAATGGTATAAAAACCGTGTTAAGCATCCGGCTCAATATCTGTGCCATATAGGAAAGCTCCCTTCTGGCGAGCTCTATTGCAAGCGCTGGAGAAGCTATGTTTTTATCATCAAGGTACTTGGCCTTGAGTTCAATACCCGCCCTCTTTTCGCCTTCAGGCAGGATTTTTATCATGATTTTTGATAAAAAATTTACCATCGGCAGAAAGAAAAGCCCAAGGCTAACATTAAAAATGGTATGGGCATTTGCTATCTGACGCGCAACATCGCTCGCAAACCATCTGGATATGTATCTTATGAGATCAGCAAAACCAGGCACCCAGAAGATAAATATCAATACCCCCAGGAGCTTGAAACAGACATGTGCCAGGGCAACCCGTTTTGCCTCGCGGGAGCTGTTTATTGATGCAAGCCCTGCTGTAACGCATGTCCCGATATTGGCCCCCAGTATGATGGGTATGCCTGTTTCAAGGGTAATAAGCCCCTGCTGGGCAAGTACAATAACAATGCCTGCGGTAGCTGCACTGCTCTGTATTAGGCCGGTAAAAACTGTTCCCATTAGAAGCCCCATAAGAGGTGACTTGAGCCGACCCATGGTTTCTATAAAAAGGGGGTAATTACGCAGGGGCTCCATTGTATCGCTCATGAGCTTCATGCCATAAAAGAGTATGCCGAAACCCAGGACTATCTCCCCAATATTTTTTATCTTTTCCTTTCCTGAAACAAGGTGCATCCCGAACCCTGTTGCAATAATAAGCAGGGCATAGTCGTCAAAATTAAAGGCTATAAGCTGGGTTGTTACTGTTGTCCCTATATCAGCGCCCAGTATAACACCCAGCGACTGTGTAAAGGTCATGAGCCCCGCCTGGACAAAACTTACGAGCATTACTGTTGTAGCGCTGCTGGACTGCACCACCATAGTTACAAATCCGCCAATGATGAGCGCCATAAACCTGTTTTTTGTAATGGCATGGATTATATCCCTCATTCGGTTTCCAGAGGTCTTTTTCATCCCTTCACTCATCTTGGCCATGCCGTAAAGAAAGAGTGCAAGCCCCCCCAGAAGACCGATAAGAAGCATGCCCCAGTGTATACCTGATGAATTATTATTATTAAAGGCCGGGGAGACAGGAGAAAATAACAATACCATTAGCAAGGCCGGTATGATAATCCTGTTATTATGCAGGTGGAAGATTTTCATTAAAATACCCTCTTGGTGTAATCTTATACAGATGGTTCGGTACAATAACATAATGAAAATTATGCTGCCACTTAAGAGAACTGAAATCAAATATTTTTTAATCAGGAGGTAACAATTGCACACTGTTCCAGAATCAAGGATAACAAAGATTAACAGCAGGGGGATTAACCCTGATGGCCTGTTTGTCCTTTACTGGATGACAGCAAACAGGCGCCTCATATGGAACCACAGCCTAGACAGGGCCATTGAATGGGCCGAAAGGCTTGCTAAACCGCTTGTGGCGCTTGAGGCTATTGACTGCGATTATGGATGGGCAAGTGAAAGGTTTCATGCATTTATTATCAATGGGATGAGGGTTAATTTCAGGGAAGCATCGGGCAAAAACATACTTTATTATCCCTATGTTGAACCGGGGCAGACAAAAGGAAATGGCCTTATTAAAGCCCTTGCAGCGCATGCATGCCTGATAATTACAGATGACTATCCAGCCTTTTTTATACCGGCCATGCTGGACAGGATATCTGTTAAACTCCCCATCCTCATTGAAAAGATTGATTCAAACGGATTATTGCCAATGAGTATTGCAGAAAGGGAATTCACTACAGCATATTCATTCCGCAGGTTTTTACAGAAAACCCTGCCCGATCATCTTATGAACCATCCCAATGAATCGCCGCTTGACGGCCTGAGCCTTAAAAAATTGAAAACCCTGCCAGAGGAGATAACAGAAAAATGGCCTCCTGCAACCATTAAATTTCTTGAAAACTGCACCAAAGGGTTGGCAGAACTGCCTGTTGATCATAATGTAAAGGTTATTAAGGATGCGGGAGGACATGCTGAAGGAGATCGACTCCTGAAAATCTTTATCAATGAAAAACTCTCATCCTATGATGAAAAACGAAACGAACCTTGTGAGGATGCAACAAGCAATCTTTCGCCATACCTGCATTTCGGCCATATCTCCAGCCATGAGATATTTTACAGGATACAGGAGGCTGAAATGTGGCACCCGGGAAAATTGTCCGATTATGCCAGAGGTCAGAAAGAGGGGTGGTGGGGCATGGGTAAATCAGCAGAGGCATTTCTTGATCAGCTCATCACCTGGCGGGAGCTTGGCTTTAATATGTGCAGATACAACAGGGATTATGAGAAGTTTAAATCGCTACCCGGATGGGCAAAAGAGACCCTCGAGATCCATGAGATGGATAACAGGGAATATATCTATTCGGAAGAGGAGCTTGAAAAGGCGCAGACTCATGACCCACTGTGGAATGCGGCCCAGACGCAGCTTGTAAGGGAAGGAAAGATACATAACTATTTAAGGATGCTCTGGGGCAAAAAGATACTTGAATGGTCTCCCACACCTGAAAGGGCGCTTGAAATAATGATCCGCCTGAACAACAAATATGCCCTTGATGGCCGTGACCCCAACTCCTACAGCGGCATATTCTGGACACTCGGGAGATACGACCGCGCCTGGGGGCCTGAAAGGGAGATATTCGGAAAGGTACGTTATATGAGTTCAGTGAATACAGCAAGGAAGGTGAAGGTTAAAGAGTATATAAAAAAATATTCATGAACATGCCTCCCAATAATTTGCCGCTCTGTATCTTATATGCTTGAAATAATTATTTAATGTTTTTCGATGGGTTGTTTTTTCAAAGCCTTATCGATTTTATTTTTCCAGTCATTGATGTTCTTAATAATTAGATTTCGATTCTTGGTTTGAGAGTATCTTTTCAAGGTTTTAATTATCCTTTCGGCGGATTGTACAAGTAATTTAGCATTTTCTTTCGATTCTACATCTAGCCTATCTAAGCGGTAATCCGCATGGATTCTCTTTGTGCGAAGGTCACCAAGCTTGGCAGCCACTCCAACAAGGTCCTTATCACCACTGTTATTCAAATGCCGATATACTTGTTCATGTGCTGTAGAATTTGATTCTATTCCAAATCCCATACTATTAAGCAATTCTAGCCCAACATGGTATACGGCATAATATGAACGGCTTATTGCTGACCGATATTCGGCTGGATATGCACCCTGTTCAATAAGGCGTGATGCCAGTAATTGAAATTGCTTTGCATCCATAATTTAAAATATCCCATATGATAATTTTATTTTATCCCGCGCTATCGCCGGAGCAGTTGTAACCCACTGTTCAATATATACATCATAATAAGCAAGTATTTCCTCGATGGTTCCATCTACCTTGATATCAATTAAAAGCCATTCATCATCTGTATCCGGATCTTTTTCAATAATAAAATCAAGTTCTTTAATTGAGGCAAACGCGTTTCGTATGATCTCTATTGCCGCTTTTAAATACTTCGAGATTCCTTTCCTTTTACAAAAACCATTAACTTCGGGTGACAGATCGATATCTGGCGGCATATCTTCTGTTTTTGAAATAAGAACATTATCTGTACTGTATCCTTTAAAATCAAATGGCACAGGCCGTTGATAACCCTCAAAAAACTTCAGTATAAGCTTTTGAAATCTTCGGGGAAGATTGTAAAGATGAAGGATTATAAAATCGATCTCTTGCAGGATTTCTTTAGCTGCTTCATCTTTTTGTTTATGTGCTTTTTCATATTCATTAACCAGTTGATTAATCTTTTTTATGGAGCTTTTATATTCCAGGGGGAGGGGGATAGTATCATAAACTCGTTTTGGGATATCCCGACCTTTTGAGTGACAAGTCACAAAGGCTTGAGCTAAGGGAGAATTAAACAAAGCGGCTAATAATTCGAGGGAGATATCATCGTTTTTTGGCCAGACTGCAAAAAATCTTCTTCTAATTAAAAGACCTACCTTGTCTATTACGGCTGCAAAACGCCATGGCCCTCTGGACATTCTTGAAACCGGGATTACGATTTTTTGTTTTTTCCAATCTAAATCCCAAGCGCCTGCAAATATCTTCCTTCTGTAATTTTCCTTAGTTGCAAGATGAATGTTACTGTCTAAAATGAATTGATTGAATCCCCCTGTCATCTTAAAAAGACCGGGGACTGAACCTGAAAAAGGTTTTTCTTGCGCTAGTTGCTCAGTTTTTAAACCGGCTTTAAATTCTACACCCGTCCTTATTTCTGTAATATCCTTCATAATTGGATTTGCTTCTAACCTTTCCCAAACTTCCCTCAATGGGGGCAGTAAAAAACTGCTATGACTTCTTTTTTTAAAATAACCAGAGGGGACAATGTCTTCAAATGTTGGAATCGAATGCACCCTGAATTGATCTTTATCATTGTCGGCTACACTTCTGAAGACAGTTTTTGACAAAGTTAAGCTTGATTGCTTTTTTGCTATAAAAATGGCTGTTTCAAAAGCTGAATATTTAAAAATCCTGTCGGGTAAAGTAGTTATGTTGATAATTTCAAACGAGTCTTGAAACATCTTTCTTTCTGCCCGGTAGTCATTACCATCAAGAAAAGAAAGAGGCAGAATGAAACCTACTAAGGAACCATCTTGTAATTTCGGCAAAATTCTCCGCAACATTTCCTTGGGTTTCGATGTCACTGGAGAAAAATATTCTATAGGTTCAAATGGGGGATTACCAACAATAATGCTTGATTCTTTTACTAAGCTATCCAATGATTTTCCTTCAAAGGCATCTTCCACTCTCAGGTCCCAACCATCGGATTCAGGAAAATCAGCCAGGGTGAGGCACAGTCTAGCGACTTCAGTGGAGAAAGGATCAATCTCTATTCCATGTAATCTTTCAGTAAAAAATTTATGTCTTTGTTTCCCTTTCCATTCAGGAGGTAATAAATTTTTCATTTTACGCATTGCAGCAATCAGGAATATCCCGTGTCCACACATTGGATCTAAAACATGCCACTTTGATTTTGGTAATTTATCGATAGGCATGTTAGCAAGCACATAATCTGCAACATAAGATGGAGTACTATGAATCCCTAGTTTTTCACGACTTTTTTCAGACACAAACGTATTCTCATATACATATGCCAGAGTATCAACCGAAAGATTCCTTAATGAAAAGGTATTGTCTATCTCTTTGGCTACATACTTCAAAACCTTTTCCGGGATATGTTTGGTACTCCCAAGTTCTCCCTTGCCATAATACCCTTCAACCGTGTTTAATACTTTCCATGGATCTGAAAAATTAATTCCAGGAGTTATTGCTATTTCTTTATCCTTCAAAAGTTTTGCGGTCAACAAACGAAATACAATATTAAAGACCAAAGAAGCATCAAAAAGTATACCTGATTCACTCAACTCTTTTTCTGCATTGTACAGTACCCGTCTTATTAATGAATCAATCTTAACAGATGCTTGATGTTCTAAGGCAGGCAGTAGCCCTATGTCTATGAAATCCAATTGTTCGGGCAGAGGTGCCTTGAAACCTGATTTGATTCTCATCATATTTTCAGGTTTCCAGGTTTCCAAATTTTCTTCTATAAGTTTTGGGATTTCTTTTGTTTTGATGTTTTCTATAAAGACTGCCTTCTTTTCCTTATTAGACCACCATTGAGTGTTTCCATTTTGAACAAGGAAAAGTTGAGGGGCACCGAGCGCCCTTAGTTGGTTAGCAATAATTTCTGAAGGAATATCCGATGTGAATTCAATACCAAAACAGGCGGATCGATAATCCATTGGTTCTTGTCCAAAAACAGCAAGGCTTATTTCTCTTAGTTCGGGATCTACCGAGAGAAAATCACTGAAACCATAATTTTTTTTAATAAAAGATTTACAATAGCCAATAGAAAGGAATGAATTAGTTATCTCATTTATTGTATTTTCTTTGATTTGTTTTGTAATCATAACAGCCAATTAGAAATGATACTTATTTTCAACTTATACTTAGTGAAAGAGATTTCGTGTAAACTATTTAAACTATTATTTTTTAAAAAAACAAGGTGTTTCTTAAGAAATTTATAGTCCGGTAAATCTATCCAACTTGTTAATATTTGATTATGCATAGATTAACACAAAAAAACCATATGAGCACAATATTTTTTTATAGTTTTTGCCATAGTGGGTAAAAAACATGATGTGTTTAACTTTCAAGAGGTATTAGAAAAAGGCTGCGTGATTGGATGTAAAAAATGGCGGATTCTTTTTGATAATCTCCCTTATGCCAGGGTCTTTTTTAAATTCATTATCCAGGAATGTTCTTACCTTTCCCCTGTCCCACCCCTTCGGGTGTTTAAAGCTTGAATAGAGCGATAGGTCACCTTCATAGAATTCACCTGTGCCGTATTTAACGGCATCAGGGCTGTTTAATGGCATGTTAAATATGGCAAGGTTCAAAAAACCAATATACTCATGGTGGCTCTTTACAAACTCCATGGTGGCTCTTGCCTCTTTCTCCCCTTCAGGCGGTGTACCGAATAAAAAATAGAGATAGGTAGTTATCCCTGCCTCCTTTAGATTTTTAAGGGCAATGGATACTGTATCAAGATTTATCCCCTTATCCAGTGCATCCAGCACCCCCTGATCCCCTGATTCTATGCCTATCTTGAGCATGGCACACCCCGACCTTCTTAACCCCATACAGAAATCAGGCTCTTTAAAATGATCGGTTATACGCACAAACCCGTACCATGGGGTATTAAGGGGACGCTCTATCATGCGCTTTAAAAGGGCAGGGCTTATGGCATTATCCAGTATATGTATCATGGATGGCTTATACTTATCTATCAGTGTGGTTAAACCTTCAAGAACCAGATCAGGGGGAATGGGCTTATAGGGATTACCCTCTGCCCTCTCAGGGCAAAATTCGCACCTCTGCCACCAGCAGCCGCTTGAAGCGCTGTAGGGCAGGATAAAGCCGGGAGAGAGATATTCATTTATCGGAAAAAGGTCATAGCTAGGCATAATATTGGTTGCGCAATCCTTTATATTTAAAAGGGCGTGGAGATACCCTTCTCCTGGGCCAGCAACCAGTTCATCCACAAGACCCTTAAAAGGGTTTCTCCAAACAGGGCCTTTCATCCAAGAGGTAATAAGGCCACCACCCATTATGATCTTTACCCCTGAGTACTCTCTTTTTAAATATCCTGTTATGGCAAAGGCATGGAGCGCCTGACTCAGAAAATTAATTGATATGCCTATGAGGCCATCATCATGAGGCGTGAATGCATCCCTGAAATATTTATAAAAGGGGCTCTTTTCAGGTGTTTCTGCTGCCCTTAAAAGATCGCTGCTTTTCACAGGTGAGAGGCCTTTATCCTGGTAATCACCCAGATTAACCCTGATACCGGGTGATGGCACAGACCTTTCCAGCAGGCGGTTGATATCCATTACCCCCCTTATGTACCTGTCTCTATTCCAAATATGATTATGCCGCAGGTAATCAAGGTTGGCCGCAAGATTCTTTTTTGCCCGGCGTGTCCATGTATCATCGGCCATTGCAGGCTGAGTTACAGATTTCAAAATGATATCCAGATTAGCATCAATAACAGAAACAGGGTAATCACCTATGGCAGTAGCAAGCCTTGCGATACCCGCAGGGGGTTCACATGGTTTGGCGATTGGTGGATGAATAAGGAGCATTAGCTATTTCCGCTCTTTACCTGGTCAAGATCAAGACTGAAGTGCTGTTTCAGAATTCCATTGAACTCCTCACCATTTTTTAAGCCTGTTTCAGATACATCACCATTTTTTAAAATCTTGAAATGGGTATCTGTAAGGGTAATGCGGCCATCCTTTGTGGGCATGGTGCACATGCGCATCATCTTGAAGAATGAACCTGGGAATGTTGCGGTAAAATGGTTGGACATTACAAAATCATCCGGAAAACATGGCTCCAGGGTAAATGCATAGAGGCTGTTAAAGGCCTCCCCTCCCTTTTTCTGGAGCAGGTAACCGCCAAACCTTGTCTCCCTAATCACCCTGTATTCATGGGCAAACTGTTTCTGTCCGGTTTCAATATCTAAAAGCAGTGGGGCAATCAGGCCGTCATTGCCAAAACCCACATCCGCCAGCCATCTGGCGCTGGCTGTTTCCACAAGCAGCACCTGATGGGTCTTCGTGGTATAGTTCACCCCGTCAATGCAGACCCTGGCAAGGAGGTCTGTAACCTTAAACCCCATCTTTTTTAGGACAATGGAAAATATCCCGTTCATCTCAAAGCAGTATCCGCCGCGCCGGTTCAGGACAATCTTGTTATAGAGAGAGGCCTCGTCAAGGAGAGGTGGCCTTCCGTAAAACACATCAAGGTTTTCAAAGGGGACGTTTAATGTGTGGCAGATATGGAGTTCATGCAGCGCCTCTTCGGTTGCCTCTGTGCTGCCAGTGTACTTTATTCTTTCATAGTATTTTTCCAGGTTTAATGTTTCATCAGCCATTATTGTTATGTACTTCCTTTCATGTCATGTATATGGAGATTACTATCTGATTAGTCTATTAATGGAAAAAATACAACATGCTATTTAGCGTCCATCCAGAAAGAGGCAAATTCTGGATGGGGCTTTCAGCTGTCAGCTAACTCTTTGATTTGAAAGTCTTTTGCTGAAAGCTGAATCCTGATGGCTGACCGCTTGAATCCAAAAATGACAGTTTTTGGATGGACACTGTTTAGAATATATTTTGGAAAAATATTTTTTGTAGAGGCACAGGGTGCTGTGCCCGCGGGCACGCTGCGGCGTGCCCCTACAGTTAATTACTAAAATGACAAACAGTATCTGATACAAACCCTCCTATTTAACCGGCACAACCGGCGTCCACTCTACCTTTGCTGCGCCTAGTAGCGTGCCTGTGGCCTGGGCAAGGTCAATAAGGGCTGTCTGATAATCTGTCAAGGCTGTAATCTCTGAGCTCTGGGCAGCCGCCAGGTTGGTCTGCGCATCCATGACATCCCTTGAGCTCACAAGCCCCAGTTCATACTGCCTTTTTTCCGCCCTGTACTGTTCATCAGAGAGTATTGTGTTCTGTCTGCTTGCCAGTATGCTCTGCCATTTTGCCTCAAGGGTGTCTATCCGGTTAAGCACCTCCTTTTTTATCTCTGCCTCTTTACTCTCTTTTGATGAAAGTCTCTTTGCGCGCTGATAAATGGATTGCCTTAACTCACTTTTGGCCCTTTTATTGCCAATGGGGATATTCAAACTTATGCCAATCTGGTGATCATGATAATCATTATCAGCAAGCATATCATATGAATCACTCCTGTCAGCGCCAAGGCCATCTATATTATACTTGTATTCAAATGAGAGATCAGGAAGCGTCTGGTTGCGTTTGTAGTCTATATTCATGCTGTCCAATTCAAGCTGAAGCTCAAGTTCAAGGAGTTCCATGCGGTTTTCAAGTGCCTTTTTCACCATGTTTTCCCTATCAAGTTCATAACGCACAGGGTCAGGCAGAGATGATGGGATCAGGACTGTCTTTGTCTCCATGCCGAGCCCTTTTTTATTTAGCATACGTTTAAGCTCCCTCTCCCTTTCTTTGACCATATTTTCTGCATCTATAATTGCTGTAAGTTTATCAGCAAGGTCTCTCTTGGTCCTTATTATCTCTATCCTGGGCTTTACACCCACCTCGACAAAACGTTCTGTCTCCTCAAGGATGGCCTTTGCAAGGTCATACTGCTGCTTTTTTACCTCAAGCATTTTTCTCGCTGAATAAAGCCCCCAGTAGGCCCTGTCTGCATCGGCTATTATACGCATGGCAGCAAGCTTTGTCCTCAGATCGGTCATGCTGCTGTTATACTGGGCAACGCGGATGGAATGGGTAAATGCCCTGCGGCCTGCATTTTTTAAAAGGGGCTGACTGATGGAGGCGCTGAGGCCTGAATTATAGGAGGGGTTGAGGGTTGCCCATGTGGAATTGGTCTTATTCAGGTTATCTGCCAGATCAAATGAGACCGTGCCGCCCGTGATGAGGGGGATATCTACACCAAGGTTGATATTCACTCTTTCGCTGCTGGAACCTACCAGGAGCGAATCGGTCGGGGTATTATCTCTGGAATAACCTGTTCTGCCGCTAAAGGCAGCCTCGAATTTGCTCGACTCTGCCTGTATTACATTCTCTTTTTCAATAGTCGGGCTAATCAGCTCTGCCTTCAGATCAAGATTATTTTCAAGGGTCAGGGCGCGGCACTCCTCAAGTGAAAGGGTATACTCTGCCTTTTCAGGTTCTGCTATTTCAGGCTTCACAGGCTCTTCTTCAGGCGCCTTTTTCAGTTCAAGCGTATTTATCTGCTGCACCTTTTCAGCAGGAATTACCATAATGGCAGGTGTTGAGTTTAATTCCTTGACCCTGTCCAGATATGTGCAGCCCCCGCACACAGACATGAAGAGTGCAGGAATAATAAGTAACCATAATTTTATATCAATCGATGACCTTATCAACATTTGTAGATTCCTCCTTAAGATTGATCATTTCTCACCTAGTCCCTGAGCATCTTTTCCCTTCTTTCCACACGCAGGAAGGTGATCAGTGTTATAACCACAATAAATATTATAAAAAATATCCTGTTCTGTATTGCATAGGTGACAGCCTTTGCCTTTTCAGCATTACTCAATGCAAGGGGATTAAAAAATGGCGATATACGCACTGAACTGGCCATAATCCCTAATGCAAAAAAGACAATAGTCGCCATTGCCCCTGTTATCTCGCTCCTGAAAAAGGCTGAAAGCCCCATACCCATAACAAGATAAAACATGGCGGCCTGGAGAGCGCCATAGAATGTCCCTGGTGAAACAGATACAAGAAAGACCATTGTAAAAAGGGCAAGCAGCACCTCGCTTAGAAGCAGCAGGCAAAAACAGGTTGCTATCTTGGCAAGCCATACCCGGTGGCATCCGCCGGGCACTGTGTAGGCAATCTCAAGTGTCCTGCTGTCTATCTCCCCTGCTATGATGCGTAACCCCAGCCCCATCGCAACAATTGAGAGAGGTATGGAGATAAGCATATGAGCATCAGCCGGGTTAAATTTTGCTTCACTCCATCCGATCCCGATGAACAGCGCCCGTATAACAGGCCAGATTAATGGCAGAAATATTATTATCCAGAACCGCTTTCCTGCCATAAGACGGCCTGAGTAGGTCATAATCATCAAGTATCTTTTAAGGTTATCAATCATAATGATGATCCTCTATTTAAAGATGAACGTCCAACATCGAACATCCAACTTTGAACTTTGAACTTAGAATCTTCAATCTTAAATCTTGAATTTCAAACTACCCTCTTCCTTCTCGTCCCCACAAGCTCAAGGTATCCATCCTGCAGATTGGGGGCAACAGCCTTTGCATCCGGGGCAGGAGACTCATTATAGAGTATCCTTATATGGTATGAGCCATCCGCCTCAGGCACCTGATCCACCACAATGGCATTCTCCGGCAGCATATTTTCTTCGCCCTCCCTGATTTTCATCTCCCATGTCTTTCCATCAGCAACAGAGGCCAGTAGTTCCGGTTTGCCATCAAAGACCTTTACTCCCTTTGAAAGCACAATCACCCTCTCACATGCCACTGCCACATCCTCAACAACATGGGTGGAAAAGAGCACTATCCTTGTCTCCGCCAGTCTTGAGAGAAGATTCCTGAATCTGATACGCTCCTTGGGGTCAAGACCAACTGTCGGTTCATCAACAATAATCACAGGCGGAAGCCTTAAAAGTGTGCGGGCAACCGCTACACGCTGCCTCATGCCGCCTGAATAATCACCGATCCTTTTATCCGCCTGTTCAGCAAGCCCAACCTCGGCAAGTAAAAAATTTACCCTTTCAATTATCCTATCCTTTTCATCAATCCTGTATAACAGGGCATAGTATTCAAGGTATTCCCTGCCTGTAAGATTTTTAGGCAGGCCAAAATCCTGGGGCAGATACCCAACCCAGTTTGCAAGGTACCTCCTGATCTTTTTAAGGGGCACACCACCGAGTGTTATTACACCTGTAGTCGGATCAAGTACGCCTGCGATTGCCCTTAACAGTGTTGTTTTACCCGCCCCATTTGGGCCAAGTATACCTATCATTCCCCTTTCTGCCCTGAAGTTAATATTCTTAAGCGCCTGATGTTCATCCCTTGGCAGATCAAGGCCAAAAAGGAGACGGCACATACCCCTCCAGAGGAGTTTTGTCCGATAAGTAAAACCTGTTTCAAACCTCTTTCTCACTTTACCTGATGAGAGACCCTTTGCGGTCTTCCTGCCCGCCTGAATGAAAATAATCAGCAGGGCAATGAGCAGCATGGGAAACAGGGCCATGCGCGGCTGCTTCCCAAAAGACAGAGGCGCAACATAATAGAATAGCCCGTTCAGGCAAAGAACACCCCATGGAATAAGGGTGGCGAGCATGCTTTCAACCCCGCCCGGCAAGGCATTCCCCTTTTCATCACATTTACCGCGTAGTTTTCGAATAAGGAAAAGCAGCCTTATAAGCAGGAGAGCCCCGGCAAATGAAAAGAGGAGACGCCAGAAGATGGTGCTTAATGAAAAGGCAAGGTATGACACACCTGATAGAAGAACTATAACTGTTATCATGGGCTGCAATACATCTGATGGTAAAAATGGTTTTCCCCCTCTTGCCAGCACCTTTTCAGCGAAAAGTTCCCCTGCGCGCAGGGCCTTGCCTATGGGGCCGGGTTTGCCATATATCTTGTGAATATATTTTACCTCCACCTCAACTCCTTCCGAGGGTTGAGGCAGTTCAGGTCTGCGGAATATGAGCACAAATATGCCCAGGAAAACCGAGGCAATAAGCAATGCAGTGGTTATCTGCCATGTCATACTGGTTATCTGTTCAAAATATATGAGAGGCGTCATGACAATAGCGGTTGCGCATATCCATGCCACAGTTATCCATGGCCCGAGCCTGCCAAAGATCCTGTCTATCCGGCTCAGAAAGACAAACCCTATTGGAATAACGAGGAGGATAAGCAGGCTTGAAGTGACAAGCCCTCCCATTATCACAACAGCAAAGGGGGGCCACATCTCATTTTCTGCCCCTGTTGAGATGGCCAGAGGCCAGAGGCCCGCTATGGTTGTGGCGGTTGTCATAAGTACCGGTCTTGTCCGTTCCCTGACCGCTGCAAGGGCGGCAGCGCCTGCAGACCATCCTCTTCCAAGCACCCTCTCCTGCATCCTGTCCACAAGCAAAATCGCCGGGTTTACCATGAGTCCCATAAGAACAACCATTCCGGCTATGGCCATCGGGCTTAACAGGGGCATGCCTGCAAAACAGAGGGCCCATACAGCCCCTATAAGGGTTAAAGGGGCAGAAAGCAGCACAAGCACAGGCATGGTAGGGGATTCAAATGTAATGGCCAGAACCGCAAAAAGCAGCAGCACTATCGGAATAAGGATGCGCCTTGCCATGCCCGCTGTCTCGTTATCCTCTTTCGGGTTGACCACATAACCTTCAGGCACAGGCACAGATTCTATAATGCTCCGGATCTCATCATCCAGCGCCTCACGGGCAGGCCCTGTGGATGGGGCACCTCTCTTAAAGGAGTAGTAGACACTCATCTCACGCCTTCCATTGTGGTGCTCTATCACATTTGGAGGGGGCATCTTGCGGGCATCAGATATATACCCCAGTGTAATAACGCCTGCAGAGGTATTGACCCTGAGATCCTCCATTCGCCGGCTCAGGTTGCTTGATTCAGTCTCATTGCCCCTGATAACAATCGGTATCTCTTTTCCATCTGTCTCTATTGTGCCGGCGCTCATCTGTGTACCTTCCCTTGATAGCGCCAGCCTCAGCATGATAAAAACCTGATCCGAGAAGAGCCCAAGGCTGTTCAGTATCTTGTGATCAGGGATTATATGTATCTCATCCTGGCCGGGCCTTGATGATATCTGCACCCCATAATCACCGATTTCAGGGATGGATTCCAGCCGCTCCTTTAATGCAAATGCTATATCCATTAGTTTCCTTGAATCAGGGCCGGATAAAACAATCTCGGATTGCCCCTGGCCCATAAGGGTTGCTGCGCCGGAACCACGCCTGCCTCCTCCCTGTCCGGCTGAGTTTTGTGAACTGACATCAAAACCCTTGACCCTTTTAGCCGCCTGTTTGATCTTTTCTCTCACAAGAGGGGCGGTAAGTTCAGGGGGACGCACCCCCTTTTCAACAAATCGGATGGTAAGGGTGCTGTTCTTTTCCTGAATCATGCTCTCAACAGATTCCACACCCTCTATTTTAAGGGCCACCTGCTCAAGTGAAGAGAAGTCCCTGCTTATTGATTCAAGGGAATCTCCTGCAGGCACATCAATTGCAAGCTGTATCTCATCTGCCTCCTGTGCCTCCTGATTTCTTGATCCGAGCATAACCCACGGCAGCCCTACTATTATGGTAAAAAACAGGGCGACTGTTATTATGGTTATCCATGTTGCAGGGTTACGCATAGAATTTTTCAGAAGACCTGTAAAGAGATCCCTCCACCTGTCAGGCAAATGGAGCCCTGCAAAAAGTTCCCTGCGCCTTTTTAATGTTTTCAGCCGATCCATGGCGGCAGGCGCAGCAAATCTTCTGGCAAGGAGAGGAACGAGCCCTATTGCTACAAGCAGCGATGAACCGAGAGGAATAAGGATGGCAGCGGCAAGTAGTTTCATCACCCCCCTTAACATACTGTCCTCTACCAGAAAGAATATGGGCAGAAAGACTATGGCATTTGTTATGGTAGAGGCCAGGATCGCCTTAAAGGTTATCCTTACGCCATCCCCTGCGGCCCTGTCAGGGTCAACACCCCTTTCAAGCCTGCGCTGAACCGCCTCATAGACAACAATGCTGTTATCTACAAGCATGCCCACTCCCACAGCAAGCCCTACGAGTGTCACAAGGTTAAGGGTATAGCCGCCTGTATAGAGAAATGCCATTGAAGAGAGGAGGCTTACAGGCACGGCAATGGCAACAACAGTAACAGCCCTGAACCTTTTTATAAACAGGAACAGTATTACAATAGAGATGATAAACCCGCTTATTGCAAGTTTCTTGAGCCGGTCTATCTGTTTCTCAACTGTCTTCGCTGCATCAAACCCTATTAAAAAATCAATACCGTATGGGTTAAACTCCTTCTTAAGCTCAGTGAGACGCCCCCTGATCTCCTTACCAAGTTTAACAAGGTTTGCCCCCTCCTCCTTGAATACCAGGAGGGCAACGGATGGCTTGCTGTTTACACGATATATGCTCTCTTTTCTGCCTGTACCCTTTGACACATCAGCTACATGGCGAATAAGCACAGACCTTTCAGGGGATATCCTTAATTCCCCCAGCTCATACACCCCCTTAGGTCTGCCATCCAGTATAACCGGGGTACGCATTGAACTATCTTCAAGACCGCCCAGGAACCTGAGCCTCTGAACAGAACGTGAAAGGGCTGTTGACACCTCCTGCGGGGATATGCCAAGGGCAGAGCATTTATCAGGGTCAACCCTTATGGTTATCTCCTCGGGCGCACCGCCCATCACAAAAACATTGGCTACACCATTTACCGCTGCAATGCGTGACTCTATATTCTCCTCTACAAAACTCCTTAAACTGTCTGTGTCATCGCCGCCAAGGACCTGTATGCTCATAACGATCCGGCTTATCATTGAAAAATCCTGGCCGCCGACATTTATATATGAGCCCCTGGGCTGCCCCCTGTTAAGCTCTGCCGCAATGCGCTGGAGCTCAAGCTGCCTGATCTTTATATTGGTGCCCGGTTCAAAATTTATATCAAGGGAGCCGTTTGAGCCATTAACACTCCCGAATGTCTCCTTTATCCCTTCAAGCGCTGAGGCCTTTTCCTCAAGCGGGATAAGGATTTCGCGCTCAACCACCTCGGGCTCACTGTTAATCCTTCCAAAATTAATATGGATGGAGTCACCCTCAAGGGCAGGTATGAGTTCGACAGGTATACGTTCCCATCCTGCCAGCCCCAGGAGCAGGATGGCGCAGAAAAACATGGCAGTGGCCACTGGCCTTTTTACAGGAAAATTATACCAGCTCATACTCTGGCCCGTTTGAATCGCAGTTTATCGAGTATCAGGTAGAGGCAAGGTATTACAAACAGGGAGGTAAGCGTAGATGCAGTAATGCCCCCGATTATTGTTATGGCCATAGGTGCCCTGAGCTGGGCCGCTTCACCTATACCTAAAGCAAGGGGAAGCAGTGCAAGCACAGTGGTTGCAGATGTCATTATAATTGGCCTCAGCCTTATAGATGCCGCTTTTGCCAGCGCCACCTTTCTCTCAACTCCATCCTGAATCAACTGAGTTGCGGTCTGGACCATAAGTATCGCATCATTTACAGCAATACCTGTGAGGACTATTAAACCCAGCGCCTCCATGATCCCTATGGGCCTTCCAGCAGGAACAAGGAGAGCCGCAACCCCTATAAGGGCAAAGGGTATAGAGGAGAGCACAGTGAATGGATGAAGGAATGATTCAAATGTGCCGGCCAGCACCATGAAGACAAGGATAACAGATATTATGCCTGCCCATTCAAGTTCTGAAAAGGTCTTCGCCCTCTCCTCCTCTTCACCGGTAAGCCTCATCATTAAACCGGGGCCAGGGTCTATGCCTTTTATCGCTGATTCAGCAGCAGCTTTTGCCAAAGGGTATTCCACCCCCTCCTTGATCCTTGCACTTACCATTGCTACCCTTTTCTGGTCGCGCCTGAATATCTCAAGCGCCCCATCCACATTAACAAAATCTGCGATATCTCCTATGGTAAGGCGCTCCCCCTTTGAGGTGGTAAATGGTATGGATTTAAGCCCTGCATCAGCCCCCTGTTCAACCTTCAAAACAACATCCCTCTCTTCATCCCCTGTTGTCATCTCGGTTACGACCTTGCCATCCAGGGCCGACTCGATCACCCTTGAAAGCATCTCTATATCAACCCCGAGGCCGTCACACAGGGTGCGGTTGAGCACTACATGCAGCTCAGGAGCGCCACCTTCAAATGAAGAGCGGACATTCCAGAGTTCAGGCAGTGTCGTTAGTTTTGATAACACATCATCTGCGGCTTTTCTTAAATCGTCAACAGACTGACCTGATATTTCAACCTGTATTGGAGGGCCGGTATTGCCAATGGCCCTTGCTATGGCCGATGTGCCAAGCTCCCATGAGACCTCGATATTTTTAAGCTCAGATATCATGGGGGAGGCAAGCTTAACCACCTGACCTGCTGTTTTACCATCTGTTGAAAGGTTTATAAGTATCCTGGCTGTATTTTCACCTGTCAGCTCTTCCCGTATGAAGTGGTCATCTTCCGGGAGTCTCCCCACCTCAGAGAGGATTGCCTTAAGGTCATCACCAGCGGCCTGCCTTATTATATCCTCTATCACGGTCACTATATTCTTTGTAGCCTGCACCCTCTGCCCCGGAACCCCGGTGATGCGGAGGGAAAACTGCCTCGGGTCGTTAGGGGCCATAAGCTCGCTCTTAAGACCCGCAAGAGTGAATAGGGAGACGGCCACAATAACAAAGGATAGCGCAACCACCAGATATGGGTGTTTAAGCAGGCCTAAAACAAAGGCCTCAATCTTTGTCTTTCCCGGGTTTACCTCCTTTGCGACATCCTCTGGTAAAAACCATTTTGCCAGGGCAGGTATAAGAAACACCGCCACACCGAGAGAGGCAACAAGTGACACTATGACTGTAAAAGAGATGCCTGACACGAGCCTTGCTGCAAGCCCCCTGATAAAGAGTACAGGCAGAAATACCACGATTGTGGTGAGGGTGCTGGAGAAGATTGCCCCTGCAACAACCGCTGTGCCATTTGAGGCCGCCTCTGCCGGTGGGTCTCCTGCTTCCTTTCTGCGGAAGATACTCTCGATTACTACAATGGCATTATCCACAAGCATGCCTGCACCGAGGGCCATGCCGCCAAGGGTCATTAGGTTAAGGCTCTGCTTTGCATAATGCATGGCAAAAAGGGTTGCCATAAGGGATACAGGTATGGCAGATGCCACTATAATGGTTGAGCTCAATGACCTTAAAAAATACCAGAGCACAATAACCGCAAGGATAATACCGATTACAGCAGAGCTCTCCACATCACTTATTGCATCTTCAACCAGCGCGGCCTCATCACTTACCACGCTGAACTCCATATTTTTTAATTCTTTATTGAGTTCTGTCAGGGCCTTCTTCACATCACGTGATACCTTTACTGTATTGGCCCCTGCCTCCTTGTAGACAGAGAGGCTTAAACCCTCCTTCCCATTCACAAGCACAAGATTACTCACCTTTTTTTCGGCGACTATGACCTTTCCAATATCGCCGACCCTTACAGGAATGGATTTTTCAGTTGAATCACGGTCATACTTCACCACAACACGACCAATATCTTCTGTATTATTGAATCTGGATATACCCCTTACAAGGTATACATTATCGCCCTCCTCAAGGGTCCCTGCGCTTATGTCGATGTTGGCAGACCTGATACGATTTTCCAGCTCGGCCATTGTTATGGAATGGGCATCCATCAGGTAGCGGTCTGCAATGATTTTTATTTCATCCTCACGGCCGCCTGTTACCCTCACCTCTGCCACCCCCTCAAGCTGTTCAAATGCAGGGGAGATCATCCTTTCTGCTATCTTTTTAAGCTCTGTAAGGCCGGGGAGCCCCTCCTTTGCAAAAAGGCCTATGGTAATAACAGGAAGTTCGCGCGGGTCCTGTCTCCTTACCACCACCTCATCCACATCCTCATCCGCTGAAATGGATGCAATCGTCTTCTGGATATCCACAAGGGCAATATCCATGTCCGCATCCCACTCAAAGGTGACCCTTGCTATAAGGTTTCCGGCCCTTGCCACCTGGTTTATTGATCTTATCCCTTTAACTGTAAAGAGCCTCTGTTCCACCTGTTTGCCATAGAGCCTCTCCATCTCTGTTGGGGGCCTGTCACCTGATTTTACCGAGACAAGTATGGTGGGGCTCTGTATATCAGGCAAAAGATCAAGGGGGAGCCCTTTGAGGGATATCCAGCCGAGCATGATGATGGCTGCTGCCACCACTGTTACAGCAACAGGACGCTTTGTCGCGTATCGTGTAAGTATTAACATGATATCAATTGCTTCCCGTCACACGGACGCGCACCTGGTCATCAAGTGTTTCAATCCCCCTTGTGACAACCCTTTCACCCTCAGAGAGCCCTGACCGGATTTCAACAATATTGTCATCCCCCAGCCCCAGGAGCACCTCTTTTTTATTAACCCTCTGCCCGCTCAAGACAAATACCACCCACTTTCCTCCCCTGTTAATCACTGCCTCGCGGGGGATACAGGGTACATCCTTTCTCTGCTCTTTTATAATGGTTACCTCTACAAACATACCCGGCCTGAGTTTACCCCCATGATTAATAACCTCTACCTCTGCCTTGAGCGCCCTTGTAGCAGGGTCTATAAGAGGGTCAAGCCTAACCACCTTTCCCTCAAACTCTTCATCCTTCCATGCATAATGCTTAACCCTTGCAGGGAGCCCCTCCGCCACCCTTGCCACATCCTGCGCTACAAGGTCTACATCTGCAATAAGGGTATCTGTAGGGGCAATACGGGCCACCTCAAAGCCCGGATTCACATACTGACCGACCGCAAGGGGCTGGTTCTGGTTGTCCCTGTCCCTTGCAAGCCTCAGGATGATGCCATCTATGGGTGTGGCAAGCTGGCTGCGTTTTTCAGCATTAAGGCTCTTTTCATAGTCAATCCTTGCATCCTCAAGGCTTGACTGCATTTTCAGGAGCTCGGCCCTGCTTTTAAACCCGTCATCATAGAGCTTTTTAGTTGATTCATATTCATCCTTTGCTGTCTCAAATCTCTGGAGGGTTGCATCCTTTCTGGCTGCAAGGCGCACATCATCACCAGTGATACGGGCGATCACATCACCTGCCTTTACGCTGTCTCCCTCTCTGTACCTTCGTCCATCTTTATTGTTCAGAAATTCCAGTATGCCTCCTGTCTCCACCTCAAGCCTTGCGACCTTGCTGGTGCGAAGGGTGCCTGTCGCATTTATCCTCTCTTCGACATCCATTTTGCCCACCTTTGAAACGGTTACAGGCACAAGAAATTCTATCTTTTCAGTAGAAGGCTCCTGTGAACACCCGGAAAGAAAACTGGTGAGGGTGATACAAACAATTAATATAATCCAAATAACTGCCCGATTCATTTTTATGCTCCTTAATTAATTTCCTGCAGAAGGTGTCCAGCGTATTGCATCGGCAACTACCATCTCCCCATCGGTCTTATCAGTTAGCTCAAAGGTAACCCTGCCCTGGGGCAGCTCATATTTTCCTGCAAGGTTCCACTCTTCAGTCCCTGCATTTGAATCAAACTCAACCTGATGTTTATCTCCGTTCTTATCTGTTACAACTCCATGCCATTTCCCCCAGTTCCTGTTTGGAAAGACATTTTTTATTTGAATAAAAATCTCCAGATCCCATGAGCCTGCCCGGGGCAGCTCCGCACTGAAAACAGCCTTTTTTGCCCCCTCGCCCTTCTTGATGTAAGCAGCCGTATGCCTGTACTTTCCATAGCTCATGCCATTACTTATACGCGTCCATTCTGTTGGCAGACCTGCTCCTCTTCCTACCATAGTAAATGTTGTATAGGGCAATCCCTGATCCAGATCAGTATCCCTGTTTTTCCCCTTTGCCTTCACCCTGAGCCCTTTGGTTTTCTCTTTTTCATTAATAATAGTGAACCCCTCATCCAGGTCATCTACGACTATTGAAGAGGAGACAGGGAGTTCCCAGGGGATCTCCCTGACCCCTTCAATAATCTCCGCATCAACTATCTTATCAGGATTAAAATTTCCCATCTTCAATTCAAAGGTGCCTCTATTATAGGAAAGCACAGGGGCAAGAAAATACATGGAGGGGAGCCTCGATACTATTGTCCCGTACTGGATTGCATGCCTTCCGGCAAGGTGAATAGACTCACCTGATATATACTCAGACCTCTGATTCTGCGCTGTATAATAGTATCCAAAATTAAAGACACCCGGCACAGACTCATCATTCCTCACTGTAAAAAGGAGTTGATACCTGGGGCTACCGTTTTCATCATCTGCTACACGGTATCCCTTTGCATCCTGTACTACAAAACCCGGAAGCCCTGTGCTGCCCAGCCAGTCACCAAGGGATGCATCCATGTCAAAACCCTGTTCCTTTGCAGCGTCTTTCATATCTGAAACTGTAAAAAGCCCCCCTGTATGATTCTTTCTTATGGATGCAAGAAAAGCGGCTGTCTTCTCCCTTCCCAGGGTCTTATATATGGAGTCAGCAACCGCATAACCTTTTAATATAAGATAATCAACCGTATCAGCAGGATCTTTCCAGGGGTCTATATCCTTCAGCGATGCCTCCAGCAGCTTTTCCCATACAACAGGGCGTGATGTCCTGGTGCGTATAGTGGAGTTTAAGATGGTGTCATTTATACCAACGTTTCTGAGCTGGAAATAACTTACAAGCACATTCTGGATAATCTGGTTTACTGAATTCCCCTCTGCAAATATGTGGGCAGAGAAATACCCCTTTGTATCTGCCAGCACAAGTCCTGACAGGGTGTCCATCACAAAATTGACTGGCACGCCTTCAGGGCCGCCTGCCGATGTCTGGAACAGGAAGAAATTTCGTGGAACCCCTGTAAAGAGATTGCCCCCTGAAAAATCGTTCTGGAAATAGGTTATAAGCCTGTCCCACTTGGCCCTGGCTATACCCCCCTCCTGGTTTTTAAACCTGTTCGGGTTCCTGAATGCGGAGTCAAAGCGGGCAGTGGGTAGAGAAAGCTCCCTTAAGAGCATAATACCGGGCATCGACTGCACCGTATCAAGACGCCACCCGCCGCCATAGGTGCGTAAATTAGTGGGCACCTCCGCAAGGGTAAGGCCATCGTATGGGTATGTTAGACCTGCCTCTTTTGCCTCCCTCAGGGACGTGTCAATATATTCCCTGATCTTCTCTTTTGTTTCGGTCAGTGCATCAAGGTTTTTCATATGCTTTTTATGGACAAGAAGCTCCATCAGTATGCCATCTGTTTCATATGAACGGCTTTCATATTCCGATGCCAAGAGGGCCACCTCAGGCACAACAGAGGGGGGCGCAAAACGGTAAAGCTCATATTTATCATCCTCACCTGCCCTGTTGCGTCTTCCAGGCCCGGCAACAAGCCACCCCTTTGGCACAACAACAGTCAGATCAACATTAAAAAAATCCACACGGTTGTTCTGCTGGCTTTCCATGCTGTTCTCTATGCCCGAAAGGGGCAGCCACCGGATAGCAGGCATAAGTGCGACAAATTTTTTATCAAACAGATAGTTATCATTGCCAAGCAGGATAGTATTTGAATTTTTTCTCTCAAGCTTAAAGGGGTTTATTGCACTTTTAAGATATGCAAAATGTTTATCAGGCACACCCTCTGTTTTGAGCGCTATTACTGTCTCCTCCCCCTGTGAAAGGGAATCAGGCAGGGTAATATCAAGTATACCGTTTTCATGCTTAAAGCTTAATGGTTTACCTGAACTGTCAAGGAGGTTAACAATCCTCTGCCCCGGGTTCAGGGTGAAGAGCCCATTTTTTATCCCCCCCCCTTCAGGGGCTTTAAATGCTATCTTTATATCAAGGTCAAGCGATTTTCCGGGTGATATGGTTACCCTGCCTGTAATTTTTGTAATATCTGGCGCCAGCCCTTCAGGATCTTCCATTTGTGCCGTAAGCCATCTCTCCTGATTTTTCATATCCTTCATAGTATTAAAGAATACGCCTCCGATTATTACCGCTGCAATCGCCACTATTAATGCCCCTATTAAACCTGTCCTTCCGCGTGATCCGTCATCAAGCCGCGGATGCACCGCAGCGCATATACCAAGTATTCCAAGGGAGCCTAGGAGTATTGCCGCACGGTGGATAATACCCGTAAGAGGTATGAATGATGCTGTAATGTCTGATGGATAGGCTGACTGCATTAACCCGAGAAAATCAAATATCATGGCCTTATAGGTAGGCAACAAATACATGCCTACGTAGCTTGCGGCTATCAGCAGCACAAGTATGATAGAGGAGACAAGTCTGTTCTTTATGATAAGAGTTACAAGAAAGACAATTGAAATTATAAATGCGAATGATGGCAGCCCTATAAGAAACACAAATGAAAAAAGGGATCTCATCTGGGCCGGTTCGCCAATAGGGCTGCCGCTTGTCTTCAAGAGAAACCCCAGGATCTGGATCAGCACTACCAAAATGAGCATGGGTGTCCATGCAGGTATGAGCACGCCCAGGAACCTGCCGATGACAAGCTCAAGGTTGCTGTATGGCCTTGAGTCAAGCACCTCATGCATCCTCTCTCTTAAGTCCCTTGCCCTCACATCAAATGCAAGGAATATCACCCCGATTGAATATATCACCAGGTACAATATACCGGCGATTGAGGTCACAAGAAATCTGGGGCTTATTAATCCCACTGATGCGGAATGGGATGAATAAAGGCCGTGAAGCGCCGAGTAGTAGATAAATGCAATAAATACAAATAGGAATGAAAAAGAGAGAAAGAGCCAGTAGCGGGCAAGCCGTCTTATTACAAGTCTTTCTGCCCTTGCTATGGATAGAATTGATTTTATATTCATCATGATTGCACCTCCCCGCCTTTTACTGCCTGTTTCACACTCTTTGAAGCCATAAAGGCGAGATAAGCCTCCTCAAGTGTCGGGTTATCAACCGGGACAGCGCCATCAGGGAGCCCTCCCATTTTGGATACCGCACGTATAATGGTTTTACCAAGCTTCTTTTCCTGGGAAACGATCTCATACTGATCAGAAGGTTCTGCCCTGTTGCCATCCAGGTGCATCTCAAACACAAACCCCTTTGCGTGCGCTACCAGCTTTTCAGGGCTGCCCCTGAACTCCATCCTTCCACGGTCAATAAGTGCCAGGTCATGGCACCCGCTCCCCAGATCACCTACAATATGGGTGGAAAGTATAATTATCCGATCCTTGCCGAGTTTTGCCATGAGCTGTCTGAAGTGTATACGCTCTTCAGGGTCAAGCCCGACCGTTGGTTCATCAACAACCAATATCTTGGGGTCATGTATGAGTGCCTGGGCCACACCGAGCCTTCGGACCATACCGCCGGACAGGCTTTTGACCTTTCTGTTGGAGACATCTATAAGACCTACAAGTTCAAGTACCTCGGCAACCCTTGCCCTTCTTTCAGAATTGTCCTTAAGGCCGGATAATATGGCCAGTGTCTCAACAACCTCCTCCACCCTGTGAAGCCGCCATGCATTGAAGTCCTGTGGCAGATATCCAAGAAGCCGCCTTACATGCCTGCGCTCCTTTACCACATCATACCCCCCCACAATAACATGCCCCTCTGTGGGTACAAGAAGGCTGCAAATAATACGCATGAGTGTGCTTTTTCCTGCACCGTTAGGGCCAAGCAGACCGAAAAGCCCGGTATTGATATCCAGGCTTATTCCGTTGATGGCGGCGTTTCCGCCCTTATAAACATGCCTCACATTCTGGATATTAATTGAAATATCCCTCTCTCTTTCACCCATTGGAATACTCCCTGATCATCTTGCTTATTTAAATGATACTTCTCAATATGTAAAAAGGTTTCATTAAAAATCAATATTTATGAATACCGGTTCTGTAAGCATATATCGTGCCGCAACAACAACAGGATATTTAACCTGTTTTATCAGCAAGTTACATTCGATAAAAAAATAATGACCGGATATCCGCCAGCATCCATTAGCTAAAACTGCCTATAAATGGTAAATATGACCACAGATGAGACCCGGTTAAAAATTTTTTTAAAGGCCTGGAAAATTATTGCGTGAATTGGCATATCAATATTATATAAACCAATAAATGGCAATTTAATTATCTATTTTCATACGCAAAATTAACAACCTGCCAAATGAACCTGCGCCAATTTATTGCTTGCATTTTTCCTGTGAACTGTTAGTTTATGAAATTCTGGAATTTGCGGGTATTTTAAGCAGTTAGGCAGGATTAAAAGGTCTGAAGGGAAGGTGTTTAATCTGTACTTAAAAATCTATTATATACTTATCATATCCGCTCTGCCCTTTCTATTTTCATGCGGGGGTGCGTCAAAGGATGAAGAGGCGGTAATCACCATTGGCGAGACAGCCATCAGCAAAAAAGAGGTGCAGCATGAGATAGAGAGAATCAAGTATGACATGGGATTAACAGTGGCGGAGATCCAGGAGGGGATAGACTCTATCATAAACAAAATAGTAGAAAAAAACCTGATCCTTGAATACGGCAGGAGAAACGGGATAACAATATCAGAAGAGGAGCTTAAAGCTGCGGTCAATGAGGTCAGGCAGGATTACCCTGGTGATTTGCTGAATGAGGTGCTCCTGAAAAGATATATAGATATCAATGAATGGGAAAAGAATCTCCATGATGAAATGCTTGTTAAAAAGATAGTTGATACAGCGCTCAAAGAGATAAAGATGGTAACCCTGGATGAGGTAAAGGACTATTATGAAAGCCACCTGGAAGAATTCAGAGAGCCACGCAGGCTTGAGATAAGACAGATCGTCACAAAAAGCAGGGAGGAGATGAACAATCTCCTCAACCTTCTCAGCAAGGGGGAGGATATGGCTGAACTGGCAAAAAGGTTTTCTATAGCCCCTGATTCAGAAAAGGGGGGGCTTCTGGGGTGGTTTGCGTCAGGGGAGCTGGAAGAGGCCATAGAAAAAGCTGTATTTGCCCTGAAACAGGGTGAGGTAAGTAAAATAATCGAATCCCCATATGGCTTTCATGTTTTCAAGGTGATTTCTGTAAGAGAAGAGGGGATAAGGGCATTTCCTGAATCAATAAAGGAGATAGAGTCAAAAATTACAATGGAAAACAGAGAATTAATGTATACAAAATGGCTTGATGGCCTTAGAATGCAATTTCCTGTAACCATTAAGGAAATGGAGATACTTGCAGACATGAAAATGGAGGATTAAAAAGGAATGAGAACAACTATTTTTTCGGTGCTCTTTTCATTATTGCTGACTCAGGGTCTGTTTGCAGCAGAGGACAACAGGGCCGTGGCCTTTGTAAATGACGACGTGATAACCCTTTACGAATTGAACAGCAGGATAGAAGAGATGACCGGCAAGACAGCCGGGGAGTTAAAGGCCTCAAATGAACAGGATTTTTTCAAGATCAGGGAACAGATCCTGGATATCATTATCGAAGAGCGGATAATAAAGGCAAAAATAAAGGAACTTGAGATAGAGACAACGACCGAAGAGATAGACGAATATATGGAATATGTTAAGGAGGAAAACAAACTTACCCAGGAGGAGCTTGTTGAGCAGCTCAAACATGAAGGGTTATCTCTTGAAAAATACAGGGAAAAGATAAAGGAAGACCTTGAAAGGCGCCAGCTTGTTGGCAGGGAAATCAGGGAAAAGCTGGTAGTAACCGAAGCGCAGATCGCTGCCTATTATGAGGCAAATAAAAATAAATATGAAAGGCCCGGATCAGCGCATATTGCAAGTATCTTTCTTGTGCCTACCTCCAAAGGTTCAGAGTCAGAGCTTGATGAGCTACAAAAAAAGGGAGAGGCTATCAGAGAAAGGATTTCAAAGGGGGAGAAGTTTGAAGAGCTGGCAAGGGAATATTCAAACGGGCCAGGCGCTGATGACGGCGGAGACCTGGGGAATATCCCCTTAACCGATGTTGATAAGAAGATACTCGATGTGATCAACTCGCTTAAGGATGGAGAGGTAAGCAATCCGATTAACATGGGCAACAGGATCCAGATAATAAAGCTGATTAAAAAGGTCAACACAGGGCTCACCCCCCTTGATGAGGTAAGTGACGAAATACATGAAACCCTCTATAATAATGAGATGGAGAGACGTTATAAAGAGTACATGAACACACTGAAAAAAGAGAGTTATATAAAAAAGATACTGTAACTGACTGAATTTTTTTAAAATCAACAGGTATTTTACGGAACTTACAGGTATGGAAACAGACAATAATCTTGAAAACAGCAACAGGGAAGAGGTCAGCATAGGCCAGTTTCTTAAGTCTGAGAGGGAAAAAAGGGGGATATCTATAAAAAGCCTCTCTGAGACCATAAAAATCAGGGAGCAGCTCATTGCTGCCCTTGAAAATGAGGAGTGGGACAAACTGCCTGCAAGGGTGCTGATCAAGGGGTTTATACGTTCGTACACCATTGCTGTCGGGTGTGATACCAGAAAGGCAATAAAACTTTTTGAAAAATGCGTGCCCTCCAGGGGTGAAGAGAATGTAAGGCCTCTTGCCCATAAGCCAAAGAAAGGAAAAGGCATATATTATCTCATTATTCTGTTATTATTACTTGCCGCTGCGCTCTATCTTTTCAGGTTTTATGTAAAGATAGATAATGCGGAAACAGCCAGCGAGCCTGAAAGCGGGCAGTCTGCCCCTGTTACAGAACCTTACACCGCGTATCTGCCGCAAGCAAATGTTGAAACGCAAGCGCCAGCCCCTTCAGAACAGGGGGCTGACAACCCGTATCAAACAGCAGTGGATACATCAGCGGTTCAGGAAGAAACAGACATTGTAACAGAAGCCCCGGCTGTTAGCCCGGCTGTAGGGCCAGAGGCCATAACCACCGGGGCAAATGCCCCCGCGACGGTTACCGTGTCAGAAAAGGTAACATCCGCTGACAATGGCCCGGCTCAGGAAACTAAACCGTCTGAAAATAGCCCGGCTGATCAGGATTCAACCGGCATGAGCCTTACTGCAACAGTGAGTGAAAGGACATGGGTCAAAATAATAGCGGATGATACGCCCCCAAAGGAGTACATATTTCAGCCGGGTTCAAAACACACATGGACATCTGAAAGGGGTTTTGATGTTACAGTAGGCAATGCAGGCGGAATAGAATTTTTATTTAATGATAAGGCAATCAATAATCTCGGGGGGCCCGGAGAGGTAAAAAAATTAAAGTTCCCCGATAATTTCCAGACAAAATGGGAAGAATAAAAGTGAAAGAGATATTTGATATATTAAAGGAACGGGGCTTCATCGAACAGCATACTGATGAGGGTGAACTGAGGGGATTATTTAAAAAACCTGTAACATGCTATGTCGGGTTTGACCCGACAGGAAAGAGCCTGCACATAGGGCACCTGCTTCCTGTTATGGCTCTAACGCACATGCAGCAGGCGGGCCACAGGCCTATTGCGGTTGTTGGCGGCGGAACAACCCTCGTTGGCGATCCGAGCGGCAAGACAGAGATGCGGCCAATCATGCCAAGGGAAGAGATAGAGAGCAATGCCATGAGTATAAAAAAACAGCTCATGCGATTTTTGGATTTTGAAAATGGCAGGGCGCTCATGGTAAACAATGCAGACTGGCTTACAAAGCTGAACTATATAGATTTTTTAAGGGATATAGGCAGGCATTTCAGCGTAAACAGGATGCTTACAGCAGAAAGCTACAGGATGAGGCTTGAGACAGGCTTAAGCTTTATTGAGTTTAATTACATGCTCCTTCAGGCCTATGATTTTTGGCACCTCTTCAAACACTATGATTGCAGGCTCCAGATGGGGGGAAGCGACCAGTGGGGCAACATTGTTGCCGGCACAGACCTTATAAGAAGGCTTGAAAGGGAGACAGCCCACTGCATCACCTTTCCCCTGATCACTACCGCCTCAGGCGCTAAAATGGGTAAAACCGCAAAAGGGGCGGTATGGCTTGATCCTGAAATGACAACCCCCTATGAATATTACCAGTACTGGATCAACCAGGAAGATGCAGATATCAAAAGATTTCTTCTGCTTTTTACATTCCTTCCGGTAGATGAGGCGGTCAGGCTTGGCAGACTTGAGGGGGCTGATATAAGGCAGGCAAAGGAGATACTTGCCTTTGAGGCGACAAAGATATGCCACGGTGAGGAAGAGGCTGTTAAGGCAAGGAATGCCGCAAAGAAGCTTTTTGGAAATGGTGAAGAGGGCATGAGCGACTCTGTGCCCGAATACCCTATTCAAAAGGCTGAGCTTGAAAAGGGTATACCTGCATTTATCCTTTTTGAACAGGCTGGCCTTTGCAATACCAGATCGGATGCCCGACGCCTCATCATGCAGGGGGGCGGATATATAAATAATGAAAAGATCGAGGCATTTGACCAGATTATTAACCTTTCGAATGAGAAGGATGGCGCCATGCTCCTAAGGGCAGGGAAAAAACGTTACATGAAGGTATCCATATCCTGAGACGGCAATATCGCCCTGCTCTCATGCAGCTTAAGGCGAACAGGATTCAATATTGCAACAGCCATATTGAATCCCGCTGACGGATTTATAGAAGGATAAAATATGACTAAAGATATAATTGAACAGGTAACAGAAGAAGAGGAAGGGGTGGATATCTCCCTTGCAATACCAAGCGAGGAGAAGGCGCTTGTACCGTATGACCCGCTTCAGCTATACCTTTATGAGATAAAAAAATACAGGCTTCTTACCAAGGAGGAGGAGACAGAGCTTGCCATAAGAGTTAAGGAGAATAATGATGAGGATGCGGCCTACCGGCTTATTACCAGTAATCTCAGGCTTGTTGTGAAAATTGCAATGGATTTTAACAGGTACTGGACAAAGAGCCTTCTTGACCTGATCCAGGAGGGCAACCTGGGCCTGATCCAGGCAGTAAGAAAATTTGACCCCTACAGGGGCATAAAGTTTTCATATTATTCATCCTACTGGATAAAGGCATACATGCTCTCCTTTATCATGAAAAACTGGAAGTTGGTAAAGATAGGCACCACCCAGACCCAGAGAAAACTCTTCTATAACCTCGCAAAGGAGAGGGAAAAGATACTTTCGCAGGGAATGATGCCCGAGACCAGGCTTCTTGCTGAGCGCCTCAGTGTTAAGGAGGAGGATATTGAGGAGATGACCCAGAGGCTGGGTGGTGGAGAGGTGAGCATCAATGCCCCTGTGGGTGATGGCGGAAAGGAGGAGTACAGCTCCTTTCTTCCCGATGAAAGGCTGGATACTGATGATCAGCTCTCTGAGATGCATGGCAGAAACGTGCTGCTTGCAAAGCTGGAGGAATACAGAAAGACCCTCAAGGGAAAGGAACTTGATATCTTTGAAAACCGCATAATGGCCGATACCCCGGCTACCCTTCAGGAACTTGGCGATAAGTATAATATCTCAAGGGAGAGGGTCCGGCAGATACAGTCAAGGATAGTAACCAATATTAAACAGTGGCTCTCAGAGGAGATCCCTGACTTTGATGAACAATACTCTGATTTTATTAAATAGGATTTTTCATGATCATCTTACACAAAGCTAAGGAAGCATCTTTCAAAAAAACTATAACAGCCATGTTGCTTCTTGCCTGTTTTATTACTGGCCCCTCTTTTGTTTATGGAGAGTCAGATCAAGGCGCTTCGCCTCTGCCCCTGGGCATTCAGACCGATCCTGATTTATTTGACCTTAAATATATAAAGTCAGCCCTGAAAACCCCTGACGATAAACAGCTCGCATATATAAATTTCATACTTTCAACCATTAATATCTCAAATGGCGATTATATCACGGCCATGGATGAGCTTAAGAAGGTTATGGCGTATGACCCTGATTCAGCATACCTCAAAAAAAGGATGGCCATCCTTTTAAGCGAGACCAGAAACCCTGAACTTGCCCTTAAATATGCGGAAGAAAGCCTTAAGCTTAATCCGGGTGATATTGAAACAAGGCTCCTTATTGCAGACCTTTACGGTATGGGGGGAGATACTGAAAAGGCCATAGCTCAATACAGGGAGGTTATAGCCATTGACCCTGAAAACCACAGGGTAAGGATGGCATACTCCACTGTGCTTGCAAGGGCAGGCAGGCTGGATGATGCAATGGCGCAGCTTGACACCCTTACAGAAAAGGACCCTGAAATGTTTTTTGCCCATTACTACAAGGCAAAGATATATCAGGCAATGAATAATTTTGAGATGGCAGAAAAGGAATACCTTGCCGCCCTTACCATAAACGAGGCGCTTGAACCCGCCCTGTTTGATCTTGCCGGGCTCTATTACATACAGGGGAAGCTTGAAGAGGCAGGTAATGCCTATCAGCGTCTTTTAAATATGGACACCACAAACAGGATCGCTCGCGAGCGCCTGCTGGGGATTTATGAGCTTCTGGGCAAAAAGGATGAGATCGCATCCATTATGGATGAGATAAAAGAGAACTCCTCCCCCGGAGATCAAAGCCGCCAGGCAATCGGACTTTTTTATCTCCAGAACGGAAGGCTTTCTGAATCCATAAATGAGCTTGATATGATTGTGACCGCATGGCCTGATGATCAGAAATCCAGATACTATCTTGCCCTTGCCTATGAGCAGAACAACCAGTTTGAGGAGGCGCTTTACCATTTCAGAATGATAGAAGAGGGCAATGAACTTTATATAAACGCCCGTCTGCACCTGGCATACATCCTCAATAAAATGGGAAAATCAGATGAGGCCATAGAGATACTGCGAAACGGGATTGAGTATAAAAAGAATGAAATTGATTTTTACACCCTGCTCGCCTCCATTTATGAATCAAAGGAGGATTATGTAAAGGCGCGTGAGGCTCTGGATGAAGGGCTTGCTATTGAAAGCGAGAACATTGACCTTATCTACCGCCTTGGCACACTGCTTGACAGGAAAGAGAATAAGGATGAAGCCATTGCCCAGATGAAAAGGGTGCTTGAGATTGATCCCGATAATGCAGATGCAATGAACTATATCGGCTACACCTATGCGGAGCAGGGCGTTAATCTTGATGAGGCATTAACGCTCATAGAAAAGGCCATTAATATAAAGCCTGATAACGGCTATTATATAGACAGCCTGGGGTGGGTATATTACCGCCAGGGGAATTATGACCTTGCGCTTGAAACCCTTAACAGGGCTCTTTCCCTTGTTGAAGGCGGCGACCCCACAATAGCAGAGCACATCGGGGATGTTTATATGAAGATGGGCAACTTTAAGATGTCCATAGAGATGTATCAGAAGGCGCTTACCCTCAAACATCAAAACCCTGATGCCATCAACAAGAAGATAGAAGATGTGAAAAAGAAGCTGGAATAATTTTCATGCAGGAAACAGCCATATCCACAACCCATTATCACACTGCTGACCTGTTTTCGCCAAAGCCCCTGATTTTTATTATTACCCTGCTTGCATTTGCCTTTTTTCTGGCTGGATGCGTAACCCTTGCCCCTTACAGGCAGCAAAAACTCCTTTCAGAAGAAGAGGTGCAAAACCTTATTGCAGAAACAAAGGCGCAGGAAGAGATAGTCTCTCAATTTTATTTCACAGGGCAATTAACCATTGATGGATGGATTATAGATAGATCTGCTGACATCCTGATAGCAGGGAAAAAGGAGCCTTTATGGATAAAGATGGAGGTCACCCACTCATGGGGAAAACCGCTTTTTTATCTGCTGATCAGGGATGAGAGGCTATCCATCATCGATTTCATGGAAAAAAAACAGTATGACGGGGGGTTCACATCAGCAAACCTCTCCAGATTTTTACCGGAGATGGATTGTTCCACGGGCATGATCTGGTCATTTTTAAGGGGTTATCCCATATACCGCGGCTTATCTGGCATTTACGAAGATAGAGAAGGTGTTCTGACAATAAAGGGTGCAAACAAAAAAACCATTGGTGTTATATCCCTCTCGCCTGAAAAGGAGATAGAAAAAGCGGCGCTCTTTTCTCCCGGATCACCCAGCATGATCTTCAATAACTTTAATATAGCAGGGGATATCAGCTATGCTGCAACAACTCTCCTTGAAGACAAAAAGGAAAAGAGGGATATGACGCTTAAAAGAAAAAAGGTGGTATTCAACAAAGAGATCCCTGATGAGATTTTCACACTTACACCCATGCCGGCTTTTGAACTGGTACCCCTGGATAACATATATTGATTTTCCATTGGTTTGCCCCCTCATAGAAAATTATCAAGAGTAATCGGCACCCCAATTCATTAACCAATGATATTTTGACATTTGTAATCAATCAGACTACAATCCGCATACATTTTAAAGAGGGATAAAGATGCAGCTTACCATAAGGATTCCTGATAAATATAAAGATCGGAAGAGCGTCGTGTAGGGAAAGAGTGTAGGATAGGGTGT
>CAZXUA010000023.1:0-34702 GCA_964643755.1 uncultured Desulfatiglans sp. | reverse complement strand
AAAAGAAAAAGAGGGAAAAAGAGCTTGAAAAAGAGGACTTACAGGCTGATATCGTTGATAATTCAACGAGGGTTTCTGACCCTGTAAAAATGTATCTAAAGGAAATGGGCTGCATATCCCTTCTTACAAGAGAAGGAGAAGTTGATATAGCCAAAAGAATTGAAGAGGGTGAAAAGAATACACTTGAGATGTTTTTAAAGTGCTGTGTGGGAGTTGAGTATATTATTGATCTTGGAGAAAAGCTTAAGACCGGAGAGGTAAAGCTGAAGAATATAATCAATGACCCTGATTATGAAGAAAACCATGCCCAGATCGGTGAAAAAAAGGAGCACCTTATAAAACTTATAGATGAGATCAAGGTACTGTATAATGATTATGGAAAGATAAAAAACGAAATCACAAAGAAGACCTGTGTTGCAGCCAGGAAGAAAAAACTGGCAGATAAGCAGACAAAAATCTTTAACCAGATTGTAGACATGATCTATGGTTTCAAACTGGAAAAAGGGCAACTTGATAAGATGATGGATATGCTCCACAGGATGGTAATTGACTGTGAAAAGGCCGAACGTCAGTTGGCTGATTGTGTTATTAAAAATGGTGGCAAGTCATTAACATACATTAAAAAGTGTATTATGGGTATTCCAAAGTCGGCAAAGGATAATGATATTGTAACACCGCTTAAGCGTAAGAAATCAGAACTGCTCCTGCTTAAGACCGAGCTGAATGATGCGCAAAAGACCATTAAAGAGATAAAAGACCGCACCAACATGACAGCTAAGGAATTGAGAGAGACCCTTGACCAGGCGAGAAGGAGCCTTGAAAAATCAAAGCTTGCCAAAAAGGAGCTCATCCAGGCTAATCTCAGGCTCGTAGTTAGTATCGCCAAAAAATATACAAACAGGGGTTTACAGTTTCTGGATCTGATTCAGGAAGGTAACATCGGCCTCATGAAGGCTGTTGAAAAGTTTGAATATCAGAGGGGCTATAAATTCAGCACCTATGCGACATGGTGGATCAGACAGGCAATAACAAGGGCGATTGCAGACCAGGCCCGTACTATTCGTATACCTGTACACATGATTGAGACAATAAACAAGCTTATAAGGACATCACGTTACCTGGTTCAGGAACATGGCCGTGAGCCAACGCCCGAGGAGATCGCTGAGAAGATGGAGTTCCCGCTTGAAAAGGTACGCAAGGTACTAAAGATAGCCAAAGAGCCTATCTCCCTGGAGACACCTATAGGTGAAGAGGAAGACAGCCATCTTGGTGATTTCATAGAGGATAAAAAGGTCATATCCCCCGGTGAGGCAGTGGTAAACCACAGCCTTGGGGAGCAGACAAGAAAGGTTCTTACATCTCTTACGCCAAGGGAAGAAAAGGTCCTCAGAATGAGGTTCGGTATTGGAGAAAAGTCTGATCACACTCTTGAAGAGGTAGGACGTGATTTCAATGTTACAAGAGAGAGGATCAGGCAGATCGAGGCAAAGGCATTAAGAAAGTTAAGGCATCCGAGCCGAAGCAGGAAATTAAAAAGTTTTATTGAAAGATAATATTTTTATCATCGTTTTTTCTTGACAAAAATCGATTCAGACTGCATTTTATACAGCCTGAATCAAACGGCAGTCTTAAGGGCCTATAGCTCAGCTGGTAGAGCCACCGGCTCATAACCGGTAGGTCCCTGGTTCGAACCCAGGTGGGCCCATCATAAAAGGAAAAATGTTGATTTCAAAAGCATACACAAATAAATCTCGAAAGGGATAGCTTTTAAAAAGGGCGCATCATTAAAGATGCGCCCTTTTTTTTGAATATACTATTAAAACAAATTTTAAGGAACTTCATATGTCTGTATGCCTTAAAAAAGTAATTGATATTATTGATGAGATAGCCCCCTTCTCGCTTGCAGAGAAGTGGGACAACCCCGGCCTTCAGATTGGTTCTCCTGGTATGGTTATAAACAAGATACTGGTTGCCCTTGATCCGACAATAGAGACATTAAAAATGGCAATCTCTGTAAATGCCCAGTTGATCATAACTCATCATCCCCTGCTGTTTCATCCTATATCACATATAGATTTCAATTCTTTTCCTGGAAACTTTATTAATGAGTCAATAAAAAACAACATATCGCTTATTGCCGCTCATACGAATCTGGATAATGCAAAGATGGGGGTCAACCAGATTCTTGCAGTAAAGCTGGGCATGACTGACTGGGAGATACTTGAGCCAAAGGGGCTAAATGGCACTCCTGGATACGGGCTTGGCATAATCGGTTATCTTGTTGAACCGGTTGATTTATGCTCCTATGCCATAAAGGTCAAAGAATGCCTCAATAACAAAACAGTGAGGGTTATAGGTCCGGATGATTCAAAAATCAGCTGTGTTGCCGCTGTCGGAGGATCAGGCAGAGACTATATTGCTAAAGCAAAAGAAAAGGGGGCTGACCTTATTGTAACAGGAGACATAGGTCATCATGATGCCCTTAATGCAAAGGCGCTGGGCATCAATGTAATTGATGCAGGCCATTTTTATACAGAAAGGGCGGCATTAACAGGTTTTATTGAACAAATAATGGAAAAGTGTGAAACACAGGGCATTGAATTGATGGTTGAGCTTTATAAAGATGAGGCTGACCCTGTCAGAATATTGTAATAACATTATCATAAGGGGGAAGAGAATTGAAAGATCATCTGAAAAATTTGATCCTGCTTCAGACGTGCGATAACAGGATAAAAACAAACCAGGCAAAACGGGATTCCATTCCTGAAAGGATAAAAAGGCTGGAAGAGTCGTTTGAGGAAAAAAGCAGGATATTCAATTCCAGACTTGAAAAACTTGATTCACTTGAAAAGGAAAAGAGGGCTGTTGAAAAGGAGATCCAGGTTATTGAAAGCAGGGCACAGAAAGGTCAGGAAAAACTGAATAACATAAAGTCAAACAAGGAATATACAGCTGCGCTCAAAGAGATTGAAGATATAGAAAAGGAAAGAATAAAACAGGAAGATATGTTGCTTCAGGTTATGGAAACAATTGAACAGTTAAAAAAGGAGTGCATAGAGATAAAGGTTGAGAAGGAAAATCTCAAAAAGGAATTTGATGCGGAAAAAAAGGAGATTGAAGAGGAGCTTCTTGAACTTAATGAAGAGGCTGAAGGGCTGATGAAACAAAGGGCGGAATATAATTGTGCGGTTGACAGTAAAATGCTTAAGACATATGATCTCTTAAGGGCCAGAAGGGCAGGGGTTGCCATAAGCGCTGTAGTTGGAGGCATATGTCAGGCATGCCATCTTGAGATACCCCCTCAGAAGTTTAATGAACTTCAGAGATGCAATGAGATGATGTCCTGCCCTCACTGCAACAGGCTCATTTACTGGGGAGAAGACGAGTTTTTTACAAACCTGTTGAACAGCCCGATTGTTTAGCAGATTAGTTTAGAGCAGGCCGGATGGCCGCCGCTTTGCTTTATAAGCAAAGGGGAGGAAAGTCCGGGCTCCGCAGGACAGGATGCTGGATAACGTCCAGTCCCGGTGACGGGAAGGAAAGTGCAACAGAAAGTATACCGCCTGTTTTTCGGTTAAGACCGGGAATCATGGTAAGGGTGAAATGGCGAGGTAAGAGCTCACCGTCCTGGCGGTGACGTCAGGAGCTTGGCAAACCCCATCCGGAGCAAGACCAAATAAGGAGGAGCCTGAGGGTGGTCCGCCCGATCCTCCGGGTAGGTCGCTTGACCCTGATGGCAACATCAGGGCTAGATGAATGGTCATCGTTCAGGGATATTTCCCTGAAAACAGAACCCGGCTTATGGCCTGCTCTTTTTTATATAAGCTTAGTCACAGCGGTTTGGATAGCCTGCCTCAACACCCCGCCTAAAATCTGAAAACAAAAGAGGGCCGCTAGCGGTGATAAATCAAGCCCTGCAATTGGAGGAATGATCCTTCGAAAAGGCGCAAGCAGAGGCTCACTGATGCCGTAAATTGTCTGCACAACAGGGTTATATGGCGATGGGCTTACCCATGACAGCAAAACGCTAACGAGTATTACAAGGGAGAAAAAACCGGGGAAGAGTTCTATTATTAGCACCAGTGACTCGGCTATTCCGTAATAGAACGAAAGCCCAAGTGGTTTTGGGGATATAATGTTGTTAAATAAAAAAGATATCAGGCTATAACCGATAAAAAGCACGACAAATGAAAAAAGAGAGAATGATTTTCTCGGAATATTAAGCCTGGAGGCAATAGTCCCGAGAGGAACAAATGCCCTTTGCAGCATACTGATTACCGGGGTATTGGTTCTCTCCCCTGTAAGAATAGCAATAAACCACACAACCATATAAAACTGGAAGAGCAACTGGAACAGATTCAATATGCTGGCCCCTGTTCCTGATAACAGGGAGATACGGCCGGTCGAAAAGTATATCAACCCCCTTATGATGGCAAGACATAGAACAGTTATAACTACACAGATGAACTCATTTCTAAAAACTGATTTTATAGGTTTTAAAACCGGGTCAGTAAGCCTGTAAATAAGGTTGTATATGCTGTTGAAATTGGCTTCAACCGGCCTTATAAGCAGCCTGACAAGAACAATAACTATAAGGATATCAATAATAGCTTTGAATAAAAACATGTAAATTCCTCTTGGTATTTTATTTATCTGTAATCTATACTACAGCAATTAATTATTCAACCTGAATATAAGCCTGATCTTTTATGGATGTAATGGTGATGAAAAACAAAGAGCCGGATAGAACATATACTGATATTACAGCAAAGATCCTCCCTAAATCCTCAAGAAATGAGATCATGGGTATGGATGTTGGGATCCTTAAGATCAAGGTGACTGCGCCGCCTGTTGAGGGCATGGCCAACAGGGCAGTTATAGAGCTTGTTTCAAAAGAGCTGAAAATCCCCAAAAAAGATATTGAGATAATATCCGGCGATAAATCAAAAAATAAGAGGATCAGGGTTCATGGTATTTCAGCCCTCAGTTTTTCAAAAGGTAAGGCATGAGGAAATATCTCAGGCATGAAACTGCATGTCATAAAGCTGCCTGAACCTGCCGTTTTTATCCATCAGTTCCCTGTGGGTGCCTGACTCCACTACCTCACCATTTTCAAGTACAAATATTCTGTCTGCATTTCGTATGGTGCTTAATCTGTGGGCAACAGCAAAGATCGTACATCTGCCCTTAAGGGATTCTATGGATTTCTGTATTAGCTCTTCACTTTCTGCGTCAAGCGCAGAAGCCACTTCATCCAGAAGAAGGATAGAAGGATTTACAAGTATTGCCCTTGCAATGGATATGCGCTGTTTCTGTCCCCCAGACAGGAGCGAACCCCTGTCACCCACAATGGTCTCATACTGCCTGGGTTGATCCATAATAAAGTTGTGGGCATGGGCAGCCTTTGCAGCGGCTATTATACTGTCTGTATCAGCAGATGATCCTGAACAGTTGATGTTATTCATGATGGTGTCATGAAACAGCAGCACCTCCTGGCTTACTATACCTATCTGTTTCCTCAATGATTCGAGTGTAATATCCCTTATATCTATCCCGTCTATAAGTATCTGCCCCTCATTAACATCATAGAAACGGGGGACAAGGTCCATCAGAGTGCTTTTACCCGCCCCTGTTGACCCTACAAAGGCAACCATTTCACCGGCGTTGACCCTGAATGAAACATTTTTGAGTATGGGTTTGCTGTTTTTATATGAAAAGCATACATCCCTGAATTCAATCGAACCCTTATGCGGCGGAAGTATAACAGCATTCTCCTTTTCTGTTATCTCCGGCCTTGTATTGATGATCCCAAAAACCCTTTCAGTTGCACCCTGCAGGGTTTTGATATCATTGCTGACCTTAGAAAGGTTTTTAACAGGGGAATATGCCCTTGACAGGGCGTAAAAAAGGGCTACCAGTTCGCCAAGGGTAAGATTATAGTAAATTTTACCTGCGATCAGTATTACAGGCAATGCTGTAAAGGCGATGGCGTCCATAATGGGGCCTATTCCCCTTACCCATCGGTTCCAGTGCATGGTTTTTTTATATAAGAAATCGGTAAGTTTTTTAAATTTAACTGTATGATTTTCAAATGAGCAGAAGCCCTGAACCACCTTCAGGCAAAGCAGTGTCTCCTGATAGGCTGATGTAACCTGTGCTGTTGCATCCTGAACCCTTGCAGAATGTTTTTTAACCTTGATTCCGAATAATCGGGTTACACCAACTATCACAGGTGTGACAATCATAACCACAAGAGTCAGTTTGTAATTTATTTTTAAGGCAGACAGTAATAAAAAGAGGGCTGTTAAAGGGTGCTGAACAAGACCGATGATGATATTTGATATGGATGCCTGCATAAGGGTTAGATCTGCTGTTGACCTGGAGATAAGTTCGCCGATCTTGTATTCATGATAAAAACTTAAGTGAAGTTTAGTGAATTTTTTGTAGAGGTCTATCCTGATATCATTTATTGCCCTGTTGGTGAAGGCTGCTGCAGATAATTCACTAAGATAGAGGGCAAATGATCTGATAATAACAGAAATGAAAATAAGAAAAGAGAGAAGAACCAGGAGTGAATTAGTTGTTTTTCCTTCAATAATCTCAATTTTTTTAAGTTTGATTGGAAATGATGCATCTTTATCCCATACAGGCAATTTTATTGTAAATGGAATCGGTTCATTATCTCTGTGTATATCCTTTGTTATCTTCTTTGTTACATCCTGAGACATATCATTAGTCATATTATCTATAAAAGAGGGCAGCATCTCTGCGGGTGCAGCAGCCAGTATAGCCGCTATACAAGCGGGGAGAATGGCACAAAAAATTAGGAACTTATATCTTCTTACATATCCTGCAATCTCTTTTCCAAGTAATCTATCAAGCATAATATATTGATACTCCTCTAATTTAAAACCTTTCAGCTCTCTTTTTTTTATAATAGGTGGTTATATGTATCAGAAAAAAATAAAAAAGTGTCTATTTTTTGATGTTCATTATCAGATTTATACCTGCCAGTGAAAAGAGGATATTTGCTGTCCATGCGGATAAGAATGGAGGCAATACCCCTGCCAGGCCAATAGCCCTTGCAAAACCCATAACCAGGTAGAGCAGAAAACAGACTGCAATTCCGATAGTAATAGAAAGAGGTATGCCGTTTATCTTCTCCCACAGACCTATTGGTATGGCAAGGAGGGCCAGGACTAAAGTGATGAAAGGGAATGCGAGTTTTCGGTACAGATTCACAAGGTCAGCAGTATTATCATATCCCTCTGCCCTTACTTTTTCTGCATGTCTTTTTAACTGCCCGTAACTCATATCTTCAGGCTTTTTTATTTTTTTAATGAACATCTCAGGTGTTTCAGGGATATCTATTGAAACCTGATCTAACCTTTCAAGACGGTAATCATTTTCACCTGCAAGCGTCTGCACCTTTGCCTTTTCTATCTCCCACATGTTATTCGCCCACCTGGCTGTTTCACCCCTGATCTTTTTAACAAGAATGAACTGGTCATTGAAAAAATAGAATACCGGTCCCTTCATTGTTTGTGTCTTTGCATCAAAATATTCTATCCAGTAGATATTATTATTTGACTTGTACCATATGTTTGAGGTTCCGGATAAACCGGATGGGTCACGTTTTTTTACCTCGGCATTCCAGATATCGTTCTGCCTTGAACTGGTATAGGGGATAATCACCTCTGATAGTATGAATGAAAAGATGCTTAATATAATGGAGATAAATATTACCGGGTTAAAAACCCTGAAGATATCAAGCCCGCAGGCCTTCATTGCCATGATTTCCCGGTTCTTTTTCATCAGGCATATAACAACAATAACAGATATTGTCACTGCAACCGGTATCATTTGATCAACAATGGATGGGAATTTATAGAGAAAATAGGCAATGATTGTGGAAAATGCTACGCCCGCTTTAACAAAATTATCTATCTTCTGTATAAAATCGATAACAAGGAACAGGAGGATAAAGATAAACTGGCACATGATAAATACCTTAATTACCTCTTTAACGACATATTTTGTGATTACCTTCATCTATCCCTTTAAAACCTGCCTTGGAATTTTTTAATTGGTGGTATGAAATCCTTTAAAGCGTTTTAAACGGATTTCATACCATTGCTCAGAAGATACCTTGAGGATTTTTAAAAATCTACCTTTATATTCCTATAAATGTTATAAATATATTTACCAGCTTGGATTCTTCTTTGACCCGATCCATTCTGCCATCTGTTCATTATAGATAATGCGTTTGCTGAAGAGCCACTGCCCGTTTACCTTTTCCATTTCATCTTCATAATACCCGTATGAATCAAGGGTTGCCTTGCGCTCAGGGTTATCATTGCCCATGTGGAACCAGTAGGCCCTTCCGGTTGACTTGTTTCCATTAACTTTAATCACTATATTTGTTATGTTGTGACGGCCTGTGGCAGGATATAATTTTTTTTCGCCCTCAGCGGCAGGTTTTTCCTTTGCCATATTAGCAGACATGGCACTGAGTTCTCTTTTGATAGTTTCCCGACCCTGCCATTTAAAACCTATAATATCCAGGATGCCATCCTCAGTGAATGTCTTCACATAAGTATCCAGGTCTCCAAAATCCAGGGCAAACATGTAACGGGCCTGAAGATCCTCTATTAGAGCCCTGTCTTCTGCATAACTTGTGGCACCGGTCTCAGCGGAAGAATGGGTCATAATAAGTGTGACAGAGATAATTGCCATAATAATGAATACAGTTATTGATAATTTACGCATTTGCTTCCCTCCTGTTTCATGTGATAGGTTGTTTTTTGTAGATGATGAAGTATATGCAGACAATTATAATGAGTCAATATTACTTCTTCCATAATACGACCCATATTTATTACAATCGATCTTATATCGATCTTTAAACTAAACCAATAAACCCTTGACTTTTCCTTCAGTGATGCAGATGAAATCCATATTCTCTACCAGAGGTAGACGAACCTGCAAAGGCTTCCGCTGAGCCCTCCTAGCAAATCAGCGGCATCGTTTATTTAAGATGCCCATTTAGGGTTCCTTTTTATTTTGGCCAGAGTTGACAGGCCATCTTTTTCAAACTCCAATTAATAATTTGAGATACGACCACTACTTTAAACGACGTAAAAATACATCACCAGTAAGAAATGCCTTAAGATCATGCCTGATATCAGTATACTCATTTTATACACTGCTTATAAATATCTTTAGTCGGGTTGCAGACATCTGGTTGTTGTTCCTCGTTTTTAATTTATGCTTCAGTCATCTCATTAAACTCATCCTTATCGCTGAACCGCTCCTAATCTGTTCAATATCAAGGGATGAGCCCGCTTTCTCACTGTTTCACATCAATAATCTTTAAAACCTCATCCCCGTAATGATTTATTACCTTTACTGCAATCTTGCGATGCTCAGGTATATCAAAAGGCTGGCTTATTGTAGAATAGATTGCAGCCCAGACTGTTTCATCAACTTCCGCTCTAAGGGCACGTTTGAGTTTTTCATATGGTTTATCCGCCCCTGTAAAATAGGCATGACGCACAAAAAAGCTCTCACCATTATAGTTTGTATCTATGAACCAGCAGGCGATATCGTCTGTCGAGGAGCTTCTTATCTGCCCTATGGTCGGGTCATATACATCCACGCCTTTTATCTCAACAGTCATTCTGTTGTCTTTGAGCTTTTTAACTGTTATGTTCGGTTCACCGAATACCATGAACAGATTGCCTGCCCCGGTCTTTTTAAGCAGCTCTTCACCCATTGCAAGGTCAGGGTTCATGCGGGCAAGGAGGATAGGGAGCTTGCCATATTGTTTAATGCCATCGGATACTAATGGCTCCTTTGAAGTTGATTTATGATCATCAGGGCTGAACTGTTTTGCAGTTTCACTTGCATGTGCGTCAAAGGCAAAACCGCATATGACCAGCAGATCAAAGCCTATGCCTTTAAGCGTCTCCTTGGCCGAATCCTTGATAAGATCATGCCCAACTGTCCCATGCTCCGGCCCGATAGACACTGCCACCCTTTTTGATTTGCCGCTGCTCTCTGTGAATTCACCTGCAAAATGGAGCCACTCCCCTGCATAGGGTTCAAGCCTGTCAAACCTTAGTCGTTCATTTCTGACCGTGTTCTGTACGCCTGCCTTTTTCAGGTTCTCAAGTATTATGTTTTCAAACTGGCCAACACCTGCTGTCTTTTGAGCCTCTTTTTCTGTGATCGGCCGCTCATCATCAGGAGATAGTATTCGGTGAGGAGAAAGGCTTTCTACAGTAAAAGGCCCTGTTACACGGATGCGTTTTGAGTCTTCATAGGGCTGGTCAAAGAGGGCTTCCGTGTCTGCATGTTTTGCGATTGCAGCGTCTATCTGCTCCCTTGTCATGCCTTCTTTGATATCAGGGTTATTGGCAATCGATTTGAGTGTTATATGCGGCACTCGCCTGTAAACAAAACCCTTTCTGATATCCTTTTCTGTCTTGTAGGCAGGAGGTATCTTGCCTGTTATCTCTGCCTCTTTTCTTATGCCTTCAGGTGAATCGGCCAGATAGTAATATGGGTATTTTGCCGCCATAAGCCGTGTACGCGCCAACGCCAGGGCCACACGGCTTGTACCAATAGTAATCCAGCGTCTGCCCCATTGTTCCGCCACATATGCAGTTGTCCCGCTGCCGCAGGTGGGGTCAAGTACTAAGTCGCCTGGGTCGGTGATCATGAGAAGACAGCGTTTAATTACTTTAATATTTGTTTGTACAACATATACCTTATCGCTTGCAAAACCGGCTGTACCGGTATCCATCCAGGCATTAGTTATTGGATTAACTGGTTTATCTTCAAGAAATCTAACATAGCTTAAAGTATTTCCAAATGGTTTAATCCTATTCGCAAATTTTAATCTTGTCATACCGTCTGGATAATTTGCCTTCCAATAACTATTTGCTGTAGGATAAAATATCTTTCCTTCAAATTCAAAAGGAGTTGCTTGATTAGGTGGGTCTTGACCACATAAATCTCCAAGAGTGTATATCTTCTTACCAATAGGATTCGATATTAAGTTTTCTTTTTCTTCTTGAGTCATCTGTCGACGAATACCATCTGATAATTCGATATATTTATATGCTGAATCAGCTTCTTGATATTCTTTATCAGAGTAAAGTTGGCGGTATTTTACTATCACACGGTTTTTTGAATACCATAATAAGTAATCGCCAACTCGACTAAGGACATTAGTCTCAAAACCACCTGTTGTTGCAAAATAGATTGAAGAAACAAAATTCTCACTTCCAAAAACCTCATCCATCAAACACCTGACAAGATGGACATTATCATCACCTATCTTCACAAAGCATGATCCGGTTTCTGTCAGGAGTTCCCTGGCGACAACCAGCCGGTCACGTAGATAGGCAAGATATGAATGTATGCCCATTTGCCATGTATCCCGGAATGCCTTTATCTGTTCAGTCTGGCGGCTGGCGTCTTCTGCTTTGGAATCTTTTACGTCCCTTTTGCGGGTGGACACCTGCCAGTTGGAACCGAACTTGATGCCATAGGGCGGGTCAATATATATTGTTTGCACCTTACCCTTGAGACCTTCTTTTTCAGCAAGTGATGTCATGACAAGGAGCGAATCACCAAGGACTATACAGTTTGACCAGTTTTGTTAATGCTGGTTAAAATCTATCATCTCCTCGAATCTGATGCCGTTGAAGTCGGAAAAAAGGGAGAACTGTATCTCAGGTTTATCCTTTTTTGCCTCGGCCCTTACATTTTCTATAATGACCTGCGGGTGTATCTTCTCCTGAATATAGACTGGCACACAAGGCACGGAAAGATCCTTTGAATCCTGCTCATCCTTCCCCTTCCATACAAGCTGGGGGTCAATAGAAGAATCGCACGGATAAAGTATGGTTTTTGGTCTGGCTTCATCATCCGCTACAAAATCCCTGAGGTCTGGGCATTAAAAATAAATGTTCCCACCGGGATCATGGGAAAAAGAAGAAATGGATTCCCTGTGCAGTTTATCCAGCATTTATGCGGTGAGGGAATGACCTTTGCGTTAGATTTCCCGTTTCAGTCTTCACATAAAGCCTCGGTCTTTGTTTCAGCTACGCCCCGACAAGACCCCCTGACAAAGCTGCAGGGGAATGTCATATAGGTCGGATAGAGAACAAGTTGGGAAAGGAATGGGTCTATAATAAAGAATAGCCTGAAGCTGGTTAGTCTGAAGACTATTAGTCTTTGTCTTGCACTGGGGATAGGAGTATTAGCTTCCGTGATCTGTTTGATCATCAGCCAATGAATGTTTAATCCTTTTGGGATCACGACGTAAGTCAAGGACTCTATACACTATAACTTCAGCTTCTTCTTCAATTTTATAGTATATGGCATAAGGAAATCTTTTTGATAACATGCGATAGAAGCCGAAATATTTCATATGGATTCCGGCATAAAGAACGAGAGAATCAATATCAGAGAACAGAGAATTAAAGAAATACTCTCCTAATCCTTCCCCCTGCCTTTCATAGAATATTCTTCCATCATATAAATCATTAATAGCAGAGGTTAGTACATGTATCTTCATTTAAACCTTTTCCGAAGATCTTTTTTGGCGATATCCCAGTCTACTACCGTTTCTTCACCCAATTCCATTCGCTGTTCGGTATCCTGAAGAACATCATGGTGCCATCCCGGGGATTCAACTTCCTTATAATCTTTTGACAAATCTTCCCAAAGTGCCTCCATAATTTTAATCTTATCCTCTTTTGAAAGATTCGCGATTTCAAAGGTGTTTTGCATAATGCTTCCTCCTGTTTAATATAAAAATATCATTTGGCTACATGAAAGTCAAAATTGTTTCATGGTATCAGGTAATTAATGGGAAACGCTCTTTTAAACGTTAATAACTTTCGAGTAAAGACGATGGGTGGCCTCCACAATTTACATAAATGTCTAGCAGGATGTTAATTAGTGTCCATCCAAAAACTGTCGTTTTTTGATTCAAGCGGTCAGGCATCAACATTCAGCTTTCAGCAAAAGATTTTCGAAACAAAGATTTAGCTGACAGCTGAAAGCCCCATCAAGAATTTGCCTCTTTCTGGATGAACATTAATTACATCTTCTAAAACAGTAAATTGATAGGTTAAATCTTTTATGTTACTGTCTGCTCGCAAAATTCATTTGCCGATTGGACTTTAAGCCGGGAAAGATTGATTTATACAGGGCAATTTAAAGTACCCAGGGTTAACGCCAATTGAACAGAATTTCCACTTCGCAAGGGTGATATATAAAACAGGTACACACCAATAAAATCGGGATATTTTATGACCCGCTGATCAGAGAAGGCTCATTTAATGAGAGCCACCTGGAACAGATCAGTGCTGCCGCCTCTGGAGCCGATATTGTCTTTGAGAAAGAGCCCATTGAAGAATCCTCGCCCTTCTGGGAATTACTCAGTGTCATAATAACGCCTCATATCGCAGCAGTGACTCCATACTATCTTGACAGGCTGGTGGATATATTTTGTGATAATCTCAAACGCTACTATAGCGGTAAACCGCTCATTAACCTGGTTGATAGAAATTTGGGGTATTAATAAAATACATTGCATTTACATGGTACCGTATATTAAAGTAACCTGACATAAAATGATCTCCAAGACACAGGTTACCTTTAAAATAAAAAGGAGTGCAAGCCACCATGCCCGAATCAAAATACAGTAAATATGTCGTCCAGGAACTAAGGGATCCGTTTTCATCCGAAACAGCCGCCCGGTATGCAGAGTTCGCAAAACGGATTCTCTGGATAGATGACAAAGTGGTGCCTGGAGCTTTCCAGATGAATTGCTCATGGTGGTTAAAGCCTAACAAAAAAAGCCCTCCGTTTCATACCCATGACGTGAATGAAATTATCGGGTTTTTCGGGAATGACCCGGATGATCCTTATAATCTTCATGGAGAGGTAGAGTTCTGGCTGGGCGATCAAAAGCAGGTTATTGATAAGACAGCAATGGTCTTTATTCCTGCAGGGCTGAAGCATTGTCCCCTGATATTGAAACGTGCGGATAAACCTGTATTCCACTTCTCTGTTGTCACCGGTGGTTACTGGGACATGGAAACACTGAAAGAAACACACAGGCCGGAATCCGACTACAGCAGATACGTCATCACGGAGCTTAAAACACCGGCATTCAAACCGGAATTTATAGAGAACTATAAAAAGTTCGCCAAACGTGTCCTGTGGATGGATAATAATGTGGTGCCAGGGGCTTTTCAGATGAACGTCTCCTGGTACTGTAAACCGCAGAGCCACGCATCTGTTGCACATGAGCATGATGTTGATGAGATCATAGGTTTTTTTGGCGGCGACGCGGATGACCCTTACAATCTTAATGGTGAGGTGGAGATGTGGATAGAGGATGAAAAGTTCCTCTTAACAAAAAGCACGCTGTTTTTTGTCCCGGCTGGCATGAAGCACTGCCCTCTGATTGTCAGGCGTGCGGACAGACCTGTTTTTCACTTTTCTGTAGTAACCGGCGGGACCTACCAGTTAAAAACTTAAAGGAGGTTCCGTCTGTGTTCTCAAAACTCAAGAGTCCTGGTGGGTTCTATGGATGGGCAAAGGTGGCTGTCATGTTTTTTTAAATATTGCCATGTATCCCAGGCTGTTTAACTTCGCCCTCTCTCTTCCTGTATGGGTCAGGGGGTTTTAATGGAGCAGGGGATATAAGGGATTTAACTGGCACCAATTTGACCTGATCCTCCGGCTCTGATAACCTTAACCGGTAACATGAAGGAGTCGTATATATGATTCTGCCATTAACTATTTCCCTGGTTGCCTTTGTTGTATGCCTCCTTATTGGCTTCCTTGTCTATTATCAAAGCAGTAAAAAGGTGGAGCATAAACTGTTCCTTGCCCTTTGCCTTGTCAACGCATGGATGGCATTGAGCGAGTTCCTGTTTATACAATCGGCAGAACCCGCATATACACTCTTCTGGGCAAAAACAAATATTGTTCCGAGTCTCGCTGTGAGTGTGGCCATCCATTTCGTGTTTGCCATAACCGGCATAGGGATTATTAAAAAGAAATGGTTCCTGGGGATTGTCTATATCCCCAATATTCTGTTTTTCTTTTACATACTTTTTACAGGGGGGGCAATAATAGATATTGTGAAAGGCAAATGGGGTAATGAAGTTGTCTATAATGTCCAGTCGCCTTTTCTATCTATGGTAAACCTGTGGATCTCTATTTTCGGGATCTTGAGCTTTGTTATTCCATTGATCTATTTTTTTAAAACAAAGGATATAAAAAAGAAAAAGCAGTTGGCCTATATATCCCTTGGTTTTTTTCTGCCAACGGTTATGGGCAGTGCCATCTATTTTATTAAACCCATTACCGGGGTTGATATCCCAAGGATACCCTCATTTTTTACAATGCTGCTGGAGCTGCTTCTCGGATATGCTGTCTGGAAGTTCGGTCTTCTTGATCTGAACCCTGTAACTGCTGCAAAAAATATTGTGGAGACAATGGCCGATTCTCTACTGATTATTGACTGGAACCGGAGAATTGTTTCATATAACAATGCTGTTCTGAGATTGTCCGGTTATCAGCATGATGAGATAATTGATAATGATATAAATAAATTGTTTTCAGGAAAGGGGCTTAATTTACTTTCCGACAGGCTGGATGCTCCCGAAGCTGACAATGATAATAAAAAAAATGTTGAGCCTTATGTCGTGAGACAGGTTGAAGATGCCCTTATTACAAAAAATTCGGAGATGATACCGGTAAACATCTCTGTTTCAGAGCTGCACGAAAAGGATGGGGAAAAGGCCGGTTATGTACTGGTTGCACGGGATATAACCAGTCAGAAGAAAGTAGAAAATGAGAATAATAAACTCATAGCAGAACTCCGTGAGGCAATGGAAAATGTAAAGACACTAAAGGGCTTTATACCAATATGTGCAAAATGTAAAAAGGTAAGGGATGATCAGGGCTACTGGAGCCAGATTGAAAAATATATATCAGAACATTCAGAGGCTTTAATCAGTCATGGGATATGCCCTGAGTGTGCTGAAGAACTGTATGGCAATGAAGAGTGGTATCAGCAGGAAGAGAAATAGTATGAAAAGAGATAAGGATATGAAAGGGAACGGTGATTAAATGGTAAAAACACCGGAAGCGTAACTGCGTCAGGCCTGAACGACTCACAAAAAAATATATTATTTTTAAGTTTATGCTTGCATTTTATTGATAAGTATCCATAATTCCCTATCAGCTTTATTAATAACTTTAAAAGGAGCGAAAAACATGAACAAAGGTGATTTGATTAATGAAGTGGCAAAGGTTGTAAGTACAAAGAAAGAGGCACAGGCAGCAGTAGATTGTATATTTGATTCTATTACCAAAACACTTAAAAAGAAGGGGACAGTTACACTGGTCGGTTTTGGCACATTTAAGGTCAACAAAATGAAGGCACGCACAGGCCGCAATCCCCAGACAGGTGAAGCAATCAAGATCAAGGCAAAGAATGCTCCAAAGTTTTTAGCCGGAAAGGCATTGAAAGATGCTGTGAACTAGTTGGCGGGAAGGGTTCAATGGGTTTTTGAAATTAGAACTCTGAAGGTATCCAGTAATCAGAAAAACATATTTCACTTAAAAAGCCTTTATTCGGGTTAATTGCCCGGGTGAAGGTTTTTTTGTTGCGTTTTATCGAGCCGCTTCACAGGGATATTTACCGGATTCCATATCCCTGAAAACAGCATCAGCCTCTTGGGGTCGTTGAATAAAAGTCTTTAGTTGATCACATTTCTCAGTTATACCTCGCAAAAACAAGAAAAGTATATTGACATACAAATCTCATGTCCATATAGTTTGATCCTGAAAAAGGGATTGATAACCATCTGAACCTCAGTAAAAAGGCCTGCTTTAATCTATATTAGAGCAATAGAGATGGCGCATAACAAGGAAAGTAGTTTGTATTTACAATAACGTATTAACAGGAGGAAGAAATGCTTCGAAAGGTCAGTTTATGGGTGTGTGCATTTAGCTTAATCATAATAAATGTGTTTGCTCAGCCGCAGGGAGGGATGCCTAAAATGGGGCCGATGACAGAGGGTTCTGGCCCTTATGCAGCGGCAATCGTAGAGGGAGACGCGGGTTTACCCAATCATACAATCTATCGGCCAAAGGACTTGAGCCCGTTCAGTAAATCGAATCCTATGCCTGTCCTGGCCTGGGGCAATGGGGGGTGCTCCAGTTCGTCCCGTATGCACGCCAACTTCCTTGCTGAAGTGGCATCACATGGTTTCCTTGTTCTGGCCCTTGGCCCCTATGTTCCGGAATCCAATAGCGAAGGCGGCATGATGGGGATGGGCAGCGGCACGAAATCAGCCCAGATGATTGAGGCCATTGACTGGGCAACCGCTGAGAACACTCGCCCGGAAAGTAAATACTTCGGAAAACTTGACCCGTCAAAGTTCGCTGTAGCAGGCATGAGCTGTGGCGGATTACAGGCCCTTGAAGTTGCCCCTGATCCCCGTGTTAAGACACTCATTGTCATGAACAGCGGACTTTTCGGCCCAGGCGGAAGGCCAAAAATGGCGCCGCCAAAAGAGGGCATGCCCAAGATGGCGGCTCCGAAAGAGGGTGTGCCTAATGCAGGGGCGCCCAAACAGGGAGGAGCCCCGCTTATGGGGATGCCTGAAGTCGGTAAAGAGGTTCTTGCGAAACTGCATTCGCCCACTATTTATATCATCGGCGGGGAAAAGGATATTGCCTACCCTCAGGCTATTGATGATTACGCCAAGATCGACAAGGTTCCTGTGGCTATAGCCAATTTCGATGTGGGACATGGCGGCACCTACCATGAGCCGAATGGCGGCGAGTTTGGAGTGGTTGCCACAGCATGGTTGAAATGGCAGTTGAAGCAGGACAAAGCTGGTGAAAAGATGTTCACAGGCTCAGACTGCGGTATGTGCACCCGTGAAGGGTGGAAATATGAAAAAAAGATGATTCCATAAAGTGATCCGGTAAGCTCTATTAATTACAAGGTTTTCTATATAGAGGGGAAATCATAAATAAGAAAATTGCTCTCTTGCAGCTTATGACTTATTCATGGTTTTCCCTCTTTATTCCTAACAGTCCGGGAGGTTCAAGATTGAAAAAGATATTATTACTTGCCACATTAGCTATAATTTTTGTTTCAGGAACATGTCTGGCTCAGACAGGAAAGGTTCCTGATGGAAAGAGCACCTTCTACGCCTCCCACAGTCTTATGTGGGATATGCCCCCTGTCCTGACCGAGATTGCAGGGTTCTACGGTATCAAAGAACACAAGGTTCTGGGCATCCAGCGCCTGGGTGTGTCACGCACATCACAGCACTGGGATCTGCCCGACGATCAGAATCAGGCAAAAAAGGCACTTAAGGAGGGAATAGTAGATGCCTTTGTCATGTCTCCAATCGGCATGCCTGATCCGGGTATTGACAACTTTGTCAAACTGGGTCTGGAGCATAACCCCAATATAAAGTTCTATATCCAGATATCCTGGCCCGGACTGGGTCTGGTGGATAACAATGACATGGAAAGCATGATGGGCGGAATGATGAGCCGCGGGCCGGGAGGTGGCGCTCCAGGTGCTCCTCCAGGCACACCCCCGGCAGGTAAACCTGCGCCCAAAGGGGCAGGCGGGCCCGGAGGTTTTGGCGGAGGCATGTTTGGAAACAAACCTGATTATAACAAAACCCCCGAAGAGATTGCCAAGATCAACATCAAGAACGACAGGTCAGCCGAAGAGCTGGCCATGAAGCTGAACCGGGAAGCAGGCAGGACCGTTGTTTATCTTATTCCGACTGCACAGGCCCACAATGCTTTAAGGGTTATGATTTATAATAAGGAGATGCTAGGCATGACTGACCAGGGAGAGGTATTCAGAGATTTTGTTGGACATCCTACAGAACCGGTAATTGCCCTGAACGCCTATCTGCATTTTGCAGTCATGTACGGCGTGAGCCCGGTTGGCCTGCCTGTCCCAGGTATACTGAAAAATTCCAGCAAGCCGGAATATCGGGAAGAGAAGTTCAATCGTGCCCTGCAGGAGCTGGCCTGGAAAACGGTTATTGATTATCCATTGAGCGGTTTAAAGGCTCAGGAAGGGGTGACCCTGGGACAGGAAGCCTATTCGGGGATGGAGAAGATACTTGTCCCGCACAAAGCGTGGCCATGCGGGATGGTAGATGGCATAGCGGTGCCGGAACAGGGAAAGCCGGTTCTGGTGGCTGACATGAAAATAGACCAGATATACGAGTTGGGCAGGACTCAGTATGGGCAGAGGGTCGTTTATGTGATTAAGGGAGGAACGATAACCGGTGAGAAGATAAAAGGTTCAGTGATGTTCGGCGGTCTGGATTTTCAGTTGTCTTTTTCAAACGGCACAATGGAGATTGAAGAGATCTTTGTGCTTCAGACCGACGATGGTAAGTACATCTACCTGAGGATCGCAGGAACTGCAGCGGATCCCAGCGATATAAGAATAGTGCCGGAATTTGAGGCGCCGGTAGAGAGCAGCCACAACTGGCTGAACACCGGGAAGTTTGCTGGAAGACGGGAGCTGGACCTCAAGGCCGGGACCCTGAAGATAATGGTGTTTGACATTTCCGGGGTGGCCGTGAAACCTGATGCAACAAACTCTATCATGGTAACAAAACCGTCGGGATTTCTGGATCAACCCTGGGATTACCGCAGGGCGTCAATGGATGAGAAACAGGGTGAACTGTTGATCAAAGAGAATGTAACCCTGAGCCCGGGCCAGATGGTGGGGAATACAGGCAGGAGCAACAGGAACATCATCCCCATCACAGGCGGCACGGTCAGCGGAAAGATCGAGGGAAAGGTACTTGCAGCAGGAGCAGACTACCAGAATCTTTCTAACCCGGCTACGATCGATGCGCGCTATTTGTGGCAGACCAGCGACGGAGAGGTGATCATTGTACGTAATGCCGGAGGGTTTGGAAAACTGGCGCCGACATTTGAGGTACGCGTGGATAGCAAATACGCATATCTGAACAATGGGCTGTATCTGAGTTCGCCTCCGGGAATGGGCCAAGGCGGCGTATCACTTACCTTTTATGAAAGCGTGAAGTGATTTTTTATTCCATGCAGGGTTAAGTTTAAGGGGCAGAACCGGCTTTACATTCAAATATAATCAGGAATTTTATTGGAGGGCTTTTTATGACAAAGAATATTGATCTTGATAAGTATGTATTTAAAAGTGCTGTTGTAACACCTCCTGATAACCTTTTCGGGACTGCCCCCAATAATCCGTCTGTGCTCTACATAAATCAAAATAAAGAGAGTAATTTCAATATTGCCTCGTGGCTTATTACAGACCCATTTACCATGGAAGCGGAAACCTTTTATCATGATTATGACCAGTTTTTGTTTTTCTGCGGATCAGACCCTTTAAACAGGGGCGAATTGGGCGGGGTAGTTGAACTGTATTTAGGCCATGAAATGGAAAGCCTGAAAAAGATAATTATAGAAGAGTCCACCATCATCTGAAGGCTATGATGCTCCATTGCCCGCTCAGGTTTGTTGAAATTTACAATAAGGAAAAGCCGATTATCTTCCAGGACATCACTCTGTGCGGGCAATACAGTAAATTTAAACCCGGCAGCACACAAAGGCTTAATGTGGATGGGAAGCCAATTGATGAAGCAGGAAACCTGATAAATTAGATAACGTTCTAAAAATATGTCGCCCCTTCACAATTCATTAAAAAAATGTGAGCCCTGAAGGTTTTATCTTCCTTCAGGGCCCAAAGGTTTCATAAATGCTGATTTAATAATTAGGGCAGTTCAATAGTCACTGAAACCGGGATACTCATCCAGCGGCTCGCACCGAGCCATGAAAAGGGCGCTCAGCTTCAATGCCCGCCAGTAACAACCACCAGGTAATTCCCTGGTGCGTTAGCCATGGGCACCCCCTTTTTAATAACATCCTGTTCAGCGAGTAACATCCTGACAAATTCACCGGGCTCCTGAGAAGTGCCGAATTCATTTTTTAAAACCAGCTCTTTGAATTTATTTACGGGGATGCGGGCCAGGTCCCAGAGTTCCTTTGCATAACTGGCCTTTGTTGCATTACCCATGAGTCCGGATGTCACCATTTGCATTTCAGTTACTACAAGCGCTCCTGCATACTGCTTTGCCCACTGATCCTTGTTTTGGGGCCAGATATCCTTGTTAGGGTTAACAGCAGCAGCAACATTTGCAATCGATCCGGTCATGCTCATATCCATCTGATCAATACCAAGCACGGTGACCAGGTTTGTTTCAGGCGGGTAGCCGAGCTGAACACTCACTGGCTCCCATCCCTCGCCAAGGGATGACACATCCTCGGATTCGGCTATTACAATGCCTGCATATGTACCGGTGTTGCCTGCCAGGTTTGAAGGCTTTATGCCTCTCCCGTTTCCGGGGATAACAGACAGTGCAAGATTTACGGCCCGGCCTATGGAGCCATTGGCAGGGTACCTGTGATTAGGGCCAAATACATTTGAGGATGAATTGATCCCTATCTTCTTTGCACATGGGCCGTTCACAATAACAAGCGGGGCCGCAGACCTCATTACCGGATAGTAGCTGTCCCATTTGACAGAGGTTATGGCCTTTAAGGCCGCGATAATTACAGGCATATATTCCGGTTTTGCGCCCGCCATTGCAGATACAACTGCAATCTTTTCGACAGAAAATTCCGCACCGGATGGCCCCCAGTTACCTATTATTGTCTCAGGAGAAATGGGTGTGCCGGTAAGCATTGCATTCACATGTTCCCGGGTGGGAGGGACAAGAGGGAGCCCATCCCCCCAGCCCATTTTAAGGTAAGAGCTGTTGAAAATTTCTTCTGCTTCCTGATAGGTTGATGCGGTATAGGTAAAGGCATCTTCTGAGGGGACCCATTTTTCACCTTTAACAACCATGTATTCAGGACTCCAGCGTGTCAGCCCCTTTTCAATAAATTGAAATGCCTCAGGGGCCAGGCCCTTTATACCTTCTGATGTAAAGGTCTCATATTCATTAAAATTGATACCAGGATACTCTATATACCCTTTTGAAAGAACTACACCCATAAAACGCTCTTCATGGCGTTCATTATAGAGTGTAACAGTTGGGATACCTTTTTCTTCAAGAGTAATGGCGATGGAACCCATCGCACCGATGCACCCTCATCACCCTCCAAAGCCGACTACAACCGCGTCGGGTTTTGCTGCGATAATTGCATCCACCACCTCATTCTCCGGCATAAACTTCATGGGCAGTTCCGCATAGTGTACAACCCGGGTGTTTGGATATTTCTCTTTGAACATCTTCTCCAGTATATCATAGAGTTCTGCACCTTTACCCGCATATAGCTGATCAGGCGTTGCTGACAAATACATGGCGATCTTTTTACCCTCAAGTGTGTCCAGACGTGGCGCAAGGACTTTATCCTTTTTTACATGGCCCTGAGGGTTCAGCACTGTCAGGGTAACCTTTGGAGATGCGGCAGGTTTTATATCCATATCACTCTTTTGAGGCGGCTCACTGCCGCATGAGTAAAGCATTGCCAGGATTACCAACAGGGTGATAAAAAAACCGTTTTCATTCCTCTTCATGATCCCTCCTTTCCTTTAGTTGATAATATGATCTTTTCTTTGTTTTTCTTATCTGCCATCCCAATGCCCTGAACCAGGACCTTTTTAGATGGTCAGCCTCAGCCTTTTGCAGCTTTCAGCCTTGCAGCCGTATATAAGATACTCAAAATCAACAATGCTGCTGATACAACAGCAAGGAGATCCCAGAAGCTTATAAACATGGCGCCCGCGGCCCCGCCCAGGGCCGATAATATTGGAAGTCATCAGGGGCAGAAGGCTGCAATCAATGCCAGCAGGGATCCGAAAAATCCCATGCCGCTTTTCCTGCCGGATTGTTCAGCCCCCAGTACCCCAATACCGAAAACAAAGAGCGCAATGGATATCATGACCAGGATTGAGAGTATAAACCCTTTAGCCATATCAGACGGTGTTATGTTCCATATCACCTGCCCGAACAGGAGATGAACCCTGCCGCCTTTGCCTCCCATGAAGATAAATACGGCCAGGTAAAGGGCTGCTGTAATAACCCCGCTTATGATAGCTTTTTTATTTTTCAGGGCATTGCCAGTAATTGAAAGGATCTGTTTCCTGTCCCTGATGATATGCCATTTATAAACTGCTATCCCGACAACGAGTGCTGACAGCAGCAGTGCAATACCATTAATTGCAAGTGTCATCATTTTATCTGCAATCCTCTCTTTCTGTCGTTATTGATTATCCCTAGCCCTGAACCAGGGCTATTCACCAGGGCCTTTTCAATCTCAGAAAAGGTGTTTGAACTCTATGCCTCCATCTCCTATCCTGACACCTGATTTTATCAGGGTGTTGCGAAGGTCTACCCCCTTATCCTCGTTTTTAAGGTGGAAGAATTTTCCATTCCCGGTCTCTGCCCTGAGGATATTAGGCAATACATGCCATTGTATCTCCTTGATCTTGCCCTCCTTGGCCATTGCTATCATTTCATCCAAGTTTACTTCCTCTCCCCAGTTTATAACAGAGGAGCCGTGTGCATCACTGGACCCGCTATCAGGAGCGTTCTCTTTTGAAGATTCTCCGCAGGCGTTTAGCGTTAAAACAAGCTGTAACAGGAGCAGGAAAAGGATATATCTGGAGATTTTAAATACCATACTGCAACCCATAGCATAATAAAGAGATATTAAGGGACCTTGGAATTTATTGAATATTTGAAGGGTATAGTAAAGTCGGGGTAAGTGTCAATAAATCATTTTTCACACAAAGTCACAAAGCTCACAAAGTAAAAAAATAATATAAAAAGCATTTGATTTTTCTTAGTGTTCTTTGTGCCTCTGTGTGAGCTATTGCTTTAGACTTTTGCTTTTCACCTCAGCTTGACGCCTATGCACCTTAGCGGCATGTTAGACACCATAATTACTATTTGATATTAAAAATGATATTTAGTATATCCATATACAAAACAAGATAGCGCAATCAAAACAAGGAGATTAAATTATGAAAATAGTAATTATCTTTCTGCTTGCATGTGTATTGTCGGTTTTAGTTTCATGCAGTAAATCAAACCCCGTATTGAACATTGAGGGCGGTCAGGTCGTTGGTGTACCAACCACGACAAAGGGGGTTACAAGTTTTAAGGGGATTCCATTTGCGGCGCCCCCTGTAGGTGAACTGCGATGGAAAGAGCCCCAGCCTGTTGTCCCCTGGCAGGGTGTAAAGATTGCTGACAAATATGGTGATGCTGCCTCCCAGGTCACATGGGACCCAAATAGTTTTTATGGCAAGGAATGGCAGGCAAGCGGTTCTGTGCCCTTCACCGAAGACTGCCTCTATCTGAATGTCTGGACACCAGCAGCAGGAGAAACTAACAAGAAGCTGCCTGTTGCCATGTGGATACATGGGGGCGGCTATCGTGAGGGGTTTGCCTTTGAACCTGAGATGGATGGCGGAGAATACTGGGCCTCACAGGGTGTTATACTGGTTTCTGTCACATATCGTCTTGGTGTTATCGGGTTTTTCTCCCACCCGCTTTTATCGGCAGAAAGCCCGAATGGTGTTTCCGGAAATTACGGGGTTATGGATCAGGCCGCTGCATTGAAATGGATTCACAGCAATATAGCGCAGTTTGGCGGTGACCCTGATAATATCACTGTCTTTGGCCAGAGTGCAGGCGCAGGCAGTGTTCAGACCCTGTGCGCCTCCCCGAAATCAAGGGAGCTGATCAAAAAGGCCATCAGTATGAGCGGAGGCGGGCTGGGAAGCATGGGCATGGGAATGCGGATGATGACCTATGATGAGATCCAGAATGCAAACAAGGCAATGATGGACCATTTTAACAAGACTACGCTCGAAGAGATGAGGGCGCTTTCATTTGATGAGCTTACAAAAATGGCAAATGAATACGGGCAGGCTACAGGAACAAGGCTCTTCTATGCCCCTGTGGTTGAAAATTATTTTTTAACAAAGAGCTTTAACGATGCAGCGCTTGCAAATGAGATCCCTGATATACCCTATATGTTCGGTTTTACAGCAAATGATCTTAGCGACATGACCGAGGCTATCAGTAAGTTCTGTGCACTTCGCGCTGAAAAAAGTAAAAAACCGGCATATGCATACCTGTTTGCGCGTCAATTGCCCGGTGATGAAAACGGGGCATTCCACTCAGCGGATCTGTGGTATGTTTTTAACTCCTTCAAACACAGCTGGCGTCCATTCACCGCAGGGGATAAGGAGCTGAGCGCCAAAATTGTGGAGTGCTGGACCAACTTTGCCAAATTTGGTGATCCAAATGGCAAGGATTGGGGCATATGGACCCCTTATACTGCTGATGCCCCTGAATTTATGGTTTTTGATGCGGATGAAAGCAAGGCCATTTTAAACATGACCAGAACCCCCGAATACAAGGGCAGTAAATTCGACTGGTTTGCGCCTCCACCTGCACCTGCACAAAAACAATAGGCCTCAAAAACAGGCACTGGATCAACTTCAGTGCCTGTTAACATTTTTACCATGAAGGAGCGCTATTGTGTTACGTAGAGTTACCGTTGAAAATGGTCTTATTGAGGGTTTACCTGCCGCTGATCCGCGAATCACATCCTTTAAAGGCATCCCCTTTGCTGCACCTCCGGTAGGCAGGAACCGCTGGAGACCGCCACAGCCCGCTCATGACTGGGACGGTGTTTTATATGCGTACAAATTTGCCCCCATCTCCATGCAGCATATCCCGGGTGAAGACCCTGAGAATATCTATACAAGGGAATGGAATGTGGATACATCAATTGCAATGGATGAGGATTCCCTGCATCTTAATGTATGGACACCCGCGAAAAGCGCGGATGAGAAGCTGCCAGTGTTTGTCTGGTATTTTGGTGGCGCCCTCCATGAAGGCAACACCGCTGAGATGGAATTTGACGGCGAGCGTATTGCGAGGCGCGGTATTGTGGTTGTTACTGTCAATTACAGGCTGAATGTCTTTGGCTTTCTCTGCCATCCGGAAATCACAGCAGAAAATCCTGAATCACCTGCCAACTTCGGGCACCTTGATCAGCAGTTTGCAACCCGCTGGGTGCAACGCAATATTGCTGCCTTTGGAGGGGACCCCAAAAACATCACCATCGGCGGACAGTCGGCAGGGGGTGTGAGTGTTATGGCCCAGGTTACTTCACCTCAAAACAGCGGCCTGTTTCAGAAGGCTATCTGTGACAGCGGCCTGATATTTTCCGCCTATCCGGGTAATTTTATCATCCCTGATAAAAACCTGTCCCTTGCAGAGCAGGAGGGTGTCGAATTCTTCAAGTTCCTGGGTGTATCCTCACTGGAGGAGGCACGCAGACTGGATGCAGTTTTCCTCTGTGACAAGATGGTGGAGTACAGGGCCATGTGGGGCACTGTGATAGACGGGAAATTCTGCTGCGGAAACCTTAATAAGCTGTACATGGCAAATAAATGTCAACAGGTTCCCATGATGTTCGGCCATACAGCCACTGAATTTGCCAACCGGCCAGTGGTCAAAACGGTTAACGAGTTTATTGCCTTTGCAAAAGATACATATGATGAAGATGCAGATGAGTTCCTTAAGCTTTGCGCATCTCTAACAGGCAGCATTTCCGAGATGCTCCATAAGGCAACTCGCTGTCATATGGAGCTGGGGATCAGGCTACTAAGCAGGGCAAAGGCCATGACAGGTGAAAAGACACCGATATATTACTGGGTATTTAACCCGGAGATCCCCGGCTGGGATAATCCAGGGTCATTCCATTCTTCAGACCTCTGGTTCTTTTTCGAGACCTTGGCCAAATGCTGGCGCCCCTTTATTGGCAAACATTATGACCTTGCACGTAAGATGTGCAACTACTGGTCAAACTTTATCCGCTCAGGCGACCCGAACGGTAAGGATGCAGATGGCAGCGATATGCCGCTGTGGAGGCCATTTACTGAAGATGATCCCAGCAGGATATGGTTCTGCGACCATGTGTATACCGACAATAAAGAACCGGACGATCTGATGAGGTTTCTGATCAAACAATATCCTTATGAATAGCAGTAATCAGGGTAAATAAATGATCAGATATTAAGCTTAACATCCTGTAAAATCAGACATTCCTGCAACTTGCTGTAATTGATCTTTCTCGGAGCAATCCCCTCCTTGACTGCGATTGCTGCGGCTGTGCCTGCTGCCTGGCCTGTGCCAATGCAAAACTGGATAGGGCTCAATGTATTTATAGCCATTTCATCAGCCGATACGCAGCGACCGGTAGCAAGCAGGTTATCAATCTTTTCAGGGACAAGGCATCTGTACGGGACATGTATATGGGGCTTTTCTGTAACCGGAGCGATAAATGAGGGGGCCTCAAGGATTGTATCCTCATGGATCACGCCTGAATCTATATCTTCCATGGTCACTGTGTATTCCCCTGTTAAGCGTCTTGTGCACCTGACCCCTGTCTGGGTCGCTGTATCCATCAGGTAGCAGTTTTCAAACCCGGGCACATATCTTTTAAAAAAATCATAGGTTATCCTCATCCTTTTCCTGCCTGTTATTTCTACCTGGGTCAGATCCTTAACATCAAGCCCGCTGAAACCAGACAGCTGATTATTAAACCACATGACATCATCAGGCGCGCATGATATGACATGTGTAAATCCGCCCTTTGCTGTGCATTCGCTCATTAATTCTGCATATTTTATCTTTTCAGTATTTTTAAATTCATAGAATCTGTTGCTGTCGATATTGGAAAACCTGAAGGTGAATGAGAGTTTTGCAGCCCTCTGATCCGATTTTGGCATTCCGCCAAAGGCCGCTCCTGCTGATGTGTAGATATCACCATCACCTGTGGTATCAATAACCGTTTTTGCCAGTATTGCCTGTCTGCCTGATTTGCTTTCAAAGAATACGCCTTTGATCCGGTTTCCGTCAACAATTGCCCTGCATCCCAAAGAATGAAGAAGAGGCTCAACACCGGCCTCTTCCATCATATCGTTTAATATGCATTTAAGTATTTCGGGGTCAACCTGGGCGCTCAAAACAATCCTGTTTCCTATTACGGTAAAGGGATATCTGCGCCAGTAATCCAATAACCTTTTGTCGCTTGAACCCAGATCCTTTTTCGCTGGATGAACAGCCGCGCCCTCATCATCAAGCCTGTCAATAATCTCCTGGCATATCCCTGCGATCTGCTGTTCGTTTGTTCCGTCGCTCATGGGCATGATACACAGTACAAAACCGCCGGTTGCAAGCCCGCCCAGGTAGCCGAATCTCTCCATGAGTATTGTTCCGGCTCCGTTTCTGGCAGAGGCCAGGGCAGCAGCCGTACCTGCCGGGCCCCCTCCTACAACCAGTACATCGGTCTCCCTGTAAATATTTATTTTTCCGGCCTCTTCAATAATTGAGGCATTGACTGAATCTTTATCCACTGCCAATATAACTCTCCCTGTGAATTGTTAGATGGTATTATTCACTACTGTCAATCCATTTTCAATTGCGTGGCCCATAGTGAGGTATCTCCTGCCCCAACTCATATGCCCCCAGATCCGGCAATGTCCCTGTATAACCGTCGTTCACGTTGGGCAATATCATCCCTGCATCAACAGCCTTGGCGATTGCCTTTAACCGGAAGTCATAGTCCTGGGCCTTATACAGCCTGCCGGGATTTTCGGTTGTAAGGGCAGGCACATTCTCGAAAATGTCATAATCCAGGAGGAGACTGTGAGAATCCTGTCCAGTAGCGCTGCTGTATTCCGACAGGGTGCGGAAACGCCGGTCCACAGGTTTGCCTGTGTAATCAGAAACCTTCTTATAGTCAGGTGATCTCCATATAAAGGAGAAATCTGCACCGGGATTCGGACGAAAACCGTTATAATCCGAGCTGGAGTAATTGGTACCTGTTTCAATGCTGAATATTTCCGGTGCTGCACACTGACCGAGAATCAGGTTATTGCGAAAATGTAGATTGGAGGCCTGTCCCATGGAGAGGACTTCAGCGGTAAAGGTATTATGGTACACAAGAACACCAGCACTGTTGGCTGTAAATTTGACCGATCCACCTTCAGGGGCGTGATAGACAATATTGCGTATAAAGTATGCCGGCCCTCCAAAGACAGGCTGGGTACTTAATGAGCGATGGGCCTGGTTGAAGCAGCGGTTACGAAGAACCCGGATATTGTACATGGCCCCATCTGCCTCAATGCAATTATCATCCACATTGGTAATATCATTATTATAGATGTCTATTGATACAGGCATGCGGTCTCTGATGGGATGGGGATTTCCGTCCGGTTCGCCGTAGGTAGCATGATCAATCCCATCGTGAAAGTTGGCCACATAGTTATAGGCAATAACGTGGCCTGAGCCATATACCTTTACAGCCAGCTCTGAAGTTACAGGCGTGGGGTAGCCCGGAGTATTGCGCCACACATTTCCTATCCACCCTTCAAGCCGTTCGGGATGGCTCTTGCCGATGAAGACATTATCGGCGATGTAAAAATCCTTTGACCCTGACCAGTCTGTATAGATGCCCCGGCCTATGTTTTCAAGACGGCACCTCTTTACTGTAAGCCCGACAGCCCCGGCCACACCCTTATGACCTGCCTGAAATGCTACTTCAGTATTTCGGATTGTGAGACCTTCAAAGTACAGATAATCCGATGCCATCACATCAAAGAGGACATGATTCCCATTGCCGTCAAAAATTACCTCACCATCACCAGCCGCTATGATGGCTATGGGTTTTTCTGCTGTCCCGCTCCGACGAAAGCGGTAGGTGCCGTCAAACAGGAGCCCCAGCCGGTTTGCATATTGATAGCGGTCATCTTTATAGATACCTGCATGAACCAGGATCGTATCGCCGGGCCTTACCCTGGGAGGGTAGGCATTGAACCAGTCAGCGCCGTTTGCGCTGGTATAGAAGGCGCCCAAAAGTCCGGTAAATGAAGGCTCCTGTTTTTTACCTTCAAACCCCGGAGGATAGACATGAAATACACGCCCGCCGGTGAAGGGTTCAGGCTCAGGACGGGTGCGGACAAAGAACTGCTGATGATAACTGTTTTCAACACCGTCAGGGTCGGACAACCTGAGATGCACTTCATATTCGGTATCCGGTTCCAGGTCCATGATGCTTCCTGCAAACATGTTCGGAACCCTGTAGTCAAAGGCTCCATAGGTGTTTATCAGTTCCTCATTCTGTAACCTTAAAAGCGGGAGGGCCTCACGCCACTCCTTCTCACCCCTGACCCGGTAACGCACCGATACAGAGGCATTGCGATTTGCATCGCCGTCAATATACCACTCAAAACCAAGAGACATCAGTGTAGGAGGTTCTATGACGAATTCACCGGAGTATGCCTTATTGCTTTGGGCACTCCTTTCCTCTACAACAGGTAGTGTAAGATATGATCTGTATTTTGAATTGCGGTATATTGTTACTTTTGGTGCAGGATCGAGCCTGGGTGTTGACTCATCTGCAAAATTTATTAACAGGCGTATACGATGACCTGCCTTGATGACCATTGATACAGGTAAAATATCAAATTCCAGCTCCACAGGTTTATTCGGCACAAGAGGAGACACATCTTCATCATAAGACCTGTGCCATGGCAGCCCAAGGTTGTTATAGGGCGGATCATTAAGTCTCCTAAGTGATGCCCTTAGCCTTCCATGTACATTACAGGAATTGATTGTATTATCAGGCCCCACATCCTGGATGGTAGCAATAAAGTCTCCGTCCGTAGCCGTAGATGATACCCACAGGTTGATCGAGGGGTGGCCTGTGACCTGGATATCTTTACTGAAGGGTTGAGTTTCGTAAACAAGGTCACCAACCGGTAATTGCCCTCGCGGAGCCAGGTTATATGAGACAGTTGCTTCATCTTTTTGATCAACGCCAGAGGGTTCTGCTGTACTCAATACCCCTTCACCAAGATAGTATCTGATCCGCTTTTCTTCCGGCAGAGGCCATTTCTTTGCTGAACGCCACTCTGAGCCCTCCGGGGCATTATAGGTGTAGTAATATACCCTGTCTTCATCCATAATGCCGTTTTTAATACCCTTGAGCCAGTAATCAAAGAAACGGCGCTCCTCGATTGTGATGTCGAACCCGGTATTTTTTTCAACCGCGAGCCACCCGCAGTGTCCTTCAGGGCCAATAATAAGCTTTGCAGGAACTGTTACATTGTTAAAGGTAAAAAATGCGCCATGTTTGGTAGGCCCTTCATCCCAGTTTGCAGCCAGATACATGGCGATTCCGGAAGAGTTGATCTTATCAAGATAGGTATGAGGGCTGCTTTTCAGCCACCAAGGCTGGGATGATGCATCTGTAATATTTTCAGCAAAACTGTCCCGGTAGGGGGTGTAGCCGGGATTTTCCACAGACCCTTCATGTTCTGCAATGACTTCCTTCAGCATCGTCCTGTTGGTATCAGCATCAACCGGTACAGCAACAGCATCCCTTGCCTCCCTGGATGAGATCGCCTGGGTGCGGGTGCCTTTGGCAGGCGCCATGCCTCCGGGTACACGAAAGGAATATACATCATACTCACAGCTCATTGGAAATACTGCCTTCAAATGGGGAGGCGCTGTTGTAGCTGCCTGCATCTGGCTCCCGCCTGTGGCGGAACAGCCCCACATCCCTATATTGCCGCTGCTCCACGGCTGTTTTGCAAGCCATTCGGTGATATCATAAGCGTCCATGCGTGCCGCAGTCATCCATTCGCCACGGTTGTAAGCCTCGTTGTGTCCGTATGAGGCATAAAGGCCTCGAAAATCCACAGTGGCCACAATGTAACCATATTTTATCAGCCTGGCAGCGGTTCCAGGGTAGGTTTCCACTGTCAGTGCGCCATCATTACTTGCATGCCTTCGATTGTATGGGGTATGCATCCATATGACGGGCAGAGGCGTGTTGATTACCTTTCCTGTAACTTTGTCCTTTGGGCGATAGATATCCATGGCGAGTTTTGTCCCATCCCTCACCTGGATATACTGGGAGGTAAGCTCATATTTATCGTCATAAATAGCTTCACTGAAACCTGCATATTCACCAGGTCTGGAGATGCGGTTGGCATCAGAAGATGCTGAATTCACGCTTAAAGATATAAAAACAGATAAGATCAAAATCGTCACGAAATAATATCGTTTCATTATTGCCCTCATATTATTTAATTTTCATTTTTCATGCAAAACAGATGTTGTTGCATTAAAGTGGTCAGCTATCTGTATTCACTTTTCAGCAAAAAAACATTTTAAAACCTTTGGCTGTCAGCCGACCGCTGACTGCTGAAAGCTCCATGCAGAAATTTACTCTTTCTGCATGGACATTATTTCACCAGAATCTGTCGAATTGTTTCAAATGGCTTTTCAACCACATGGCTTTCAATATCAAAGAACATGGTGCTGCGATTTTCTTTTGAGTAGGCAGGCCATTGGGGAAGAGCTTCTATGTTCGGATTGCCTGTCCGTGCAAAGGCGATCCATACAGAACTAATTAAATCAGCCATACGCTGGGGTTCGGGTCCCTCGCCTACCATGCTTCTCGTAGCCTCAACATTGTCAAACACAAGTGGAACGTCAAGGGCGTGGTGGGCGCGGAGCCTGCCATTGTCCGCAAGTGTTTTCCATGCAAGTAAATAGACATAAACTGGCGCTCCCAAAAGATTAGTCTTTCTCTCGGCCTGGAATGTTGTAGCAATAAAATATCCCTTAAAGGAATCAGTTGCTACAATAAGGTCGGTGGGTGAATAATCAGGGAATGCCGACCTTAGGGCCGGTATAAGCTTATCGGCCTTATCAGGCAGTGCTTTTTGGACATGCTCCACAAACTCTTCATCTGTGTATTTGCCGAATTTCGGATCATTGCCATGAAAAATAGCCATTTCATCCTTGTTGGAACCGATCATCAGTGGAACATGCGCTGATATCGCTGGCGCATCAGGAATAAATGGTTTGCGTTTAAGGGCAATGCCGTCCACACAGGGAGCAAAACCTCCTACCGGGACTGTAAGCTGACCTGATGGAGAGGGAGGGAGAGATGGCGTTTTCGGCTGTGCGTCAAAGATCATTTTGGCATCTGCACTCATAAGGGCTGTAACATCTCCTTCTTTAATTCCAAGGGAATTTAACAGCTCACAGCCAAGTGCAACCGCTTCATCCTTTGATGGGGCATCAAGGCCTGACCCGCTCTGAATAATGGCCTTATGGAAGAGCCCTTTGGCTGGTTCCATTGCCATAAGCATGGCCACCTTTCGCCCACCGCCGCTTTCACCGAATATGGTGACATTATCAGGGTCACCACCAAATTTAACTATATTATCCCTTACCCATTTAAGACTCATTACAATATCAAGCATGCCTGCCTGGCCTGATGAGGCATAGTCAGGCCCCCAGGCATCACTGAGCTGTAAAAAGCCAAAGACATTCAATCGATGATTTACTGTAACGATTACCACATCTCCTTTTTTAGAAAGATTTTTGCCGTTACTGAAGGCATCCCCTCCTGATCCTGATGAAAACCCTCCACCGTGGAGCCAGACCATGACAGGACGTTTCTTATTGTCCAGACCGGGTGTCCATACATTAAGAAACAGGCAGTCCTCATCTGTTTTCTGGCTGCCTGCTGCAGGTCCGCCCATCCCCACAGCCTGCATCGCCTGGTTGCCAAATTCATAGGCCTCCACAGGTAAGCTCCATGGTTCGGGTGGAACAGATGGCTTGAACCTTAATTTGCCCACAGGTGGAGAGGCATAACGGAGCCCCTTGAAAATATAGATGCCCTCTTCATGAAGTCCCCGGACAGGGCCATAAGATGTTTTAACCAGATTTGATTCCGGCTCTGTGGTGCGGCTTGAGGTATCGCATGAAGTTATGACAGCGAATATAAAAAATATTGCTGATAAAATAATTAGACGGTGAAAAAAATTTGGGATTTGCATGGATTCCTCCATTAAAATTGAAGTTACCGGATTTCACAACAGGAGATGGATCCGGTATTTTATGACTTGTTTCGGAAGCAAACTAATCTATATGCAATTTACAGTAAATAATGTATACAGGTATACAAAAGGTAAAATTGTGTCAATATAAATATCCGCTCATGAAATAACGATTTTATTTGTTTATCCTTTATTACTGAGGGAGATTATGCCGTGTAAAATAACAGATATCCTCTTTAAAATTCTTTATTCTCAGGTTATCCTTTTCCCCCTTATCACAATTATACCCGCGTCAACGTCCGCTTCAACGCAGGATGTAAAAAACAGGGAAGGTATCTACTCTGTAATGGACCCCCGCGGTATCTGGCCTACGATCGAACGTATACCACTCTCCCCAAGGCTCTCATCTTTAAAAGGAAAACGTATCTATATGATCAACTCCTGGGACAGCGGAACCGGATTTGAAACCTTCTTATTAAATATTGAAAAGAGACTGAGGGAAAGGCACCCCGATATGGTAATAACCATCAAAGGACGCAATACCGGCTACTCGGAGGATGATCCTGCGCTCTGGGATGAAATGCAAAAAAAGGGGACTTAAGGGACGTAAGGGGAGGGGACAATCCGAAAGCGCCGGTCAAAACCGGCATGAGATAGAAGGTGCGACTT
>CAZXUA010000022.1:33153-34955 GCA_964643755.1 uncultured Desulfatiglans sp. | reverse complement strand
CCTACACGACGCTCTTCCGATCTATCCGCTTGGTGTTTTCAGCAAGCCAATTTTTTACAATTTATACCAGGCTCAGAAGATGATATTGTTTATAATATTTACGACGAAACAACGCAAAAGTATAACTCTGTCATATACAACGTATCAACATCAAATAAAAGATTTCTACCACTACCAATCGCTAATATCTCTTCTGACGGAAAGAAGGCAATTAGTATAAATTTTTCAAGACTTTTTGACTATAGGCCAGGGTACGGTTACTGCAATATTAAAGACAAGTATTGTGATGAGAAAAAACCAAAAAATGACGGCATTTTTTTAATGGACATGCAAACTGGTGACTATTCATTGATTATGCCCTACGATAGATTGTGGGAACTTTTCGCAAAAGGGACAGAGGTAGAAAACGATAAGATCCTTATTAATCATATCAATTTTAATCCGGACAATACGCAATTAATTTTTCTTTTAAGATTTTTTTCAAAAAAAGCGCCTTGGCCCACTATTACCGTTACAATGGACATAAATGGCAACAATGTTAGAAAAGTGTTTGGGTTTGGTTCGCATTATAATTGGAAGAGCAAAAACGAGCTCGTTCTGACAGGTGAAAATATTTTCCACAAGAAAGAAAAAACAGACATAACTGCCTATTATTTAAACACAGACACATTGGAAACATATCCCATAGATAAAGATTTTTTTACGGGAGATGGACATTGTAGTTATTCTCCAAACCGCAGATATATCCTATATGACTCCTACCCTACAAAACAAATGCCATACCGGAAGTTGATGCTTTACGATGTCTATTCACATCAAGGTATAGTTCTTATGTATCTACGTTCAGATAAATCGCTACATAATTATATTGATGACTGTAGATGTGATCTCCATCCCCGTTGGAGTGCTGATGGGGAATATATCACTTTTGATTCGATTCATGAGGGTTTTCGAGGGATTTACAGGATTAGGACAGAAGATGCTATTGATATTTTAAATGCTAATTACAATCAATTAACAACTCAAGAGGTTGAAGCAATTTTAAATATGCGCTCAGCAAGACAAATTATTATTGAACTTATTAAAAAAATTACCAAAAAAATTGGAATATTTTCGTTCTTTAATAACCTTGCCTTAAAATTTAATATTAATACAAAATATCTGTAATGAATCCAAAAGTCTCTATAGGTGTCCCTTTATATAATACTGAAAAATACTTGAGAAAGTGCCTTGACAGTGTCATAAATCAAACACTACGAGAGATAGAAATTATAATAGTCAATGACTGCTCACCAGACGATTCGATAATAATTGCAAAAGAGTATCAAAAAAAAGATAACAGAATAGTAATGGTTGAACATGACAAAAACTTGGGCCTTGGAGGAGCAAGGAATACCGTTATTGAAAATGCAAAAGCGCCATATATAATAATGATTGACAGTGATGATTGGCTTGATTTACGCATGCTTGAGATAATGCTTCAAAAAGCTATGTATTACAAAGCAGATATAGTTGCATGTGGAGTGAAAAAAGTCTATGAAAATTCATATAAAATTACTGATTTCGTTAAATATAAAAACGAAGAGTTGATATATAATTGTTTCGACAGTTACTTCAGGTCAAATAGAATCATCCCAGCCATATATCACAAATTATTTAAATTGGACTTATTTATAAAAAACAATATTAGATTTCCTCTTAATATTTATCATCAAGATTTAGCAACAACACCACAAATCATGTTTTATAGTAATAATATCCTATTGATAAAAGAGCAGCTATACTTTTACCTACAAAGAAAA
>CAZXUA010000022.1:12693-33143 GCA_964643755.1 uncultured Desulfatiglans sp. | reverse complement strand
TGGAATCTCGTGACTGGAGTTCAGACGTGTGCTCTTCCGATCTTACAAAGAAAAGGTTCAGCAGTATCAAGTATTACCACGAAACATATAGATAGTGTTTTTTTTGTCTTGAAAAGTGTAAAATTGTTTTTATCAGAACATAACTTATACAATAAATATAAAGAACATTATTGGAATTATTACTTTTATGAAAGAATTATTAAGTTCCATTTTTTAAGGATAGCTAATCATCACAGTTCAACAGAAGAATTTATTAACTATACATTCGAAACAATCAAACGAGTGATTAATGAAGTAGATCTAAATGAAGCAATTTTATACTTGAATCCAAACGATATAAAAAAAATCTTTCAAAACGGCAATCAGGCCAAATTAAATGAAGCGAATATAAAAGAAATAATTATGGAGTTTCTTAAAAGAATTAAACGTGTTCTTCTTAATGGCTTTTCTCACTCAAAACATGATATCAAGAAATTATTTGAATAGCAGATGACTTCTTATATAACCATCGGGGTACCTCTTTATAATACCGAAAAATATTTGAGAAAGTGCCTTAACAGCATCATAAATCAGACTTTGTTCAATATTGAAATAATAATAGTGAATGATTGCTCCCCTGATGATTCCATAAAAATTGCCAAAGAATATCAAAAGCATGACAATAGAATAAAAATTATTGAGCATAAAAAAAACCTTGGTCTTGGGGGTGTTCGTAATACTTTGGTCAAAAACGCTACAGCGGATTACATCAGTTTTGTAGATAGTGATGACTGGATAGAACATAATATGTTCGAGACGTTATATAACCTTATAATAAGTGAAAAAAGTGACATAGCTGTCTGTTCGTACAATCTTGTCGTAGGAGAAAAAATTATAAACAGAAGGTTGTTTGTTAGAAGAACAATAAAAAAAAAGGAAAAGACTTTTTTCCAACAATGGTTAGAGGATAATACTATTATCGACCATATGACATGGAACAAACTTTACAAAAAATCACTTTTTACATCAAACAATATTTTTTTCCCTGAGCACATATACCACCAAGACCTAGCGACTATTCCAAGATTGATCCATTTTTGCGATAAAATATCTTTCAGCGATAAAATACTTTACAACTGGAGACAAAGAAATAATAGCACTACGTTTTCAGTATCAAGAAAAAGAATCAATGACAACTATGCAGCATTTGACACCCTTAAAAATTTTCTTATGGATGAAAATCTCTATTATGATTATGAAAAAGAATTTTATAATCTCTGTTTTAACAGTATTAAGTTTAACATTAATAACATAGTTCGAAGCGATAATGATCAATCAATAAAGGATGAATACATATCAATTTATTTATCAAAATTCTTAGATATGGTGCCTATTGAAAAAATTATTAACATATACGGGCATTCTTTTGTCGTAAACGCTATTAACTTACAGAGTAATTTAAATATTCCAACATGCTTGAAATACATTTCAAACAGGGCCATGAAAATATGGAAAAACCCAATTTCAGCCATAAAATTACTTATTAAGTCAATGGGCTGGGGTTAAGATGATTTTAGCGTTCAGCAGATCAACAAAATTATAAAGAAATGGTCGTTCCCACAATTAGCATCCCAATTTATGATACTTCGATAAGCGGATTACAATCTCAAACAGCACCTAAAAATCCCAATAGAGTTTCATGTTTTCATTTACAGTATACAATAAAAGGACATTGGGTGTGTTGTTTACAATTAAATCCCGTAACCAAAACTTTGGAAAAATAAATAATGCAACCAAGTGATTTCCTATTTATTGTTGTTGGGGCTGGGGTTTATGGATCCATTGTTGCTGAACGTATTGCATCCCAAAAAAATGAGAAGGTACTTGTTGTTGAAAAAAGAAACCATATCGGAGGAAACTGCTTTTCAGAAATAGATGCAGAAACAGGAATTGAGGTTCACAAATATGGGTCTCATATATTCCATACGGATAACATGAAGGTATGGGAATATATTTCTAGATTTATGTCTCTTAACAGTTATAGGCACCATGTCCTGACAGTATATAAAAACGTTGTTTATCAAATGCCAATTAACCTTGATACAATCAACAGATTTTATCAAAAGAGTCTAAAACCTTATGAGGTAGCCCAATTTATCCGGGATGAAATAAAACAGTTTAATAGTACCTCCAAGCCTCAAAATCTTGAAGAAAAAGCTATTTCATTAATTGGAAAGCCCCTTTATGATGCATTCATTAAAGGGTATACACACAAACAGTGGGAGGTTGATCCTGTAAAACTACCTCCTGATATCATCACGCGGTTGCCAATCAGGTTAAATTATAAATCCGAATACTTTGATGACCCAATACAGGGGATACCTTTATCAGGTTATAGCGGCGTTTTTCAAAAACTATTAAGCCATAAAAACATCACTGTTCTATTAAATACAGACTATGATGATATTAAGGAAAATATTCCAAAAACCGCCCATGTTGTTTACACCGGCCCCATTGACCGGTTTTTTAATTACAGATTTGGCGAACTAGGTTGGCGCTCGATTGACCTTGAAAGAGAAATTATCGATGTTGATGATTTCCAGGGAACAGCAGTCATGAATTATGCGGATTTTGAAGTCCCCTATACGCGCATACATGAGTTCAAGCATTATCATCCTGAAAGGAAATATAAACCCGGTAAAACAGTGATCTCCAAGGAATACTCCAGAAAATGTAAAAGAGGGGATGAGCCCTATTACCCCATAAACACTATGGAAGATAAAGAAAAGTTGGAAAAATATAAATCCATAAAAGTTGAAAATGTATATTTTGGTGGTAGATTAGGTTCATACCAATATTTAGATATGGATGATGCTATTGCAGCTGCATTAAATTTTTATGAAGCTACCTTTAATAAACTGTGAGAAAATGAATTGAGGTTAATAACCTGTTGAACAATACAGAAAAATTAAATATTGTTGCAGTCGTTGTTACATTTAATAGAAAGCATGGCTTAAAAGAATGCATTTTGGCGTTATTGAATCAAACTCTTCTTTGTGACGTTTTGATCGTTGATAATGCTTCAACAGATGGTACAAAAACCTACCTTGATGAACAAGGTTTTATTGCTAATCCCCGTGTGAACTATATTAATATGCCTCTAAATCTAGGCGGGTCAGGGGGTTTTTATGAAGGATTAAAAATAGCCTTAGAGGGAAAATGGCAGTGGTTTTGGCTGATGGATGATGATGCCCTTCCTGACATCCAGGCACTTAAAAATCTGGTAAGCAACCTATCAGATAAAAATGATATTTTTGGCTCGGTCGCCATCGGTAAAGATAACCAAAATGGCAGGCTTTGTTTCCCTCTGAAAACAACCAATAAGAAGGGTAATAAATTTATTGAACTCCATGACGATATGGATGAAATTGAAAGTCTTAGTTGGATTCCATTTCTCGGCTTTCTAATCCATCGGAATACTGTTAATAAAATTGGGCTTCCGGACAAAGATTTTTTTATACTGGATGATGATGTTGAGTATTCCGAAAGGGCCAAAAAACATGGCGCTGACATTTTTTGTATAAAAAGCAGCATTATATATCACCCTATTCAACTGACATTGAAATACAATTGTTTTGGAAATACTATTTATTATCGAAGCATGCCTCCATGGAAAGTATATTATGATGTTCGAAATAAGATTTTAACAGCTAAACAACATTACCCTAAATCATTATGGACACAAACTCTACCTGGAATATTCGTTAGAGCCATATTGAGCTTATATCATGAACAGCACAAAATTATTTATTTATCAACTTACATAAAAGCGGTTAAAGACGGCCTTACAGGTAAAAAAGGGAAAAGGGTAATACCGTCCTGATATGTTCCCTCCCATTCAAAAAAACACTGAATCTTTGAGGTTAATGTTAGTAAATGGTTTTGCTTCCTTTATTAATTTACTCCCTTTAAAATATCAGAATAAATTTTTTGAGATTGTTTTAAGGTTCATACCAATCTCCTTGCTTAAACTCATCCCCTGTTCTTACTCGGCCTACATTAAACAATACATGCCCCAAAATGGGGATGTTATTATTGATTGCGGGGCTCATATCGGGAGCTGCACAATCCTTTTTTCACGGCTTGTGGGAAAGACAGGTACTGTTGTTGCTATTGAGCCATTTGAGGATTCCTTCAGCCTTTTGAAAGAAAGAACTAAAAATCTGAAATGTAAAATCATTCTTATCAATAAGGTTGTATGGGACAAAAACACAAAAATACCACTGAAGGTTTTCAATAATACTATCTCCTGTCGGATTGCAGAAAATCAAAATGCACTGCCAGGGCCGGATATGAAGATGATCGACTGCATCACCCTTGATGACCTTGTAGCTGAAATAAAACCGGAACGCCTGGATATGGTAAAGATGGATATTGAAGTGGCTGAGATCGAGGCTCTAAAGGGGGCTGTCAATACAATCGTAAAATATTCCCCTCGGTTTGCAATAGCATCCTACCATAAAAGGAATAATGAAAAGACATGTTATTGGGTTGAAAACTTCTTAACCGAAAGAGGTTATTCGACTCAAACCTTTTTCCCGCCTCATCTGACTACCTATGGGGAAAAACCAGATATCTCATTTAATGCGACCACAGAGAACCTGGCAGGCCTAACATCGGGAAGCTTTGGCAAAAATGCAGAGGAGGTTAAAAATTATATCAATGAGGAAAGAAAAGATAGATGAGCCTTAAGATCTCCGCAATAATTTCTCTCTTGACATTATTCGGCCCAATAATAAAATATACAATGTTTGTATGATATGAAGGAGGTCAATATGGACACTACGACTGTTAATATTGCTTTTAAAGAGGGGCTATTAAAGGAAATCGATGAAATAGCAAGGGAAGAACAACGGTCTAGATCTGAACTATTACGTGAGGCAGTTAGAGCTTATATTGAAAAAAAAAACAGGTGGAATGCGATCTTCAAATTTGGAGATAATCAAGTATCAGAGCTGAATCTCACCCCGGAAGACATATCCGGAGAGATTAAAAAATATCGCAAGCTACGCAGAAAATAAATATGTACAGAGTTGTTCTGGACACCAATATTTTAATTTCAGCAATTGTATTCGGTGGAAAGCCTCGTGAAATTTTGGGAAAAATCATTTCAGGTAAAATACATCTTGCAATTTCTCAAGATATTCTTGATGAGTTAGTTGAAGTTTTAACAGGAAATAAATTTAAATACCCATCAAATGTGGCGTATGAAATTAGAAACGCAATTGAAGAGCTTGGGGAAATGGTTATTCCTGAAAAGAGAATTATTGTTATAAAAAAAGACCCTGATGATAACAGGATTCTTGAATGTGCATTAGCGGCAGATGCGGATCTCATTATTTCAGGAGACAACCACCTGCTTGAATTGATGAAATATAAAAATATCCAAATAGTCAGTCCTTCTGAATTTTTTGAAAAATATTAATTCAGAATTTGCCTTATTTGCTTTTCAGGACTTTTAGGCAGCATAAAGGACTTCACCATCATTTGCAAAGTCAGATATAAATGAATTGCCCTGGGTCCACTCATCCTGAGTAAAAGGTGTCGCCTCAATAGGAGCAAATATTTCATAGATTGCGTCGGAAAGGATATCAATTCGTTCCCAAAAGTCTTTGCCTTTGAAATCGTTGGAGATAATTACAAGATCGATATCACTGTTTTCAGTGTTAGTTCCCTTAGCATAAGAACCGAAAAGGATGATTTTATCAGGCACAATTCCCCGCGCGATAATTTCCTTATGAAAGGAATGTACGACCTCTAAAACTGTTTTTTTATCCATTCAATTAATTCCTTTGCCTTAACAATAATATCATTAGATGTAGTCTCGTTATATATTTGCTGGAGCTTTGCAAGATTTTCCGGATAGCGGGTCGGGATACTGGCCTCATTAAGTTTGATAATAAATTTCCCAAGTTATTTTGGCGGCTTAATATCTATTTTATTAATAAGAAGAATGAGATTGTGTGTTTTCGGAGGGGTTTCTAATATTTTTTCATTGTATAATCCTTTAAGAGCCTTTTCGACCGCAAGATGGCACATAAACACGGCATAAATGTTCCTCCCACCTTTATTCATATATTCAGCGGTATCCATGTCATACACTGATTGTTTCAACCACTCTTCAGAATGTTTATCCATGTTGCAAGTTATATCAAATAAGACATGGAAATACCAAATAAAAAATATTTGGAATGGGCAAATTTGAGGGTAATGGATAGCCTTATAATCGCATCAGGTGTTTCAAACAATGTTGACCTGGTTATTTCAAATGATACTCACTTCAAAAAAGCCCTGTCAAAAAATTATATCCTGACTTTCGATGAATAAAACTAACCGAATTCGTGTATTAGTAGCCCTTCCTTCTTTGCTGCTTTATTTAAATTTCTGTCAAAGCATGAAAAGAAAAGATCAGATAATTCACCTTCGTTTTGAATGACAAGGGCAGAAGCCAGATGAACAGCGTCAGCCCCCCTCAGGTTATGTTTAAAGATAAGTTCCATGGTGCTATTGATCAATGTTTCATCAACTTTTATTAGGCGGAAGTTATTCCATTCCCTCTGGAACTCTGCTCTAGCTTTTTTCATATCGGTTTTTTTATAACGCCCCTCCTGACAGGCACGGTTAAATGCGGGTAATACCTCAGGATATGAAAGGATCGAGGTAAAAACTATGTCTGTATCCTCTTTTGCCAGCCTTGCAATATCTGAGTATTGCTCATCAATAAATAATTTTACAATACTGCTGCTGTCAAAATAGGTAATCACCTTCGATCCTCAACAATCATTTCAGATACTGGTTTATCAGGCATGGCATTTTTAATGGTCTTTATATTTCCAAGCACACCTGTACCCCCACCCAAAAGACCTTTCTTCTGTAAACCATTCAGAAGCATCTGTTCTTTGCTTTGGATTAAAGGCTGCATTTCAACAATGGCTTTCCCATGACGCATAATCCTTATAACTTCGCCGCTCTCAACTTTTTTAAGAACACTGCTGAGATTATCTCTCAGTTCTTTCACACCTATATTTTCCATCTTAAGCGCCCTCATTTTATGTACATATTTACGATTAATTGTAGCCACAATGTAAGGAGATGTCAAAAGATAATTCTCATAGCGTCTGCGGCATAATATGTAACCACGAAATACACAAAACCCACTAAATATAGATTGGCGCTAATTTCCAATATGCATATTGTAATATGCCTTATCATAGAGCACTATTCTGGTTTTTGATGATTATTCAGATTTGATTCCTGCCACATAAAAAAGATGGCTCAAGGGTAGTTTAAAGACACCCTTTCTGAAGGCCATATCCCACCTTCCAAGATACTTCATCCACCTCGGAAAATTCCCTTTCTTGATATAATCCAGGATTGGCACACTCCATTCAGGTCTTGATCCCGAATGCTGAACCCCTTTTGATCCATACCTCCTGTGCAACCTTACATCCCTTGGCCCGCTTGGGTCTGGCCAACCAGGGGTATCGATAGCGCCATATTCTATTACATTTAATCCGGCATTAACAAACATCCTTTTTACTTTAGTGATGTGATTGTATTTCACCTGGCCGTGTGTCCATGGAAAACCGAATAGAAAGTGCAGGAACCTGTGCCAGGGGTAGCCAGGCTGAAAATTATTACAGGTTACAATGAGCACATATTTTTTAGATATCCGCTTCATCTCCTTTAGTAACAGCTCCGGTTTATCAAGCTCTGTCCATGTAACAAAATTCCAGGCCAGATCAAAGCTGTTATCATTAAATGGGGTATTACAGACATCAGTGCATTTGACAGTATGAACATTATTACCTATCCCAAGTTCATCCCATCCATACATCATCTCCATTTCAGGGTTTACCAGTGTTACATTACATCCTGCCAGGCCAAAACCAATGGAGTAAAGCGATCCTGCGGCCTTTGCGCCATGGCTTGGCATCTCTACTACAGTTTTAAGCCCGAGCTCTTCGGCAATGATCCGGTGCAGGTTTAAAAGCACATAGCGGTCATATGTAACGCCAAAGACCTCGATCTCTTTAGTATTAGTCATACGATACACATACACATAATATAATATTGGATGATAAGAAGAAACAAATAATGTTTATCAGGCAGCGATAACACTTATAGTTCCTCTTTCCTGTGAATTTGTCTTGGCTCTTATTACTATTTCCACGTTATAATTCAGACTATTTATAAATCGCAGCAATCGTTCGGTTGAAAAACCGGTAAGCCGACCATTCAGCAATGCTGATACCTTAGGTTGATCAATTCCCAGAATTTTTGCAGTAGCATGCTGGGTGAGCTGACGCTCCGCAATTATCTGATTGATTTGACGTGCCAACTCGGCTTTTGCCATTGCTTCTTCAGGATTGGAGATCTTCAGGTCTTTAAACACATTGCCGCTGCTTAATTCATATTCTAATTTTTCATCCATGACACTCACCTTTTATATAAATCTCTTTTGCCCTCTTCAGCCTGGATTTAATAAGATCCATCTCCATTTTTGGTGTTGATATCCCCTTTTTGGATTTCTTTTGAAAAGCATGTAAAACGAATATTACATCCTTGAATTGAACAGTATAAACAGCCCTGTAGGTATCACCCTCGAAATCCTCAACGATCTCCAGCACGCCTGCCCCTTTAAAACCTTTAAGAGGCTTTGCATGCAAATATTTATCCCCTTTTTGCGCCAGGTATAATGCATATCCCATGACACTACGCACATCATCTAGAAATTTAATCAGATCAGTTTTTGAGCTTCCCATCCATATCAGTTCTTTCATGTTAACGCCTCAATTATGCCAGATATGGCATATCAAATCAAATGAAATCTGAATAGGGACAAATCAGAATTACACCCACCCCTGCTTCATGTACCACTCCACTGTCTCTTTGAGCCCTATCACCGGGTCTTTTTGCGGATAAAATCCCAGTTCTCTTTCAGCCTTCTCTATGGAGAATACCCTATCCGCAAGTGTAGACTCTATGTTCTTTCGCGAAACAGGAGGAACCTTGCCAATAATAGTAAATGTCTTCTCACACAATGATGCTATTAAAAGCGCTGCCAACTCAGGCACATATAATGGAACCCTTTTAACCTCCAGAGTTTTCTGTAATACCTTTCTTATCTCATCAAATGGCATGGATTCCCTGTTAGTTATCAGGTATATCTCACCTCTCCTTCCCTTTTCTGAAGCAAGCATTAACCCTGTTACTGCATCATTAACATGAACCAGTGGAGTAAGCTTTGGTCTATTGCCTATCTTCGGGAACATACCCTTTTTAGCAAGCCGTGTTAGTTTAAGCATATCGCGCGGGTCCCCAGGGCCATATACCATTGAGAACCTGACGATCACTGCAGGTAGGTCTTCTTCTTTTACCATACGAATCACTTCCTTCTCTGCCGCAAGCTTGCTTCGACCATAGGCGTGATGCGGATTGCATATGCTTTCTTCAGTAGCAGGAACATCTGAACAGATGCCCATTGCTGCAACCGAGCTGCAATGAACTATCTTTTTGACCCCTGCTTTTATGGCCTCTTTCATGATGTTCTGAGTGCCGTCGACATTCACCTTCATAAACATCTCCTCAGTCACAGTGAAATTATTCATGTGACCAAGGGTTGCCATATGAAATATGCAGTCAATCCTCTCGGCTATACCTTTGAGGCTGTTAATGTCAGTAATATCTCCCTGAACCAGTTCGATACCGGCTCCCTGCTGGATATTCCTGTTGCCTTTATCCCTTACAAGGCAGCGGCATTTGTTCCCTTCAGATATAAGTTTTCCGACCAGATATGGGCCGATAAAACCTGTTGCACCTGTTATGAGGTAGTTCACTCTTTAACCTCTCTATATATCGGTTAATTTTTGCCAGTAATAAAAAATCCATGCCCCATATTCAGCCATAACCCACCTTACCTGGCGGCCACTCTTATACCATGCCTCAGGGTCAAAGGGATCTGCTTTTGCGGAGGCAGAAGCCACATCAAGTTTACCATCGTACATCTCCTTCCATATATGGGCCGCTCGCCTTGTATGAAATTTACTTGTTATGAGGATTATGCTTTTATACCCCTGCCTGACAATTTCATTACCCACTGCCTCTGCCTCACCAACAGTATCATATACATCTTCCGCACTTATAGCTGAAATATTACCTCTCGGCACGCCAAGCATTTCGAGTATCCGCATACTGTTTTCATACCAGGGGCAGCAGGGATCAAAACCCATTTTTTCAAGATCGCGGATTGTGTCTGTCTTTCGGTTGCCATTAATGATGATCTTATCAGCCAACCCATCCTTATATATTGAGGCCGCCTCTATAAGACGCGGATAGTATTCAAGGCCATCCTCCAGGACTATAGCCACATCTGATTTTTTAGGAGGGTCATCATAAATAAGGAACCCGCCCATGAGAAAGAACAATCTTCCGGAAAATATATATGCACCTATCAGGACACAGAGTATCAATATTGTGATACAAACCTTTTTGTGGTTTCGGATTAATCCAGCCATTTATTCCCTGTTAACTTAAAATGATCTCCCTTATTACATTGAGAAGAGATGGCAGATGCATTAGTATATTTGAATAGGTCTGGTTTGCAAGCGGGCAGGAACAATTTTTATCCTTTATATACCGCCTTATCTTATTCGCATCAGGGCTGCTCCACAGTGATCTGAAATTATAATCATATGATCTCAGATTCCCCATGGATTTATCATAGCCCAGTGTGCAACATGGCCATATATCCCCATAGGGGCTCATGTGGGCATTTGATATGCCTGCATAACATGGAATGACCTGCCTGTTTTCCTCCATTATTCGTATGGCAATATGATAGTAAACCAGACGAAAGGCATTATTGATGCGCTGAAAAAATGAAAGGCTCTTTTTTCTTCCTTCTATTTCCCTGATAAAGAGATCAACAGCCTTTTTATATGACTCGACCCCAGGTGTTATAGCCTCTTCCATATTAAACATCTCTGCCCTTTTTTCAGCAATCTCATTCCTGTAGCTGTCAGGTTTCATACCCATTGCAAACCGCGATATCTCTTCAATGTCATTTACATTCCAGCTTGAAATAACCGTGCCCAGCTCCACATGAAGATTTGAATACTCACTTTTTATCCCTTTTAATCTTCTGAATACCTCTTCAACCTTTTTGTAATTGCCCTCAATGCCCCTTATATCGTCATGCTTATCCCCTGCATGATCAAGGCTGGGCTTCACAGTAAGCTGAATATCCGGTTTTATCTTTCTGATTATATCAAGGATATTCCTGGTCTCTTTTTCAACTGTATCAACAGCAATTGCGTTTGTAGGGATATGAATAATTGCAGGTGTCAGGTATCTGCATGCAAGCTCTATGATCTGTATCAGATCCTTTCTTAAGAAGGGTTCTCCCCCGCTTACATTAAACAGATAAATATGGCCCATTGATTTAAATATCCTTTCGATCTCATCAATAGTGAGTTCTTCAGCCCTTTTGGATGGGTTATCCCTGTAGAGTTTCCATATGCTGCATGTTTTGCACCTGGACTGGCAAAGGTTAGTTACTGAAAATGTCAGATTTAGAGGAGTGCCGGGAGAAGAAAGCCCCAGCCTGTATAAGCGGTAGCGGATAATCTTAGGTAGTATTTCTTTTATATAACTCATATAAATAATTCACCCGAAAATGACCTGATTTATGACCTTCTCATATACCTTAAGGGTATTTAAAGCAATATTATCCCATGACATCCGCTCTGCTGTCTCCTTTGCATCTATTGCCATCTTTTCAAGTTCAGCCCGGTCTTTAAGGCAATATATGATCCTGTCTGCAAGCGATTCAGCATCCCCAGGTGGAATGACATTTTTTTTGTCATTAACCAGTTCCGGCAACCCTCCAGTATCTGTAACTATCATTGGTTTAGTGAATGCCATTGCCGCCGCGCCCACACCGCTTTGGGAATCAAATTCAAGATATGGCAGGATTACAAGATCACAGGCATTAAAAAAGGCCGCCACATCATCTGTATTTATGTAATGGAGATATTTATCAACATGTTTAGAGAGGCCATTTTCATCTATGATCTTTTGATATTTGTCCCAGGGTTCCCATAATCTTCCTGCAATAATCAGGCGCACATCTGGCGACTCTTTAATCACCCTGGCAAAGGCCTTAAGGGCAATATCCAGCCCCTTATAAGGCCGGATCGCTCCGAAAAAAAGTATAACTTTTTCATGAGGTGCAACTCCAATCTTTTTCCGCGCCTCTTCATTGGTAAGATCATCCCCGTTACTAAAGCTAAGGGGACCGTGAGGTATCTGACTAATCCTCTCCTCTTTTATACCGAAACACTCAATAAGCCTTGCCCGGTTTGCATCGGAATGGACTATAAAATGATCGCCAGACTTAAACAGTATCCTTGAACATAGTTCATAGAAGGGGTTTTTCTCATGGCTTATTATATTGTGTACAGTGAATACAACTGGCCGCTTCCTGATCTTGAATATGATGCAGATGAAGAGATAAATTAACACAAGAGGCGGACTCCACCATTGTGCATGGAGGAGCTGCCCCTTTGCCTGCAATCCTTCTATAATCCAGCTTAGTGGATTATACCATGTGATGTTTCTTCTTACCCTGGTTGCAAGTTTTTCTTCAAGAGATGGAAAGGTGTTATCCTCTTTAAGCTCCCCTCCGGGATATAAAAACGAAGGGTAAATACTTTTAAAGGAGATAAACTCAGTATCCATAATCCCTGATATTGCCTGATAAAAGGAGAGGCAGTAACTGCTTAATGCCCTGAGCGGAGGCATGGTCCCTAATATGGTTACCGATATATTACCTTCATTCATATTATTAATTGTAAAGTTTAGCTATTTGTTTCTGAATCTGTCACTCTCACTTTTTTCAAAACGCATCTGGCTTATCTGCTCTGATATGATCCCCATAAAAAAAACTATAATAGAGGTTGTAAAGAGCAGGGCGCTCATGTTTGTAAATCTTCCGTATGTAAAAAATGTGACCAGATAATAAATAAACCCCAGGAGAAAGATAAAAAAGCTTACGGGCAAAAATATACGAAAAGGGGAATAGAGCGCACATATCTTGGTGATGATCATAAAAAACCTCACACCATCACGGGATATGCTTATATTGCTTTTTCCCTTTTTCCTTTTTTGGGCCTCTATTGGCAGATACTTGAGGCTCTTCCCGTTTCGTAAAACACCAAGGGTCATGGTTGTAGGGTATGAATAGGTATTTGGCAGGAGATATAAAAGACTCTGCGCTATCTCTGCCTTTACCGCCCTGAAACCTGAGGTAAGGTCCTGAACCCTGAACTTTGCCACATACCCTGCAAGCCAGTTGAGCATCCTGTTACCCAAACCCCTGAATATGGATACCTGGCTTGTCTTTGAACGCGCGCCTACAACCATATCATATTCAGGGAAGTATTGAAGCATCTTTGCAATATCATTTGGGTCATGCTGACCATCACCATCCATAAAGACAAGGATGTCACCTGATGCAATCCTTATCCCGCTCTTTATTGATGCGCCGTTACCCATGTTATATGGATGGCTGTAAACAATAGCCCCGGCCTCTCTTGCCAGCTCCCCGGTCTGGTCTTTGGAGCCGTCATTTACCACTATTATCTCAAACTCAGGGTCTATCTCTTTTACCTGAATGATAACATCCCTGATTGTCTCTGCCTCATTATAGGCAGGTATAATTACCGAAACATCTGTCCTTTTCATTTTAAATATCCTGAAAATATCAATTGCCTGTGAGAGAGCCGCCAGGGCCTGTAAGCGTATAGGTTTTGTTGCCCTTTGGGTGATGGGCCACCATTGTATAACCGGTCTGATTTCCATTTACAACCATATTGACTCCTGGTGATGTATAAAAATCAGGCCTCCTGGCAAGTTCACCTGTTGAGTCTGCATAGATTTTATGATCTACATAGTAGGCCTCCTGGGCTGCGGCTGCGTTTCTCAGGTCGCTTACCGCAATTGAGTTATAGGATCTCATCCTGTACGAGGAAAACTGTGGTATAGCAATAGCTGCCAGGATGCCGATGATAGCAATAACGATCATTATCTCAATAAGTGTAAAGCCTCTCCCATTAAGCGCCTTCATATTTCCCTCCTGAAAAGGATGTTGAAATGATTTTTTACATTCTCACCCATGTATTATAATAAATCTACATATTTCTTTTCTGTAACATATTTAAACCGATCCCCTTCTCATAATAGAGAGGTATGGTATATTCGCTAAAAAAGGTTTTAAGCATACCCTGTTTTTCTTCAGAACAATTATACTTTACCCATTTATCAAATAAAGGCAATGAAACAAGCAGATGGGTAATCCCCCTCTTTTTTAGGGATGATAATATCATGTCAGGACTATTCGATGTCAGTATAGCCCTTGTAAAAAGCGCTTCATCAGTAACATAATCCCTGTCGCAGTAGTACCCTCTTCGCCCCAGATAGACAAAGAGGATTTTTGAATTATCAGGAAGGGATTTATTTACAAGTTTAAGGGCAGGATATTCAGGGACAAATTCAGAAATATATTCATCACGGGTTATGCTGCCCATTATGTATGGCAATGGTTTTACCCTGCCAAAGAGTTCCATAATATAGGAGCCATTCATGGCAAGAGAGATTAAAAAAAGAAGAATAACAAATGCCCTGCCAATAGAGCTGATAAAACCAGAGGATATCCCCCTGCTGAGTTCAAACAGGTTCTTTACACCCAGAATAGATAGCACAATCAAGGGAGGTATAACCGGTAAAATATATCTGATCCTCATCGCCGTGGTAAACATGGCTATCAGGATATAGAGGAAAGAAAAGCTGAGCATGACCATGTTTTCCCTTCTTATGGCAGCAGGGATATTCTTTTTAGGGAAAAATGCAAAAACAGAAAATATAAGAAGGAATGGATTCAGCCTGCCGTCAAACAACCTCGGGTCATCGTCCCTGCCCTGAAAAAAGACCCTTAAAGGGAGCATCGCAATCTCAAGGCCCGATTCTCCATAAACAATACCTCTGTATGTAAACTCACCCCTGTTCTGGGCAGGCCTCTTTTCAATATCTCCCTCTTTTGTTTCGAATGCCTTTTGGGCAGGGGGATTAAAGACATTATTATAAAGGGGGTAGATGGGGTTTGCTTTCCAGTGATAGTTTCTTACCATCCAGGGTGAAAAAATTACAACAGCAGCAAGAAGAAAGATCATAAAGTGCAATATTGAATGAAGCGCCAGCCTCTCTTTTTCTTTTGCATGCCTTGATAATAAAAATGGGATAAATAATGAGATCAGTGCAAACGCCACAATGGCACTGTATTTTGTGCCAAGTGCCAATCCACACATAATCCCGGCATAAAGAAGATATTTTTTTCTGAAGCCTTCATTGAGCCATCTGATAACAAGTAATAAAGAGGCGAATGTAAAAAATATGACCCCAAGGTCTACATAGGCGGTTATTGATAATTTTATTATTACAGGTATGGAGGTAAAAAGCAGCGCCCCTGACAGGCCGTAAATTGTACCGGCCCTCTTTTTTAAATAGCCATAGATCAGCCATGCGGTCAAAATGGCAAATGTAAAATGGATAAATTTGGGAACAATATCGTTTCCGAAATAGAGGGGTATCATATACAGGAGATCAAGGTTCATGGGAAAGTATGAAAAGTCCATATATGGTATCTCATATATGCCCCCATGCTTGAGATATAGCCTTGGCACTGCCAGGTGGTGTACCAGCTCATCCCTGCTCACAGGCGGGACCAGGGACATTACAATAACAGATACAAATAGTAGGAACAGGGCAAGGGCAATGAAAAAAATGGCCATTGCTTTATTGAAATATCTGGCTAAAATTAGAGGTTCGTTATTTATCATATCTTTTTATAAAAAGGTTCATTAACCGCTTGCAAATAAACCAGACCAAAAACCGGGTATTATATATATATCGGCAATAAAAGGATTACTATAAATTTATAAGATGACAAGGTGTCACCATCTTCATACCCTAATCTTCATCTTTACCGGTGAGATAATTCCAGAAACAGAGCATCCCTATAAGAATCATGACGATGAGTATGTAGGCGACCCCTTTTGTATGGGTTAAATAATCCTGAAGGGTGTAATATATGGTTTCCATAATGCTTTTTCCTCATGTAACGGGCTTAATGTCCCTCTTTAAAGTCCGGGTGGATGTATAAAACAGGCATCCGGCTTACTATAAACTTGAAAACAATCAGCCCGCAGGTTATTAGAAAGATCGATATGCCGATCTCCATCCAGTGAGGAACATATCGTTCACTTGCAGGGAGATGCCAGTTAAATGCAATAAGGCATACATTGAGCCTGTTCAATATTATGCCAATAACCGTCCAGCCGGCTGTCCACCTTATTAATGTCAGACGCCTTCCCCTTACCCCTATTGCGTAGAGCAGGCAGGGCAGGCCGACAAACCCCAGGAGCTCAATAAGATACCACAGGCCATAACCTGTTAAAAGATAATGCCAGTTATTATCGGCTGAGATACCAACAACCTTCGTGGCAAAATAGCCTGCAAGCACCCATGATGCAGCCTTGCCAAATCCAAGTGCAATCTGATCCTTTTCCTGTTTATGTGCCTCATCGAGTTTTTCGGAAAAAAAATGATGGCACAATGCGCCTTCAAACAACACCATTGATAAACCTGCAATTATGGCTGTTATAAAGAAATATACAGGGAGATATGAAGAATACCATAGTGGGTGTAACTTTGAAGGGGCTATCAGAAACAGGGCGCCAAGGGATGACTGGTGCAGGGTTGAGAGTATTACGCCGAAAATGGTCAATAAAAGTGTAAGCCTGTGCACAAGATTCCTGAGCCTCCTCATGCCCAGCCACTCCAATGCGGCAGGTGAAAATTCAAGAAATAGCACCGTAAGATAAAGGATTACGCATATACCCACCTCAAAAAGCACAGAGGCGGTTCCCTGACTAATAAGAAAAGGATATGGAAGCCTCCAGGGTATCCCCACATCATAGCTCAACGCTACAATCACAAGCACATACCCCAAAAAAGCGGTAAGTATAGCCGGCCTCACCGCTGCATGATATTTCTTCATTCCGAAGATAAAAACCGCAGCAGAAGCAACAAACCCGCCGGCAGCAAGGGCTACACCCGTAAGCAGGTCAAGGCCTATCCACAGGCCCCAGGGGTTATAGTCAGATAAATTAGAGACAGCCCCGAGCCCCTTCGTAAAACGAAACACTGTCAGCACAAGGCCAGAGATAACAATTATGCCTGTTATAACATTAAATGGTGTTATTAAAGGTTTAACGCTGAACCTGCCCTTTTTATACATATAAGACCTCTGCTGATATACTTCTAATCATCTGACCCCGGCGCTTTACCCGAACAGGCCTTTTCTTTGACTTGCCCGACCGCTTCAACGGCCCGTGATACAGCCTCCCTCTTTTCTCTTTCTGCAAGTTTTTCCTTTCTCCTGTTGATAGCATATATCCCTGTAAGTAATACAGGCCACAGAGAGACCACCACAGGGACTGCGCCCAGTGCCCCTGCTGTAAGTTCAGGGGTCGGCGTTATTCCAAGGTCTTCCCTCATTCCTATCTCCTTAAAAGAGAGGCTGGATATATAGAGCCAGCTTGTCCCGCCCATTTCATGCTCACCGTAGATATGATCTATGTACCGGTCAGGGAATTTACTTATCCTTTCGCGGGCATATTTTATAAGTGCATCACGTTTGCCGAATTTAAGCGCCCCCACAGGACATGCCTCAACACAACCCGGCAGTTTATTCTCCTTAATGCGGTCATAGCACATGGTGCATTTCATGACACGGGGGGCAAGAGGCTCATCATATTCGTAAGTCGGGATTTCAAATGGGCATGCAATCATGCAGTATCTGCAGCCTACACATACTTCAGGGTTATAAATAACCGGCCCCTCCTTGGTTTTTCTGAAGGCCTTTACAAAACAGGCAGAGGCGCATGCAGGCTCAAGGCAATGGTTGCACTGTGATTTTACGAATAGATGAGATTTATTCGTATCCTTATTTCCGTATTTGTTAACAACTGTGTATGTCTTTGCGGTTGTCCTTCTTTTCTGATCCAGCAGAGAAAGGTCGGTAAAAGGTTTATCAGGAGCAGGCAGTTTATTCACACTGTTGCAGGCCTCTTCGCACCTCCTGCAACCTATACAGAGTGAGGTGTCATGTAAAACAGCATAGCTGTCAGGGTAGCCCTTGAACTGCTTTTTTGCCCCCTGAGCAGTTGTACTTATTAGAGAGGTGCAGCCTGCTGCGCTGAGCCATCCTAAAAATTTTCTACGTGATATGGACATAAATTAACACCTTAAACTCAATTGGTTTTACCATTTATAACCCTGTGGCAATCCACACAAGCTGTTGCCTTAGGCGATTCAATGCCCATGAGCTCATGACACCCTATGCACTGCTGATGGTAAGCGACCTTGAGACCAGGCCTTGATAAATCCTTATCATCAGATGATATGCTGTGACATGCGTAGCATCTCAAGGTTTTGCCCTTCGGGCTGTTATGATGGCAGCCAAGACAAATGGTCTCTTTTCCATTATGGAAATGAGAAGCCAGTTTACTTTTATTAATATCAAACAGCACAGAATCTATGATTCGCCTGTGGGGCAGCTCGACCGCACCATACTGATCAGATAATTTGTCAATGATCACCTTTTCAGGAATATCCTTTTCCAGCATCCACTCAAATGAAGGTCTTCGGGATCCATGATGTTTGGCAGCCTTTGATTCTCTCTCCAGCGCTGCAATTCCTTTATTTTCAGGGGCTTCCACATGGCATTTCATGCATATTGTGTTAAAATTTTTCCCCCTTTCCATGACCCCGTGGCATCCGGCACATTCCCTGTTTTTCTTCTTATCCTCATGACAGCCGACACACCCTTTTTTATTGTCAATTTCATGCATGGCATTATCGGTTGTAACCATTTTGCCCTGTTTTGAACCAGCAGCATGGCACGTTTCAGTGCATGATCCTGATTCAGAGCGAAGAGGTATATCGCATTTATCAAGATATTCCCTGTGTATTTCATGGTCAAAGTAGACATTTCCCATTTTATTAACAGGCACGCCCCTGTGCCTGTCCGGATCTTCACCCTCATGCATAACATCGGGTTTTGTCTGAGTTGATATGGGGGCTTTATCTGACCTGCCCATTTTATCTTCTCTCTTTTCAGTATGGCATTCATTGCAATTGACAGGCCCTGACATCTCCCTGTGACACCCGATACAGGAAAGGTGAGAGACATTTTTCATGGAGATGAGCTTTTTCCTGTCTGCCTCCTTGTGGCACTTTCTGCATGAAGTCTCTTTTCCCTTAACGTGATGACAGCCTTTGCAATCTTTTCCCAATATTTCTGTATGGTAGTCATGCAACGGCTTATCGAACCTTTTTGTTTCAAGGGGTACGAAACTTTCTAACGTCTCAATGGTAATAGCATCCGCTCTGTCTTCCCTGCCTATAATATCGCCCTGATCCCCTTTTGGCATATTTGCCCTGATTGCAACAGTAAAAACAAAAGCCATACAGGCAATAACAAAAAGAGATTTGTAATATAGATACCTTCGTTGCTTCATCCTATGTCCTTATGCAAATATTCCCTGGTAAAGAGGGCAGGAGTTATCAGAAATGATAATTATGAAAAGACCAAAGGCCTCTTTGGTCTCCTTATCATTTTTTACTCCCCGGGATTATGTAGCAGATTATATTAAGGGGTTCAAGGGTTGTTTTAAGGAGGTGATGGCTGAAATGGTAAAAATCCTTTATCCCTTTTTGATCTAGCATCCCCCTGATAAGAGGAGATGTCAGGATGTTTTTATAAAAAGGGGTGTAGCTAATAAAGTCTGTTCAGCAGGTATTCATTTAATGAAAGCAGATTATCCCTGTTTTCTGATGGAGGTAACACCTTTAAATGTCTTGCTGCCTCTTCTATGTATGACTTTGCCCTTATCTTTGTCTTTTCTATGTTTCCGCTCTTTCTTACGATATCTATAAGATCCAGATAGTCCCCTTCCCTGTCACTCCCGTTTAAAAGAAGGGTTTCAAACCTTTTTTTATCATCCGCATTCATATCAGGGATGGTGTATATGAGGGGCAGGGTGATCTTTCCCTCTTTAAAATCCTTTCCTGCAGGTTTACCCAGCTCCCCATCCGATGATGTATAGTCAAGCAGGTCATCTATCATCTGGAAGGCAATCCCCATGCTGAGCCCGAAATTTTTAAGAGCCTCAGCTGTTTTCTCATCTCTCTCTGCCGCCACAGCGCCGGCCTCACAGCACACGGAAATAAGCTCTGCTGTCTTTAAGGTGATGATCTCAAAATACTCCTCCTCTGTTAAACCCCACCTT
>CAZXUA010000022.1:0-12683 GCA_964643755.1 uncultured Desulfatiglans sp. | reverse complement strand
CCCCACCTTCTGTTACAGATGAGCTCTTTTACCTGCCCTTCAGTCATACGGATTGCTGCGTTGTTGACAATAGAGAGGATGGCGAGATTGCCTGATTCCATGGCGGCATTGAATGCCATTGAAAACATATAATCGCCTGTCAGCACTGCTGCCGGATTCCCCCAGAGATTGCTTGCAGATGGTTTTTTACGCCGCATATCCGCATTATCAATAACATCATCATGGAGCAGGGAGGCACAGTGGATAAATTCAAACATGGTGGAAAGTTGATATATATTTTCCTTTTTATACCCGCACATAAGAGCGCTCAATACAAAGAGCAGCGGACGAAGCCTTTTGCCCTCGCCTAACAGAGAGTGGCTGCATATCTCATTAATAACGGGCACACCTGAACTGAAACCCTTTATGAGCTCTCTCTCTATCCTTTCATAGTGGTCGTTAAACCTGTCCAGGTAATGTTTTTTTACTTTCAAATGGATTCTCCTGTACAATCAAGTTATGATTTATTCAGCCCGGATATCAGACAATCTCCCCAACAAGGTCATAGGGATGGGCTTCAGTGATAAGCACATCCTGTATTTCACCTATTATGCCCTCTCCGCTGTTTATTAGCACCTGGGTATCCACATCGGGCGCCATCCTGATACTCCTTCCGCTCAGGAGGAGCTCTGTCTCCTTTGAGAACCCCTCAACAAGGACAGGCACGGTCATCTTTATCATCCCCCTGTTTTTTTTCAGGGATATGCGCGCCTGGAGCTTCATTAAGGAATCCCTCCTCTTCTTTGACACCTTTTTATCCGGAATCCCCTTCAGCCTTGCCCCATGAGTACCCGGCTCAGGGCTGTATATGAATGTGCCAAGGTGATCAAATTCCGCCTTTTTTACAAAATCATAGAGCTCCCCGAACCTATCATCGGTTTCTCCGGGGAACCCGACCATCATGGTTGTCCTGATGCTGAACCCCCTTTTATATGAGCGTATGCGGTCAATCAATTCATAAAGAGGTTCACCCTTTATCTCTCTGCCCATAGCCTTTAGTATGTCCGGGTTTACATGCTGGAGAGGTATATCCAGATATGGGGCTATCTTCTCTTCCCTGTCCATTATAGAAAGAAGGGAATCTCTTATCTCATAGGGGTGCGAATAGAGCACCCTTATCCACTCTATACCCTGGATGGGGATGAGTTCTTCAAGCGCTCTTTCTATGCCGCAATCCATACCAAGGTCAGAGCCATATATGGTGGTGTCCTGGGCAATAAGATTAATCTCCTTGACCCCCCGGTCTCTCATTGCCTTTGCCTCAAGCACAATAGATTCAAGAGGCCTGCTTCTTAACGGGCCCCTTATGGCAGGGATAGCGCAGTATGAACACCTGTGAAAACAGCCCTCGGCTATCTTGATATATGCGGAATAAAAGGGGGTTGTCTGCATCCTTGGCAGCTCATGGTCTGCCAGAAACAGAGGCCTGCATATAAAAAAAGGGGCATCTGGACCGGCTGACTCCACGAGTTCGGCTATTCTTATGAACTCACCCGTACCGATCCAGCCGTCAACCTCAGGCATCTCCCGCCTGAGTTTATAGCCATATCTCTGTACAAAGCAGCCGGTCACTATTACCTTTTCAAGCCCTGCCCTCTTTTTTATGTCAATCATCTCCAGGATAGCGCCTATGGCCTCTTCTGCTGCCGACTGCAGAAACCCGCATGTATTAATTATTCCTATGTCCGCATCATATACATCTTCAGTAATAGAGTAACCCTTAGAGGATAGGATCCCCAGGATATTCTCGCTGTCAACAAGGTTTTTTGCACAGCCCAGGCTTAACAGGTATATCTTTTTATTGGTGTCAGCCATTGCAGAGACAAGGATTAGTTATTTATATTTATCAAGGCTTACGGTTAATCTTTTAAGAAGTGTCATGCTGAATCTCTTTAAAAAGAGGAGTTGCAGGTCCTTTGAAGATTTGTCAAGAAGCATGGAGCTTATCTTTAAGAGTATGCAGTCTGTTTCTGAGGTTACAGTCGCCACCCGTGAATCACCGCTTAGATAGGCCATTTCACCGAAGCATTCGCCCCTCTGTATGGTTGCAATTTTGACATTGTTCTTAATTACAACCGCCCTGCCGCTTAATATCACAAAGAATGAATCATCTATCTCACCCTCATTCATTATTACATTTCCGGCAGAAACCTTGATGATGCTTGCCGTATCAAGTATCCTGTGCACCTGCTCCCTGGTAAAACTGCTGAAAAACTGGATATTGTGCACATAATCTATTACATCATCCACCTTTTCCTTTTTTGTGACGACCTCTTTGAGCCCCCTTAAGGCGATCCTCAGATCATAGGCAAGGTCCATACAGGTCTGGTAGCGTCTGTTTTTCTCCTTTGCAAGGGCCTTGCGCACTATATCATCCATGACCTTTGGTATTTCAGGGCGCAGCTCCTTAACAGGCACAGGGTCCTCATTGGTGATCTTGTACATGATCGCAAAATGGTTATCGCCGGTAAAGGCCTTTTCACATGTAAGAAGCTCATACAGCACACAGCCGACTGAAAATACATCACTGATGCCGTCAACCTCCTCTTCCCTGATCTGTTCAGGCGATATATAGCTCGGTGAGCCTATTATCTCATTTGAGAGGGTATGATCTGTTTTGATCTTTGCAATGCCGAAATCGGTAATCTTTACATCTCCCAATTCGTTTATCATTATGTTCGAGGGTTTAATATCCCTGTGGACAATCCCGTTCTGGTGTGCATAATCAAGCGCCTTGCACACAGTAACAATAATCTCAGCCACCCTGTTAAGCGGCAGCATTTCGTCTTTCAGGCAGTATCTGGAGAGGGTATGCCCGTTAACATACTCCATGGTTATGTAGCAGAAATCTTTGTACATCCCCGCATCATAGATGGCAACTATATTGGGGTGCAATAACTTGCCTGCAGACTGCGCCTCCCTGAAAAAGCTCTCGCGGTACTTTTCTGCAACCTCACTGCTGGCCTCAGAATGGGGACGGGATATCTTGATGCTCACATCCCTCTTAATATAGGGGTCTCTTGCCCGGTAAACAATCCCCATGTTCCCCTGGCCCAGTTTTTCTGTGATCTCATACCTGTCAACCATCTTGATATCATCAAGATCCCTTATAAAACTCTGATCAACAGGGCTTTTGACCCTATCCTTACCGAGAAGTTTTACACTGAGCCACCTGGTTAAGCCCATCTTTTCAGGTTCAGATGTATGTTCGCTCTCTTTTTCAGCCAAATTGATTATTCAACCCCTTACATTAATATTAAATCTCAATAACACAGAAAAAATAAAAAGTATATTAACATTTAAATTACATACGATCCCTTATTTCAATGAGCTTTTCTGCAAGTCTTTCTTCCGTGTTCATCTCAGGATCCTCTATTATGATATCAAGAAGCATTTCAAGCGCCTCCCCCACCCTCTGGCACTGGTCTATGCCGAGGATTGCCATGACCTTTCTGCCATCCATGGCCAGGTCGGTCATAGAGGTTGCCGTATTATCCTTCATCATATTAATCCGCTCTTCAAGATGATTAACAAGGGACAGTTTATCATCATCTTTGCCATGTGCGATTATATCCGCCCTCCTTAAAGCAATAAGTCCCATTATATTTTCCCTGCCGGCGCGCCTGATAAGCCTGCGGATTGCTGCATCTGTCCATGATAAACTGTAATTAATCATGTGATTTTGAACAAGCCCTGCAACCCTTCTGATCTCATCCCTGCTGAACCTTAACCTCTCCATTATCTCTTCGGCCATCTTTGCGCTAACAGCCTCATGATTATAAAAACGGATTTTACCCTCCATCTTATCCATTACACGGGGTTTTCCTATGTCATGGAACAGGGCGGCAACCCTTAACATCTTGTCAGACGGGGCATTATCCACAGTATAAAGGATATGTTCAAACACTGTAAAGCTGTGGCAGAGGTTCTGCCCCATGCTGTAACCTTCAATGAGTTCAGGGATTATACATTCGAGCAGACCTGATCTCCGGAGCATTTCCAGCAGTCCCGATGGCTTCGTACACATCAGGAGCCTTACAAGCTCATCCCTGATCCTCTCATTTGATACCTGCTTAATCAAAGGGGAAAGAGGAGGGATCGCATCCAGGGTATGCTTATCTATCTCAAAATCCAGCTCACCGGCTAACCTTACTGCCCGCAGCATCCTTAAAGGGTCTTCTTTAAACCTCTCAGCCGGATCAATTACCGCCCTGATCCTTTTTTCCTTTATGTCTGATGCCCCGTAAAATGGGTCAAGCACAGTGGATTTTAGTGCATCATAAGCCATTGCGTTCAGGGTAAAATCCCTGCGGGCAAGGTCACTTAAGATATCCGCCTTTTCGCCCCTGTTACCCCTCATGGAGGTCACCTCATACTCTGTGGCTGAATCAACCAGGGTAACTGTCTCATGTTTTAATGCGAAATGGTTTATATCCCTGAAAACAGATTTAATCTCAAAAGGCAGGGCATCTGTGGCTATATCCCAGTCAATGGCCCTGCGCCCGATAAGCTCATCCCTTATGGCCCCGCCAACAATATATGCGCTGAAACCCCTTTTACCCAGCCTTTCAAGTATAAAACCCACAAAATCGGGGATCTTAATACTTAGGGGGAATTCCGATCTGTTTTCAGATGTAACATTGATCATTTAAAAACCTTCCTAAAAACACCTTTGCGTAAATACCATTTACTTTATTTTCACCACTGAGAGCAGGACGGTCACGGGGGATTCATCTTTTAAGCTTTTACTCCGTGTTCTCCCTGCCCTCCGTGGTTATATAAAATGTTGCATGTCATATCTCACTGGATTAACGAAATAAACCGCTTAAATATAATTAATTGTTGTAAATAATTTAAAATATAATAAATATATACCAGTCAATGCTCTTTCAGGGAATAGATATTTAGTGTCCATCCAGAAAAAGAGAAATTCTGGATGGAGCTTTCAGCAGTCAGCGATCAGCAGTCAGCTAAATCTTTGTGCTGAAAGCTGAACGCTAATGGCTGACCGCTTGAATCCAAAAACGAAAGTTTTTGGATGGATACTATTTAACATATTTATACTTTCATGAAAATGGATCAAAGAACTGCCCCAAAATTATTTTATGTTATCCTCTTTATCTTCCTGGGATTATTCTCCTGGCTCTGCTGGACATTCATTTCTGCCATTGTCCTCGGCCTTGTTATAACAAGCGCATTCTATCCGCTCTACTCATGGTTCAGGGGGCTTTTTAAGGGGAAGGAGGTTCTCAAGGCCCTGACAATGACCATCTTTGTTTTTCTGGTCTTAACTATCCCCACTAGTGGGTTTTTTGGCAGCCTTTATACCGAGGCGCTGGGTTTATACAGCCGGACAAAGGATTCTGTCTCTGTCCAGAAGATGCAGGAGATACTTGAAAGTGACTCCATATGGGTAAAAAGGCTTCATAAGGCAAGTGAGTATGCAAACATCAGGCTGGACCCTCAGAGCATAAAGGAGGCAGCCGCAAGTTTTGGTAAGGACACCGGCCTTTTCCTTACCAGGCAGCTCAGTTCATTCGCAACAAATATCATGGGTTTTCTGCTTGATTTTTTGCTTATGCTCCTGATCATCTACTATCTTTTTAAGGATGGAGAGAGGCTGAATAATTACCTCCTTTCACTCCTTCCATTCCCCCACTCCCAGCAGGAGCTTATACTTGCCAAATTTCATGAAATGGGCAGGGCAATCATATTTGGAAACGGGTTATCAGGGATTATACAGGGGGTTCTTGGCGGGTTTGCATTCTACTTTTTTGGTCTTGGCTCCCCCTTTCTATGGGGAACAATAATGGGGTTCCTTGCCTTTTTGCCGGTAATCGGGGCATCTGTTGTGTTTATACCTGCCACACTGGTGCTGCTTATACAGGGGGAGATCGGCTCAGGCATAGTGTACCTGATATATAATGCTGCATACAGCATAGCCATAGAATATTTAATAAAGCCAAGGCTAATCGGCAAGGGCATGAAGATGAACACCATCTTTGTCTTTATAGGCATACTCGGAGGTTTAAAGCTCTGGGGCATCCTGGGGATAATATATGGCCCCTTTATTATAACTATTATTTTTACACTATTTGAGATCTACAGGCTGGAATACAGGCCAATCAAGGTTGATTAAATGTTTTCATATAATACCAATTAACAGATAAAAGGAGGATATAATGCCAATCGGAACCACAATAACACAGCACATACTCAGTCAGCAGAGGGAAAATCCCGAGGCCACAGGGGCATTCACACATCTTTTGCATGAACTTATCGTAGCTGCAAAGGTGATATCAAAAGAGGTTAACAAGGCGGGGCTTGCAGACATACTGGGATCAACCGGGGAAACCAATATCCAGGATGAAAAGGTGCAGAAACTGGATGTATATGCAAACAGGATCATAATTGAAAGGATGCAGCACATAGGCCAGCTCTGCTGTATGGGGTCAGAAGAGGTGGCTGACCTTATAGATATACCTGCAAGATTCCCCAAGGGGAACTATATCCTGCTCTTTGACCCCCTTGACGGCTCATCAAATATTGATGTGAATATAAGCATCGGCACCATCTTCGGCATATACCGGAAAAAGAGCAATGAGACCGATATAAATTTCCTTTTGAATGAGGTGCTTCAGCCCGGGTATGAACAGGTAGCAGCAGGCTATTTCCTTTATGGCTCAAGCACAATGATGGTATATACCACAGGAAAGGGTGTTCATGGATTTACCCTCTATCCGAGTGTAGGAGAATTTCTTCTTTCACATGAAAATATCAGGATCCCTGAACGAGGAAAGACCTACAGCGTTAATGAGAGCAATTACCATTACTGGGATGAGAACACAAAGGCACTTGTTGATTACTATAAGACAAAGGACAAAAAGACAGGCAGGTCATTCACATCAAGGTATGTAGGGAGCCTTGTGGCTGATTTCCACAGGAACCTGCTTAAGGGCGGCATATTCCTCTATCCAGCGGACAATAAAGACCCGAAAAAACCCACAGGAAAGCTGAGGCTCATGGTTGAGGCAAACCCCCTTGCAATGGTAGTTGAACAGGCAGGCGGTTACGCAAGCGATGGTAAAGGCCCAATACTGGAGATACAGCCAACAGACCTGCACCAGAGGGTGCCCCTTTTCATAGGGAGCAAAGAGGATGTAAAGATGGCTGAAAGATTCCTCAGGGGGGAGAGGGAATAAAAGAAAGGTACAGGGCGCAAGGTGCAAGGCGCAGGGTTTTTCCTTGCGCCCTATTTATCCCCCCTTATCATTTCCACAAAGGCCTCGATCCTCAGGGCAGTTCTTCTATCGATCGCCCCGGGTCGGTCTCCCTCTATCGTCAAAATCGGGAGCTTGAGCCTTTCCCTGAAAATCATGTCATACAACTGTCTGAAACAGAAGGTCTGGGTATAGTGTATGAGGCCATCCAGTTTTCTTTCTGCTATTGCCTCCTCTATATCCCTTATCCTGGGCCCCGAACCATAGGGGTAGGTATACAGTGTATATTGTTCAGCTATATCATCTGTGTCATATGGCATGCTGAACTGGCGCTGTACCTCGTTAAAGACCACCCTTGTGCCCAAAGACTCTATAAACTGGTAAAAGTCAGAGAATATGGGTGGCACACCGAGCACACCCAGCCTGATATCCGCCTTAAGCGCCCTTCTACCCTTTGCCTCATCAAGGAAGGCATCTATCTCCTTTTCAAAACTGTCAGGGTCAGACCTGAAATCAGAGGCAGAAACAAGAAAAAGATGGTTTTCATAACCTGTGACAACATTTTCAACAAAGGTCAGATGGTCAATCTCTTTAAGTTTCCTTCTTATCCTGTCAAGACGCTCCTTTTCCCTTTTTATATCCGCCCATGAGGTTCCGAGGGCCTTCCTGAAATCATCTATCTTCTGTTCAACATGCGCCCTTGAGCATGTTAGAGGGTAATCAAAGGGGATGACCTCTAACCCCTTTATATCCATGATCTCGGAAAGGGCCAGTGTATTGCTGCAATCCCCTCCGGTTACTGCAATGATGCGCCTTATGCCATGTTCAAGGGCTGTTGAATAGATCCCCTTGATCCAGGCGCAGATATTGCCCGGAAAACCTGCTGATTCAGACCTTGTTACAAGGAGGTCCGGTTCATCTGCCCCGATAAATATATTGTTTATATCAACAGGGGTAAGGCCTGCGGCATATATCACCTCAACAGGTATGGTTGAGGTAATACCTATAACATTATTTTCAGGGGGGCTCTGTCTCAACTCTGTTTCTCTACAAAGTAAAATTTTTCATCCGGAAGCTCAAGACATGTAAGTTTATTGCCATAGACAGCGCCGGTGTCAATCCCAATCTTGTTTTCTGTAATATAGGGCGAGTAGAAAGGTGTATGGCCGAATACCACCTTTTTCCCAAAGTTATATTCAGAGGTGATAAAGCTCTCCCTTATCCAGAGCATATCTTTTATGGCCTGTTCATTTATCTTCACATCGGGTTTAAGACCCGCATGCACTATGTAATAGCTATCCAGCTCAATGAGGGTGTGCATGGACTGGATAAATGAGACATGCTCCGGTGGTATATATACAGTGCCGTTTATCCTGTAGCTCTCAAGGGTAGATATGCCTCCATTAACCAGAAATGTCTTTTCATCCCCGCCGAACAGGTACTCCAGAAAGATGCTTTCATGGTTTCCCATAATGCATCTCACCTTTGGGTAGGTTGAACTGAGTTTGATAAGGAGTTCGATTACACCCTTTGAGTCATTACCACGGTCAAGGTAATCCCCTATAAAGATCAGGTTATCTGCTTCAGGGTTCCAGGGTATTATACCGAGCATCTTTTCCAGCATCGCCCTGCATCCGTGCAGATCACCTACTATGAATGATTTCCCGCTCCCCATCATAAATGCTATCTCAGATCCTTTACAAAAAAGTGCCCTGCATGGTTGGCAGGGCACAGGATTTAATGAACAAAGACAGAAAGGTTATCAGTCTCTGCTTCCGCCAACGATCCTCAAGAGCATCAGGAACAGATTGATAAAATCAAGATAGAGTGAAAGTGCACCCAGTATGGCCCCTTTTCTCACCACATCGCCATCAAGATCAACAGGCTGTGTAATGGCCATCTGTTTTATCTTCTGTGTATCATAAGCGGTAAGCCCTACAAATACTATTACACCGATATAACTGATTACAAAATTAATGGCAGGGCTCTTCATGAAGATATTTACTACAGAGGCTATAATGATCCCGATGAGACCCATGAACATGAAGTTACCAACCGAGGTAAGGTCTTTCTTGGTTGTCCACCCATAGATGCTGCATGCCAGAAAGGTAAGGGCGCAGATGAAAAAGGCGCTCGCTATAGATGCCCTGGCATAGAGTATAAAAATGACAGAGAGGGTAACCCCATTCAGGGCAGAATATAGCATAAACAGGGCCGTTGCTGTAAAGCCGCTAATCCTGTTCACCATACCGCTTATGGAAAAGACAAGGCCCAGTTCGGCTATCACAAGCACCCAAAATACCATCCTGTTGCCAAATACCATCTGAAGGATTGTCTCGCTGCTTGATACATACCAGGCCATAAGACCTGTAACAGCCAGCCCCATGCACATCCAGTTGTAAACACTCCTCACAAACTCATTTACCCTTACATCCGCTCTCTGAAAAGCTGTTATTCTTTCCATATTTAATCTCCTTTCTGAAAAGAGGTTTTTTTACTGTCTAATATAAGACATTAAATGCTATTTTTCAACCGCATTGCTATGGGGATAAGAGCACATTGAGGCGAGATTTGCAATCCTTTCCGCTATAGGGGGGTGTGAATAGTGAATTTTTACATACAGGGGGTGCGGGCAGAGGTTTGAGAGGTTGTCCAGCGCCATCTTTCTTAATGCGCTTATCAGGGGCTTTGAATCATTCAGGGCATCATGGGCAAACCTGTCTGCCTCCCTTTCGTACCTTCTTGAGATGGCTGCAAAGAGAGGTGATATAAAGATAGCCAGGGGCTCCCAGATGACGCCTATCAGAAACAGGCCAGCATAAAAGGGCGCCTCTGTGAACCCGAAGCTTTTGTACATTATTTCCCAGCTAAGCATCCTTGCTGCAATGTAAAAAAGGACAAAGGAGACAATACCCATAAGAACTAACTGCCTTTTGATATGCCCCTTTTTCAGGTGACCTATCTCATGGGCAAGCACCGCAAGTATCTCATCCTTCTCATGGGAGGAGATAAGGGTATCATAGAGCACTATTCTCTTGCTTTTTCCCAAGCCCGTAAAATAGGCATTGGAGTGTCTGCTCCTCCTGCCTGCATCCATCTGAAAAATTGCTGTTACATGTACACCGCTCTTTTCGGAAAGCGCCCTAATGGCCTGTTCAAGCCCTTTATCCTCAACAGGGGTAAATTTATTAAAAAGGGGCGCAATTACAGTCGGGTATAAAACTGTCATAAGCAACTGAAATACAATGAATATGGCCCATGCATAGATCCACCACATTTTACCGGTCAGGTTTACCATCAGAAAAAAGATTGATAAAAGTATCCCCCCAAGGATGACAGAGATTATCAGGGTTTTTATATGGTCCATTACCCAGATCTTGAGGCTGCTTGTGTTAAAGCCATATCTTTCTTCTACCACAAATGTGCTGTAATAACTGAATGGCAGGCCAATAACAGAGGTAATGGCCCCTGGCACAGCAAAAAAGATAAGCCCTGCTATGATATAATGCATACCCTTTAAACTATCAGAAAGCCATGGCAAAAAACCATAAAGGATAATCGCAAGCATAAATATTATGCCTGCTATACCCTGGATTAGTGAGACCCTTGTGTTCTCTGCTGTATAGGATGTCATCCTGGCGAGTTTTGAGTCATCCAGAAAACCTTCAAAACAGGCAGGCGCCTTTTGGCCAATTTTTTTGAGATGAGATGAATTTAATATGTCCAGTAATATACCTGCAACTGAACCCGATATATATATAATGATAAATGCTAATAAAAAACTATTGATAGTTATCATAACTCTGTCTTATCATAAAAAATAATAAAAACTCAGCTAAAAGGAAAACAATTAATCATGGAACAGAAGCTATATATCGTAATGGTCGGCCTCCCTGCAAGGGGAAAATCCACAACAGCAAACAAGGTGAGGGATGACCTCAAAAAGGACTCGGTGAGGGTCAAGATATTCAATAATGGTGACTTAAGGAGAAAGCTTATCACAAACAACACCTCCTATGCGGAGTTTTATGACCCCAAAAACCAGGAGTCAGCGGCCATAAGGGAAAGGATATCGCTGATAAACCTCCACAGCGCAAAGGCATATCTTAGACGAGGAGGCCAGGTGGCCATTCTTGATGCCACAAATGCAAGTGCATCAAGAAGGGAGTGGATAAGCTCCCAGCTTGATGAACACCCTGTATTGTTTATAGAATGCATAAACAACAATGAGGAGATACTTGAGGCAAGCATCAGGCGAAAGGTGGACACACCTGAATTTGCACACCTTGGCCCTGATGAGGCGGTAAAGAATTTTAAAAAGAGGATCTCATATTACCTTAATATTTATACCCCGCTCAAACAGGAGAGAAATATGATAAGGCTTGATACCCTGAACAAGAAGGTTGTGCATGAAGAGATAAAGGATACTATCCCCTATTATGACCAGATAAGGGATTTTCTTGTTACCGATTCTGTAAGGCACCTCTACCTGATAAGACACGGGGAGACATATTTCAATATTGAAAACAGGATAGGCGGCGATTCAGACCTTACTGAAAAGGGGCAGGATCAGGCCAATGCCCTTGGCAGGTTTTTCGCGAAAAAGGAGGTGCCCCTTATATTTACTAGCAGCCTGAAACGTACCATGCAGACAGCAGAACCCATAGCAAAAGGCCAGAAAAAATGCACTATCATACCCCTGCCTGAGTTCAATGAGATTGACAGCGGGGTATGTGAGTGCATGAGCTATGATGAAATAAGAAACAAGATGCCTGATATTGACAGGGCGAGAAAGGTGGATAAATACAACTATGTCTATCCAAAGGGTGAAGGTTATGTGACCATGAAGGAGAGGATCACAAGGGGGATTAACAAAGTGCTCTATCTGAGCGACATATCCCGGAACATCGTAATAGTGGGTCACAGGGCAGCAAACCGGATGATACTTTCACACTTTCTCTTCAGGCGCGAAGAGGATGTGCCCTATATCTACATACCGCAGAATAAATTTTATTATATCTCGGTTACCCAGAATAAAAAGCTGTTCCAGCTTATGAAATACAGGTAAATACTGGGCATACTGCAATATCGTAGAGAGGCATGCCTTGTCGCTACATGATGGTATTCCTCATTCCCACGCTCCCCATGGGGATGCCTTGTTTTGACGCTCCGCGTCATATCGCCCTGTTAAGAATTTGATATCTGATTTTTCTTTAAACGACTCCAATTAAATCAAGGCAGTTAAATATCATAACCTTCATAAGCCTTGATATTATTGCATCTTACTAGCTATCTCTGTTAATTGTGTAGGCTTGACACTAACCGCTTCCGCAAGATAAAAACCGAGTTGTCTGAATTAGGCACTATGCGGCCAGGCACTCTTTCATTGCAATATAAGTCGCCCGCTGACAGAAAAGGTCCTTA
>CAZXUA010000021.1:0-35175 GCA_964643755.1 uncultured Desulfatiglans sp. | reverse complement strand
CGAGATGGAATCTCGTGACTGGAGTTCAGACGTGTGCTCTTCCGATCTTTAAGGTTTCGGATGCAAAACTAAAAAATTGCATCTGAAGTGACTAAAAAGAGACAGAAGAATAACATCCTGACATTATTAAAGCAGGTAGGAGCATAGAAAAAATAAAAATATTTTTTTTATTTCAGGCCTGGGTTTCAGGCCCCGCCTTTTCATCCAGTCGCTTCATGATCATATCTTTCATCTGCTGACCGGCTTTTTTACCCTCGTCATTTTTGTCTGCCTTTCCTGAGAACATGGCAAGAAGCTCAGACAGGTAATCGTCCATCATTGAGCGTACACTGTCATTGGACTTCCCGGATTTTTTTGCTGATTTCAAAATGGTGTCAAGGGCATGATCCATCTTAGCCAGTTCCGACCGACCTTTTGAGCCTTCACCCTTTGGCTTCTCGACCTCTGAAACTACAGCCTGTGTCTGTTCATAGCTCATGGATTCCTCAAACTTAATGCTCGCATCAAGGCTTGAAAGGGTATCAAAACCTCCAAACTCTTTAGCAAGTTTTGCAAGGTCCTCCATGCTGCCGGTAAAAGGCTTTTCCATGAGGGATTCTATAGTCTTTACAGCTGCGAGGACATCTTCATATTCCTCTTTGTCCAGATCACCTGTAATGGAAAGTGAAAGGCTGCTGCTGAGTTTACTCATATACTCATAACCATCTACCCTGGCAGATGCAGAGCCCGAACGTAAAAGGCCGCTGTATGTGGCATAGCTGGTTTCAAGGCTCTTTTCCGATGAGATGGTCACCCTGTCACCATCATCTGTAACAATGGTGATATCCGCGCTGTTAGTTTTAGCGTAGTTTCCCTGTACATAGTTGAACTGACCGGCAGAATACCCGTCAAAACCATACTTGTTATAGTTATTATTTGTTAAACCATATGCAGTGTTCATAATGAATCCTCCTCCCCAGGCAGATCCTCTTTATATAGTAAACTTATCGGTAATAAAATAATAAAACTTTAATTCTTAAAATTGATTAGGGTATAGAGAAGGAAATTTCTACAAATTTTAAAAAATGCTGGAGGCATTGTCACCTTTTATCTTTGCTATATCTTCAGGTTCAATTCCAGCGGCATCCATCTCCTTAAAATACCTGCCGGGTTTAATAAGGGGATAGTCAGAACCAAACAATATTTTCTCATAGCCTATAATAGTGCCTGCTGTTTTATAGATTGCCGGGTCATAGAGGAATGGGGAGGCTGCTGTATCAACCCAGACATTCTTAAAGGCTTCCCTTACCTCCTTTTTAAGAAGGGCATAAAAAAATAAACCACCGCCCCAGTGTGCAAGGACTATTTTATTATCAGGGTATCTCTTTATGAGGTTTTCAATCTGTTTAAGCGTAATCCCCTGTTTACCCGGATAGTGATGGCCGACCGGTTCATTGACATGCATTAATATAGGCGCATCATGGTCACGACACACCGCCATAACATCGTTCATCTTTAAGATAATGTCATCGGTCAAAGGTGAGTCATATACTGCGAGTTCACCCACGCCCTTAAGCCCCAGTTTAAAACACCTTTCAGCCTCTTTTGCACTGTAGGGAGATAACGGGTCAAAACAGCTCAACCCGATAAGGCGTTCAGGAAAAGAGGAGACTGACTCAATAATATAATCATTGTGCCTCATGAAGGTATCTGCTCTTTTCCATGGAAAACCGAATACAACTGAGGCATCCACTCTATCTGCATCCATATCCCGAATGATTCCGTGAACAGTCTCAAATTTTGATGTCTTTTTACTGTAAAGCATCTTAAAGGCAGGTTCATCTGCAAAAAAGGCATCCCTCTTATCCTGGAAGGATGTCGGGAAGATATGGGTATGGGCGTCTATAATCATTTTAAAAGCGCTTCAACAGTCTTCGGGACTTCACCTTGAATAAATCCTGATATTGTTTTTATGATCTTGCCTTCCCTGTTGATAATATGCATGGTTGGTATTGCAGCAGGGGAATCACCATAATATGCACTGCTCACAGTGCCATCATCCCTCATAACCGGATAATTTATCCCGAATGTCCTCATAAACTTTAGTATCTGCCCGTCATCTGCCTGCGACAGGGTGTCCATGGACACACCGATCACAACAAGCCCCTTATCTTTGTATTTCTCCTGGATACGTACAAGTTCAGGGATAGACTGCATGCAGGGGCCGCACCATGTTGCCCAGAAATCAAGTAGCACTACCTTGCCCCTGTAGAAGGAAAGTGTGATATCTTCACCGGTCAGGGCCTTTAATGTGAAATCAGGGGCCTCTATTGACTTTATCCCCCTCTTTTCGTTATCTTTTGAACAGCCTGAAAAGAATAAAGTAATAAAAATGGTTAACAGGGTCATGTATCTTGCGGTCATGCTATATCTCATTTTATCTCCTGATATCTTCAATTTGTGTTAGGCCCCAATCCTTTACTTAGATTCCTTAACCCAGCAGCAGATTAAAAACAATTGCTTTTAATATTTATCCTGCTCAATTATAATGCAGAATACATTTTTTTAACCTGATATGGAATAGTTAAAAATAAAAATGTGAGGTAAAGATGGCACAAAAATCCTGTACATTATTTATAGTTTTTATTTTAATAACCCTGACCTTTTTCAATACCTATAGTGAAGAAAATATGGACTCTGAACACAAATTAAAAACACGACCTGCCTATGTTGCAGGGGCCTTTTATCCCGGTAATAGTGAAGAGTTAAAAAAAACCGTGGAGGACCTCCTGAAAAATGCCGGTAAAGTAGAGCCCACAGGTGCCATATTTGCAGCAATGGCACCCCATGCAGGTTATGTCTATTCAGGGGCTATTGCCGCCCTCACATTCAGGAATATCTCTGATATAGAATTCGATACCATTGTAATAATAGGCCATGACTCATACCAGGATGCTGTGGCATACACATGCCCTGTGGATTATTTTGAGACCCCTCTGGGAAAGATTGCGGTGGATACCGAGATGATGGAAAAACTCCATAACCTTAACAGGGATATTAAGCCTGATCTCTCTATCCACAGAGACGACCACACCATTGAGGTACAGCTCCCATTCATACAGGCCATGAATAAAAAATGTAAAATTGTCCCTTTGATGTTCGGATTTCCTTCGCCCCAAAACTGTAAGATACTTGCTGATGCAATAAGACAGGCAGCAGGAGATAAAAAGGTATTTATCCTGGCAAGCTCTGACATGTCCCATTACCCCACCTATGAGGGGTCAAACAAAATGGATACCCTGACCCTTGATAAAATCAGGTCAATGGACATAGACATCTTTTTCAAACACTCCTATAAACAATTGAAAGACCCTGAACTCCCAGGGCTTCAGACTGCAATATGCGCGAGCGGTGGAGTAGGCACTGCCATGCTCTATGCAAAGGCAATGGGGGCTGATACGACGCTGGTGTTAAAACATGCAAATTCGGGCGATGTGACTAGTGGTGATAAAACAAGGGTGGTAGGGTATTCGTCAGTGTTGTTCATTAAGAGGTAAACTTCATCACCTTTTTAACATACAGGATGACCATTTTTGTCTGATTTAATAGCATGCCTGATACTAAAGGAAGGAGACCTTGAATAACTGACCATGTCTCAGATGCCACCCCATACCCGGTACGACCAGATGACAGACGAAGAGCTGATCAGGTACTCGCTTCAGGATGAAAATGCATTTTACAGCTTGATGAAACGGTATGAGCCTGCATTGCTCCGCTATATCAACAGGATCATGCAGGCCAGCAGGGAAGAGGCAGAGGACTTACTTCAGGAAATCTTTATAAAGGTGTATCGCAACATAAACGGGTTTGACATCAATCTTAAATTTTCAACATGGTTGTACCGGATTGCCCATAATGAGGTCATCAGCCAATACCGTAAAAACAGGAGATATCATTCTTCACTCAACATTGACGACGCAGTGAACGATTCACGTTTACTTGTTAATTTCCTGACCGATGGCTTTAATATGGAATCTGATTACCTGTCTAGAGAGATGGGCGCGGAAATAAGAAAAGTAGTTGATAAATTGGCCCCGAAATACCGTGATGTCCTGGTGCTACGTTATCTGGAGGAGTTAAGCTATGAAGAGATAAGCGATATCATCCAAAAGCCTTCAGGCAGTGTGGCGACCCTGCTAAACAGGGCCAAAGAAAAATTTAAAAAACTTGCGGAACAATACCAATTAGAGAGGAAGTAACAGAATTATGAAGGATATCAGCAGGGAAGTACTTGATAAAATAAAGAAGGAGGGTATTGTACCACGCCCAAAAAGGTATTTTATTTTAAGGCGCTCTACAGTCTGGATACTCTTCTGTTTCTCAATTATCCTGGGGAGTATAGCAGGCAGCACTCTTATTTTTCGGGTTAAAAATGCGGAGTGGGATCTGTTCCACCATTTTAAAGGTAATTTGCTGGATTTTTTGTTGATATACACCCCCTATTTCTGGGGCATATTTATGATCTTTTTTTCTGTTGTTGCCTATTATTATTTCAGGCAGACACAAGGCGGTTATCGTTACCGGGCCATAACAATTGTTGCTTTAAGCCTTTTGATTTCTGTTGCAGCGGGTATGGGTATGTACTCGGCAGGAATTTCTGAACGTATGGAAACAGTTTTTGAAGAGAAGCTGCCTTTTTATCATGGTGTTTCATTCCATAGCCGGAAGGTCTGGATGTCACCGGATAAAGGCCTTCTGGCCGGGAGGATTTCAGATGTCACAACGAATGGATCATTCCGCCTGGATGATCTTGATGGCAACGAATGGCATATCAATGCAGAAGGCACTATATGGCGCGGCAGATTAACACCATCCACAGGCCTTGAGATAAAATTGATCGGCACCAGGATCGGCCCGAACAGCTTCAGAGCAAATGAAGTGCGCCCGTGGCATGGCAGGAAAAAACGAGGCGCAATGAACAGAAACAATTAATTTTTAAAAAAAATGAAAGAAAACTAAAGTACGTTTCGTATTACCTGTTAAACGCTGATTATGACATGCATGTATTAAATCAGGCTATTATCGTAAAGATATAACAGTCAACCTTTAACTAAGGAGATATATTATGAAACGTATACTGACAATAGCGCTGCTTTCCATCTTTCTTCTGACCATTGGCGCAAATTCCTATGCACGGGGCAGGGGCATGGGTTGCTGTAGAGCAAATGGCGGGCAGGTAGGCTGCGGAATGAATTATGTTGATGAAAACGGGGACGGTATCTGTGATAATGCCGGCACCGGAAAGGGCAAAGGGGCGGGAAAAGGTTACCGGAACAGGGCAAACAATAACCCTGGCACTGCATCCGCACATGGTCCCAAATATGTGGATAAAGATGGGGACGGGGTATGTGACAATTTCAAAGAAGCAAAATAACCTGTTCCAAATTTATTTCTTGCCTTTTTATGGCTGAGGCCCTAAAGATAGGCCTCAGCCTGCAACATTAAATAATGGAAAGAATATGGAACCTCAATCTCGAATCTCAATCAGCCCGTTCGAAGCCCTGGTGAGTCAAGCTATTGCCAGGCCGCTTATTCAACATATTTACACCGCTGATCCGGCTGCCCATGTTTGGAATGGGAGGATATATATCTATCCCTCACACGATATTGATGCAGGTATCCCTGAAAATGATAATGGTGACCATTTTGATATGCGTGATTACCATATACTCTCTATGGATACTATAGATGGCGAGATAACAGATCACGGCGTTGCCCTTTCTGTTAAGGATATCCCGTGGGCAGGCCGCCAGCTCTGGGACTCGGATGCTGCATATAAAAACGGCAGATATTTTCTCTATTTTCCATTAAAGGATAAGGATGATATCTTTCGCATAGGCGTTGCCGTAAGCGATAGACCTGAAGGGCCATTCACGCCTGAACCTGAGCCGATAAAAGGGAGCTTCAGCATTGACCCCTGTGTGTTTGAAGACAGTAATGGAGAGCATTACATGTATTTTGGCGGCATCTGGGGCGGCCAGCTCCAGCGCTGGTACAAAGGTAAATATGACCCAACAGGGCCGTTTCCAAATGCTGATGAGCCTGCCATACCATCGTTTGTTGCAAAGCTAAGTGATAACATGCTGGGGTTTACTGAAACACCAAGGCCGGTAACAATAATTGACAAAGCCGGTAACCCGCTGCTTGCTAGTGACGAAGAGCGCCGATTCTTTGAGGCGTCATGGATGCATAAGTATAATGACAAATACTATTACTCATATTCAACAGGAAACACCCACTATCTCTGCTATGCAACAGGCGAAAACCCCTACGGCCCATTTACATACCAGGGTAAGATACTCACCCCGGTGATCGGCTGGACAACACATCATTCCATAATCGAATTCAAAGAAAAGTGGTACCTGTTCTACCATGACTGCACAGTATCAGGCGGTAAAACCCACCTACGTTCCATCAAGGTAAGTGAGCTGCACTATAATGAGGACGGGGCAATCCGGACCATACACCCCTATGGTGATTTATCACCTGTGTGGTAATTCATTTTAAGGGTACTGTTTATCATTCATACTTTATTTGGTTATTTTCAGCACTAGATATCACGCTTACAATTCAGGAATGCCAATGCGAATTTGTAAGCATATGAATAAAACACTCGATTTTAAACAGATTTTTTTAAAGTTTATAGGGAATTTCAACAAAAGCATGTTTTCGTGGATCAAAGTCCTTTGTGTTGCGGGTACAGAGCATCAGGTTATAATGTTTTACCAGTGCGGCCTGAAATGCATCAGGCAGTTTCCAGCTATATTCTCTCCTGAGTTCAGAGGCTATATCAGCTATATTTATATCAATGGAAAAGGTAGTATACCGGTCAAGCAGCGATAATACTTTTGATCTACTTTCCTTTTTTACTCCAACCAGTATCTCAGCCCTGGTGATAACCGATATAGCTGTATCTTCGGGTTCAAGGCTCAAAATATAATTTGTCGCCTTTGAAATATTATTAAGATGGTCAATTAATACTACTGAGTCAAGAAGCCTGTTAAGCATTCTACCCTCCCCATTCAGCCCTTATTTTATCCTGGTACTCCATGCCATCTCCCGCTTCCCACATCCCCTGAGTCTCAAGTACAACTGTTTTATACAGATATTCAGCCTCTTTTTCTCTTAATTCTGAAATACCACGCCGGATGGTTTCAGCTATGGATATCCCGCGACTTTTGCTGTAGGCTTCCAGCCACGATTTATCTTTATCAGAAATAGTTATAATAGTTCTTTGAGTGCTCATAGTTAGCCCCTCCAATAAAGTGATATCACATATGCTATATCATGTCTCTTTTTAAGTCAACATCATCGGTTTTATTGTGCGTATGCTTTTTTCTGATCTGGCCAAATTTTATATTGTAATACGGCATATCACTTTATATTGCGTTGCCAAAAGGCACAGGGATATTTTATTGATCAATCTAAAGTCCAACTTTATTTTGGTCAATAAATGTTTGTTCCCCGAACAACCAGCCTGCCCGATAATATTGCTATCCCATGGTTTGGATTTCCCAAATGGTTCAAGGGAATTATATGAACGAATAGCATGGATAAAGAGGCTCTTGCAAATAGCCTATACTCCGAGTACATATTATAAGTGTAAGTTGGCAGTAAAAAAAGAAAGGTTAACATATGAAGAAAATGAAAAATGACCCAGATATGCTGGAAGAATATGACTTTACCGGTGGAGTCAGAGGAAAATATGCGAAACAATATGCGGAGGGTACCAATGTTGTGGTTATTGACCCTGATGTAGCAGAATATTTTCCCGACAACGAATCAGTTAACGAGGCTCTCCGAGGTTTAACTGCAATTATCAAAAGAAAAAAGATGGCTGAACAAGGAAATAGAGAGGGGAGATCGTAATCTAGCACCACTTATGTCTTCTGGGTATTTAATCTTAAACCCTGAAATATAGAGATAAATAATATGAAATAACGACCTGTACAGTAGACAGAAAACAGAATTCTGAAAAGCACTCACAATCGGAGGGTATTATGAAGTCTCAAAAAATGCTTCTAACCATATTTTCGATTACGGTTTTATTGCTCCTTGCATCACTCGGTTTTAACCTCTATCAGTTTCTGCAAATCAGGGGGATGTCTGGCCCAATCGTTTCAAAAGACAATATTCAGATTAATTCTCCCACCGATTCAAGTGCGGCAGCAAATAAGAATACGAAAGAAGATATAGCTGCGGCAAACATGGTAAATAAAACAGGTACAGAAAAAATTAATGAACTTGAATATCACCTGGGTGCTGCTGAAGAAGAGGCCAGCATTGCATATGGGCAGTTATCTGATGAACTGACCAAAAAAGAGGAGTCTAAGAAGGCAAGGGAAAAGTTAAACAAGAGTATGTTATCAGAATCATCATTAAAAAAGTCGAGAGATATTTTTGCCAGAGAAAGGGCTGAAGACTATGGACCACTGTTAAATAAATTAGACCTATCAGAGGAGGAGGCTAAAAAGCTAAAGGATCTTCTCTTTGAGCAGAATAGAGAGATCTTTATATCAATTGCAGGCGTCACAACTGAAGAAGAGGAAAAAGAGATGATGAAAAAGGCAAGCGAGCATTTCATGAAGTATAAAGATGAGATTCGGGCGTTCCTGGGAGAAGAAAAATACAGGATATACGATGATTATTCAAACAGGATTCCCGATCGGATAAGCCTGAATGAATTCATGGAATCATTGCCCCCTGAAAACCGGATATCTGATGAACAGGCAGAACGTCTGATAGATGCAATGTATGATGGAAGGATATCGGCTTAAAGTAATATGGATACTAAAATGGCTTCGGCAGAAAAAAACCCCTCAGAAATGAGAAAATTGTCGATTGAAATCCAGAAAAGCACAAATGATAAATATCTGGAAGCAAGCCGCGGAATACTCTCTCCTGAGCAGGTGGAACAATATAAAAATTACCTCCTAAAAAAATCTGAAGAGTCAGAGTCCATGATGAAAATGAGTGAATACCTTAATGAGTAATGATAATTCGATCTGGTTTCTATGGTCCCCCGTGGAAACCTCTTTGGTTTAACGCTCTGCGTGAAGGAACATCAGAGAGGAACATATAGCGAGAAGCATATCTATAACTAATATTCCAGAAGATAAAATGATAAACTAAAACACTAACCCTATTCAGGCGTGAGGAATTGTGAGGAGAAGACAAGTCTGATTGATGTTTGCATAGAATAGTATATCAACGCAGAGCGTCAATGATTAACGTTCCAACGGAGACCGTGGGAACGAGAAAAAAATTCTGAATAGCCAAATAACAAATTTAAAGCATCTGGTAGGGGTCTATATCAATCATCATGCTTACACCACTGCCTTTAAGCATTGGGGTTGATGCCTCTTTTACCCGCGCAAGAAAATAGTGGAGCACATTGCTGTTTTTGCTTTTTAAAAGTATCTGCCACCTGTACTTTCCCCTGAGCTTGGCCAGAGGGGCTTCGGCAGGACCCAGCACCTGTATGGTTTTACCCTCCTTTGGCCAGTTTGCAAGGATTACCTTCATCTCGTTAGCGATCTTTAGAGCTACTGCCTGTGTGTCATTCTTTACTTTACCTGAAAACCTGATGCAGGCAAGGTACCCGAACGGCGGATATTTCAGCATCTCCCTCATCTGTTTTTCACGGGTGTAGAAGCTTGCATAGTCATGATTCTTTGCCGCCTCAATCGCATAATGACCCGGGTTAAAGGTCTGTATAATAACCTGCCCCTTATCAACACCGCGGCCAGCACGCCCTGCAACCTGCGAGATTATCTGGAAGGTGCGCTCCCCTGCCCTGAAGTCAGGAAAGCCCAGGGAAAGATCAGCAGAGACCACACCAACCAGTGTGACATTGGGAAAATCATACCCCTTTGTCACCATCTGGGTGCCAACGAGTATATCCACCTCATTATTGCTGAAGCCCTTCAGGATTTTATCTATCTGCCCCTTCTTTCTGGTGCTGTCACGGTCAAACCTTGCTATACGTGCATATGGGATACCCTCTGCCAGTTCATGCTCAAGCTTTTCCGTGCCAAACCCATAGGGGATCATCCCTTCATGCCCACATGACGGACATCTGTTATCGGGCGGTATCCTGTATTCACAGTAATGACAGGTGAGTTCCCTTGCATGCAGGTGATAAGTGAGCGTGAGGTCACAGTTGGGGCACCTTATTGATTCCCCGCAAGCAGGGCAGAGGTATATCTTGCTGAACCCCCTCCGGTTTAAAAAGAGGATGGCCTGTTTTCTCTTTTCAAAATTCTCTTTAAGGGCATTTCTTAATACAGGGCTTAAAAGTGTCATTTTATCACAATGGCCCATCTCAAGCACAGACCTCATATCCACGATCCTGATATCTGGCAAAGGCCGCTGTTCTACCCTCTCAGGCATTATGAGGAGGGTGTACTGCCCCTTTTCGGTGTTATAATATGACTGCACAGATGGTGTGCCTGCGCCTAATACCACAACAGCATTCGCCATCTTGCCCCTTGCAACAGCCGCATCCCTTGCCTGGTACCTTGGCGACTCATCCTGCTTGTATGATGAGTCATACTCCTCATCCACGATAATAAGGCCAAGCCTGTTAAGGGGGGCAAAGAGCGCAGACCTTGCGCCTATCACAAGGTCTATTTCACCTTTAGCCATCATCATCCACTGTTCATACCTCTCCCCATCTGAGAGCCCGCTGTGAAAAATGGCAACCCTGTTTCCGAGCCTTGAACGGAACATCCCCTCAGTAAAGATGGTAAGCGCTATCTCCGGCACCAGTAGAATAGCCTGCCTTCCAAGGGACAGGGCATGAGAGATGGCATTATAATAGACCTCTGTCTTACCGCTCCCTGTTACACCGTATAATAGAAATGTTGAAAACTTCCCTTTGTCCATACCTTTCTTTATGGCGGACAGGCATTTCCCCTGCTGTTCTGACAGGAGTGGCTGAGGGCTCTGGATTATCTCTTCACCCGAAGGGCACAACCTGGAGACCTCTTTCTGGTATTTTTCAAGCACACCCTTTCTGACCCACTTGTCCACAAGATAACTGCCATTGGAAAACCTTTCATAAAGCTGCCGTAAAGGAAGGCCTTCCTCTACCGTAAGAGACTCAAGAAAGGCGGCCTCATTATCCGCCTTCAAGCTAATACCCCTTGCGTTCAGAATATCATTTATATTTTTATCATCCCTGTACCTCACATATTTCCACTTGAGCGGGCCTGTCCTTTCCTTTTGCTGCTGTAGTTTAATTGTAATAAGCCCACGGTTTTCTAGCTGGTAAAACCTGTACAGGGGAGAGGGAAGGCGCTTTCCGGGGTTTTCCCTGATCCAGACAAGGAGATTCCGCTGATCCGGGGTAAGGCCATGTGAATCTATCGCCTCAATACCCTTATCTGTAATAACCCCTGACTTGAACTGGTGTGCATTGAGACCGCTAGGGAGCGCTGACTGTATGACCATGCCTAAAGGGTGCATGTAATATTCTGATATCCACCTGAAAAATGGGACAAGGTTAGGGCCAAAGAGAGGTGTCTGATCAATGATGTCCCTGATCTCTTTAAGCTCATAATCTGGTGGGGTATTACCCTGGTCTGTATCAACGATATAGCCTGTGAGCTCTCTGTTCCGCACGGGCACAAGCACCCTTTTACCGATAGCAACATCAGGCGAGATGCCATCAGGCACAGAATAGGTAAAGATACCTTCAAGGGGGGCGCATATTGCCACCCCTACAGTATACCTTCTCGCTTTTTCCATGACAGGCTCTTACCTGTACTGCTCTTCGTAGGTCTTAAGGACATCCTGAAGGTGTTGTATCTCTTTCTCAGAGCTCTCAGTAAGGGGTTCAGGCGTAATCTTCTCGGTCTCAGCCTTTTGGGGGAGCTGATATTCAGGGTTTTTGTTCATGGGCAATTTATTCACAGGGATATTCTCCTCAATACTCTGTACCGTGTATTTTTCTGTGAGAGAGTCACCCTTTTTATATATAATTTCAAAGGGGTGCCAGCCGGATACTGTTTTCTGGTAATCCCTGAAGGTTACAGTGACAAGCGCATCCTCCCCTGGTATGCGGTATGATATCAGGAGCGGCAGGAATCTCTCTTTTTCTATAATAAGTTTAGGACTGTCAGGCACCCTCTCCCCGATCATGAACGAAATTACCCCGTCAAGCCGGGTATAAGAGGTCTGTGATATATCTACGCCAAGTGAAAGCAGAAGTCTCTCTATCCTCTCACGGCTGTTCATAACAAAGAGCTGGTAATACAAAAGATCAGGCGAAACAACATCCCTGTTACCCATGCGATCAAGGGCCTTAACTGAAAATCTGTCCGGTGATTCAAGCCATATCTGTTCTGTAAAGACCCTTTCATTAACCCCGGATATCTGTAAAGTGGAATGTATTATTGAAACGGTACGCACCTTTATGAAATTATTGCACATAAAATCAAGTATCTGATCTTCCGGCATTACATAGCCAAAAGCGCAGGCGCCCTTTAATAAAATTACAAATACAGCAAGATATAAAAAAATTTTTATCCTGTTCAAGAAATGTTTTTGTGCCATTGTTTATGCTCCAAATTCCATTTTTTGTTAAAAATAGAAAACACCCTTCTGTTCACATATGCATCATCTTCATGCTCTTAAGTATGCTCCTTTGACGAGAGAGGATATACCTGCTGGGGCTCACAGGCGACCACCTGTGGGGGTTTGGCAGTATGGCAGCCATAAGGGCTGCCTCTTCAGCAGTAAGTCCTGATGCACTCTTATGAAAATATTTTTTTGAGGCAGCCTCAGCGCCTGTGACCCCGGTACCCCAGTCCACGGAATTCAGGTACAGCTCCATGATCCTGACCTTTGGCATTACTGCCTCTATCAGTACCGTATAATATACCTCAAGCAGCTTTCTTATGATATCCATGCCTTTCCATAAAAAAACAGAGCGTGCCATCTGCATTGTTATGGTAGATGCCCCTCTCACCCTTTTCCTCTTTACGATATCCTTTACCGTCCTGTTCAATTCCTGGTAATCAAAACCGCTGTGGGACATAAACCTTTGATCCTCTGCTGCCATCACAGCCCTTACAAGATTGGGGGAGATACTCTTAATAGGCCGCCATTCGCCCTTTGGCACAATTAAATCTTCATCTTCGGGTAAAAACAGATTCTGTATCCGGGTCACTATAACAGGCATTGTAGTTGGAGGGTTTATAAATCTAAACGCAAATACCTCCAGGAGCGAAAACAGCACGAACAGTAACAGTAACTTTGCGAAAAGCCTTGCAAGCCGGAGGAGCAACCCCCTTTTTCCTCTCTTTACCATTACGGGTCAATCACTCTCACTTTTTCTTTATCTTATCCCAGGCCCTGTTCATATCATCACAGGATGCCTCGTCAAGCTTTATACCGGAGGAGTTAAGCTCATGCTCCATCCTTTTAAACCGGTCAACAAACTTGTTGTTTGCATCCCGTAAAAGCTCCTCACTGTTGAAATCCCAGTGCCGCGCAAGATTTACAAGGGTGAAAAAGAGGTCCCCTGTCTCTTCCCTGACCCGGTCGCGGTCTTTATCTTTTACAGCATCAGAGAGTTCTTTAAACTCCTCTTTGACCTTCTCCCAGACATCCTCCTTTGTTTTCCAGTCAAACCCGCTCTTTGATGCCTTTTTGCTCAGTCTGTGCGCCCTTAAAAGTGCAGGGAGGCAGAGGGGCACATCCTCAAGTATGGAGGATGCTGTTTTATTCACATTCCCCTTTTCCTGCATCTTCAGCTTCTGCCAGTTCTGTTTAACCTCTTCGCTGTTTTCTACAACCATGTCTCCAAACACATGAGGGTGACGAAATTTCATCTTTTTGACAATATTTTTGATGATATCGGTCATGCTGAAGAGGGCCTTTTCATGGCTCAACTGAGCCAGAAACACTATCATAAAGAGGAGATCCCCGAGCTCGACGCACATCTCTTTGTAATCCTCTTTCTCGATTACATCAAGCGCCTCATAACACTCCTCAAGCAGATACATCTTAACGCTTGAGTAGGTCTGCTCCCTGTCCCATGGACAGCCCTCAGGGCTCCTCAGTTTTTCAGTAAGTTCTACCAGCTCAATAATTGATGTAGCCAGCTCTTCTCTACTTTTCAGGTCGGTCATTTTTGTCTTTTTCTTTTATGATGCTGTTTATCCGATCAGCCTGCCCTACTATCTTCTTTTTCCATTTTTCATAATGATCCGGCGATACAAGGTCTGTGATATACTGGTATGACCTGATAATCCATGGCGCAAGAAGGGACTCAGATATCAGGGGGCCGTTTTTAGGTGTATAAAAGGTAAGTATAATTATAAAGACATAGGCAAGGAATATGGTCTTTATCACGGCAAAAACCCCGCCCATGAGCCTGTCAAACCATCCAAGCAGTGCTTTTTTAAAAATAAACCTGACGCCCCACCCCGCCAAGTTACAGAGAATTACCATCAGGATAAATACCAGTGCAAGGCTGACAAGGGGCATAAACCTGGTTTCAGGAAGGTATCTGCTTATAACCCCTGTGACCTCGGGCTGGTATAAATTACCGAGCCATATGCCCAGGATAATACCTGCAAGGGATGCCAACTCCCTGATTAATCCTCTTATAATGCCCTTGATAGTAAGGTATAAGAGGGGAACAAGTATTATGTAATCGAGTATGTTCATAGGTATATTCATAGAGATTCTTTACCAGAGGAGCATCAGACAGGTCAAGGTTAATATCTTGTTTTAATCCAAATAATAATGTGGTAATAGTGTCGAGTTTTATCGGGCATCAGCAGAGAAAAAGGTAAAAACAGAATGGGACTTTTAACCGGGCCGGGAGAAATCCCGGTATTTAATTGGCCTGCACAATATGGATTTACAGCAAAAATTAGAGCTTTTAAACCGTATAAGCCTTGATCTTAATCAGGTAAGGGACCTCGATATACTGCTTGAGCGGATACTTGCAAATGTCAGGCTCTTCCTTAATGCAGACGCAGGTTCCATTTATCTGAAGGAGGGTGACAGGCTCAGGTTCAGCCATTCACAGAACAACACCCTCCAGAAGCAGCTCCCATCTGGCAGAAAACTTATTTACAATACCTACACCATACCTGTGGATACAGGGTCAATAGCAGGTTATGTCGCAAAAAACAGGAAGACCGTTTCAATACCTGATGTTTACAGCCTGCCAAAGTCAGCGCCCTATTACTTTGATTCGGAGTTTGACAGGCTTTCCGGGTACAGGAGCAGATCCATGCTGACCGTGCCCATCACCAATCTTAGGAACGATACCCTTGGTGTTATGCAACTGATCAATTGCATGGATTCCGGCGGGAATATAATCCCTTTTCCTGAATCAGACCAGCCTCTTGTAATACATTTTGCATCAAATGCAGGGCTTGCAATAGAGAGGGCACAGGCAACAAGGAATACCCTGCTCAGGATGATAAGCATGGCAGAGCTGAGGGACCCGAAAGAGACAGGGGCGCATGTAAACCGTGTTGGCGCATATTCGGTTGAAATATATGAGGCATGGGCAAAGGCAGCAGGCATATCAGATGAGGAGATAGAGCATAACAGGGATCTGTTAAGGATGGCAGCTATGCTCCATGATGTTGGAAAGGTTGCCATAAGCGATATTATCCTAAAAAAACCTGCAAGGCTGACCATTGATGAGTTTGAAATAATAAAGTCCCATACCTGGCTCGGGGCAAGGCTTTTTAAGGACGGGCAGTCAGACTTTGACTCAGTCGCTATGGAGGTGGCCCTGAACCACCATGAGAAATGGGATGGCACAGGATACCCGGGCCTAAGTAATGGAATAGACAAGTTTAATGTCGGGTTATTCCCCGGTGAGCATCTCAGGTCCACTGCAAAAAAGGGAAAGGATATCCCACTCTTCGGCAGAATTGTCGCACTTGCCGATGTTTATGACGCCCTCTGCTCACAAAGGGTGTATAAAAAACCATGGGATGAGTATGAAATAATTAACGAAATTAAAAAATCCTCTGGCAGACACTTTGACCCGGATATAGTAGCTGCCTTTTTCAGATGCTACGATATATTGAAAAATATCTCCCAAAAATACCCTGACCATCAGTAAATACAAAGGCCTGAAAGAACTTCCCCCCGTAAAATTTTTCACAGTATAAAATATATCTACTTTGAGGGCATATAATTTGCATAAAATTATACATTATTTTTATAAAATATGGTTATTATGTGCGAAAAGATTTTTTTGATAAGTAACACAGTAGAAGATGAAGAGGCGCTGAAGGGCATCCTCGGCTCAGATAAATATAAGATTACCACAATCCCCCCTGACATGGGGGTAGAAAAGGGATTGAGTGAAGATGGCCCTGCCCTGATCATTGCAGATTATGACCAAATAGGGGAAAAGGCCAATATCTTTTACAGGTTCCAGCAGAATAGATCCAGGGCATGCATCATTTTTTACGGGCAGGATATCGCATCAGACGAGCTTAACATGATGCTGCAACAGGGTATTTACGCCTATATTCCAAAGAGGTTTTTTGCTGAACGCCTCATGGAAACAGTGATCGGGGGGCTTGAAAACAGAGGTGCCTTTATAGAGATACTGGGCATGATGGAGAGACTAAAGGAGCTGAATATCAGGCTTGAAGAGGAGACCGCATCGCTGAAGAAGAGAAACCGGGAGTTGAGCTTTATCAATATCTTAAGCAGTAAGATATCCTATGAGGCCGGCTGGGATAATATCTTAAATAGGATGATAGATGCAGGGCTTCCGCGTGCAATGGAATATCGCCTGTTTGGCCTTTTATACAGGATGGGTTCACACTGGAAGCTTGCCCTGCATGCGGACATAACAGGAATAAGCCCTGATAATGGCCGGCTTATTCATGATATCATCCAGAGGGTCAATTCCGAATACGGCCAGGAGATTTCTGAAGCGGGGGTTGATTTTGATTATATCCCCATCACCAAACCTGTGGTAACCTCCAGCGAACAGATTGATATCTCCCCTCTTCATCTTTCAAATGAGACCCCTGGTTTTATGCTTTTTAGCGGTTGGCCATCAGGAAATAAGAGCGAAGAGCCTGTCATGAAAGATACGCTAAGAAACATGCTCTCCCTTTCGCTCAAAAATGCCCGGGAATATTACAGGCTTAAGGAGGCATCTGTAACAGACAACCTCACAGGCGTCTATAACCGCAAAGGGCTCTTTGATTTTATTGAAAAGGAGCTCCCAAGAGCAGAGCGTTATAAGAAGCCAGTCTCTCTTATTCTTACAGATATGGATGATTTTAAGGGAATAAATGATACAATGGGCCACCAGGCAGGCGATTATGTCCTGATGGAATATGCCTCCATCCTTAAAAAATCATTTCGACTGCCAGATATAGTAACCCGCTTCGGGGGCGATGAATTCGCCATCCTTCTGCCTGAAACAGGGCTCAAAGAGGCCCATGCAATCATGCAAAGGGTGATAGAGGCGCTGGATCAGCATACCTTTGAATGGGGCTTAAATCGATTCAAGATAAATATCAGCTATGGGATATCAAACAGCGATGAGCTAATAAACCATAATGATCAGGATGCACTCATCGGGCTCTCTGATGCCAGGCTCTATGAGCATAAAATGGTCAGGTACAAAAAGGGTTCAGCCAATTAAAAACTTGCATATTCTTTTATACTCATGCACCATATCCCTTTCTTTGGAAAGGGGGGCTTTATCTCATGACCAGAATAAATGTTTCAGAATACGGTGAAAATAATACCATAACAAAACAGGCAGACAGGGGGAAAACCAGGTGTCCCCCCTTTGATACTGATAAATTCAGAGAGGATAACCGGATATCAATAGATATCACCAACATCTTTAATGCGCCAGGTGATAACCCCATTACAAAGGGTGATATTGAGGCCATTATCCCTGATGCAGTCAAGGCACACAGCATGCTCCTAACTAACAGGGGAGATATCCTTGATAACAATATACCCATGACAGGCTGGGTTGATCACCCTGTAAAGATATCAGGGGAGCATATAGAAAGGATCAATGCCCTAGCAAAAAAGATAGCGCCTCAGATAGATGCCTTTGTTTCGCTTGGAATCGGCGGCTCATACCTCGGTATTGAGGCGACCATCAGGGCACTCACCCACAACTACTTTAATCAGCTCACAAGAGAGGAGCGGGGTAACGCCCCTGAGCTCTATTTTTTAGGCCAGAACATGGACCCGGACTATTTCAGGGACACCCTTGATATGCTCGATGGCAAGCGCATTGCCGTTAATGTGATCTCAAAATCGGGCACAACCACTGAAACCGCCATTGCCTTCAGGATCATACGCAGCCTCATGGAAAAAAACTTCGGCAAGGAGGCAGACCGTCTCATAATAGCCACTACTGATAAGCTTAAGGGTGCGTTAAAAAGCCTTGCTGTTAAAAAGGGGTATGAGACCTTTGTTGTGCCGGATGACATAGGAGGCAGGTTTTCTGTTTTGTCTGACGTGGGTCTTATCGGCCTTGCTATGGCAAATATTGATATAGAGGAGTTCATAGCAGGGTTTAAGGCAATGAGGGAGATTACACAGGGAGATTATTTCTGGAAAAACCCGGCTCTTGTGCATGCGGCTGTAAGGCACGCTGCATGGCTCAAGGGTAAAAAGATAGAGGTGATCGCCACCAACTCAAACTCCCTCATGCCCGTTGCCAGGTGGATGGAGCAGCTCTTCCCTGAAAGCGAGGGGCACAAGGGGCACGGGATGTGGCTATCCACATCACTCTACTCTGAAAAGCTCCATGCGAACGGCCAGATGGTTCAGGATGGTGAGAGAAACCTCCTTGAAACATTCCTTCTGCTTGAAAGGCATGACAACAGGATAGATATACCCGGGGATGCGGACAACATTGACGGACTCAATTTCTTATCTGACAGGGGCCTTGATATGAATTTCATAAACAGAAAGGTGATAGAGGGGCCTGCATGGGCCCATTATAAGGGCGGGGTTCCAAACATGACCATTAATATCCCTGAAAGAAATGCATTTAATATAGGGCAGCTATATTACCTGATGGAAAAATCCGTGGCCATAAGCGGGTATCTTTTTGGCCATAACCCATTTATACAGCCTGGTGTTGAGGCATACAAGAAGGCCATGTTTGCAATGGCAGGAAAGCCGGGGTACGAGGATGAGGCAAAAAGGATGGAGAGAGAGATGGCCGGACAGGAGCGAATAGTTATTCAATGAAGATGATATCAGTTGTTATCGCAACCAGAAACAGAGGAAAGGTGGAGGAGATTCTGGGACTTTTACATGGCTATGGTGTTGAAGTTAAAACCCTTGATGATTTTGACCCCATACCAGAGGTTATTGAGGATGGAAAGAGCTTTAAGGAGAATGCCTGCTTAAAGGCGGTCTTTACAGCAAAGGCGCTTGGGCTCCCTGCAATAGCCGATGATTCAGGGCTTGTTGTTGAGGCGTTAAATGGCGCCCCCGGCGTATATTCTGCCCGGTACGCAGGAGATCAAGCCACAGATGAGGAAAACAACCTGAAACTTTTAAGGGAGCTTAAGGGGGTTAAAAACAGAGATGCCCGTTTTGAAACTGTTGTGGCAGTAGCCCTGCCCAATGGTGATGCCAAAACATATACCGGTAAAGTTGAAGGAATAATATTGGAAGCCCCTGATGGCAACATGGGATTTGGTTATGACCCCCTGTTCTATTACCCCCTATTCTCAAAGACATTTGCCCGGATGACAAATGAGGAAAAAAACCAAATCAGCCACAGGGGTATGGCCTTTAAAAAACTCACAGGGGAGTTTGACAGGATAATACCCTGGCTCAATGGTCAGTACCTTTAAATTAATGACATTTTCAAATAACCTTTTGAATGGACGACCTGACGCAGAGCGTCAAAGCATGCATTACCACGGAGACCGTGGTAACGAGAAAACATCACTTTTAAAAATTGACAACTAATAATGCTTACATTAGCATGTAAACATTATTACAGGAGGTAATCAGATGGATAAAATAATGTCTGCAAGGGTTAATGAAGATGTCATAAATAAAATAGGAGGAATCGCAAGACATCTAAAAATATCCCGAAAAGCGGTTATTGAAAACGCCATAAAAAATTATGCACAGCAGATAGATAATGATAAAGAGCTAGACATTTTTACGCGTACCTGCGGAAGCTGGAAACGTAATGAACCTGTAAATGAGACCATTCAAAAAATCAGAGGCATTATGCGTCAGTCTCAGGAGAGGTACAAAAAAGGATGAAAGCCTTTATTGACTCTGATATCCTTATATGGCACTTGAGGGGCGAAAAGAAAGCCCTGCGACTCCTTAAAAAATTACATGATATTGAAAAATATGAACTATGGACAGGTGCAATGCAGCGTTCTGAGGTAATATTCTTTATGCGCCCGCAAGAGGAGGATGATACACTCCTTTTTTTAACTCAATTTCAGACAGCGCCTGTAAACCAGAAGATTGTAGATCTGGCCGGAGAATATTACCGGACGTGGAATCCTAAGAATGGTATGGATATTAATGATGCTATTCTTGCCGCAACAGCCCACCTAAATGGAGGAAAGATTTATACATTGAACAGTAAACACTATTCAATACCTGATGTTATTATTCAAAAGGCATGGTGATATCCATAATACAGCAACTGTTGTTGAATATTTTTATCTGGTTTCTATTATCTTCATACTAACTTTTTTATTTGCTCTTAGTTGAATGTTAAAGTTTTAATAACCTGATGAATGAAGTGCCTGACGCAGAGCGTCAAAGCATGTATTACCACGGAGACCGTGGTAACGAGAAAAACGAGAAAATGTTAGATGAGCCTTGTGATTTAAGAAAAAAATTTGACATGACGAATAATATGTATATTTTACCCCTATAATTTTAGGGATTTTTTACCCGGAAGGAGGCAATAATGCTAACAGTAACAGAAATGGCAAATGAAAAGATTACAGATTTTCTAAAGGCGCAGAAAGACCCTTCATATATAAGGTTATTTCTCTCAGAGGGCGGGTGATCAGGCCCGTCAATCGGAATGGCTCTGGATGAGCCGGCAGAAAATGATGAGATCATCAAGGATAATGGCGTTACATACCTGATAGATAAAACCCTTCTTGAGCAGGCAAAGCCCATAAGTGTGGATTTTGTTAGCGGCCCAAGGGGTTCAGGTTTTTCAATAACCTCAAACCTGCCAAAAGGCGATTCATGCAGCAGCTGTACAAGCTGTTAAGTCTGACTCAGTAACAAAAAGCCTCAATGTTTCTTAAAAGGAGATTGAGGCTTTTTGTTAAACGTATTAATGTACTTTAGGAATGAACCCTTTTTGCTTTAGCTGATAGCTGAATGCTGACCGCTGACAGCTTTTATTAAAATGCCCCAAGCTGGCATGGTTTTATCTTTATGCCCAGCCCTTCACATGCTGATGAGACATCCATTTTAGGTATGTTTAGGGCTTTTGCTATCTCCCATGCAGAGGCGCATTGAAGCCTCCCATCCTTGATCTTAGCTCTGATAGCCTTTTCAAGCTCCTCCGGGATAACATCCATCGGCTTAACCGCCTTATTCTCAGGCTCATAACCGAATATGCCCATCTGGCAGCGGACAATACGAATTTCAAGCCTGTCTATGGTAAAACCGACCTCGGCCGGCGTAGTCCCGCAAATATCTGCTATTTTAAAGGCAGCAGCGCAGGTGATCTTTTTATCCTTTGATTTATCCTCAATAGCCCTTGCAATGGCCGGGTTAACCTCTTTTTCTACGGGGTGTTTTTTTGAATAATGCCCTCTATCATGACCTGTCATTTTTAAATCCTTAAAACTTTATTTTATTATCTTGCAGCAGCGGCCTTTAACGAATTCAGATCAGGGGGAATCAGATCCCATTTCTTTACCACTATACCGTCATTTATCAGAATAATCCTGGGGATATCACCGTCGCCAAGAAGACGCCAGTAGTCATCATCCTTTATCTGGTAGATCTCAAAGGCGGGCTCAAACTCAAATATAAAATCATCCCGCTGCTCCTTGTTATTCATAACAAAGGCAATAACATCGGGCAGATCTTTATCTTCCGCGATTTTATTGAGGTTTTCCATCTCTTCCTTGCAATGGGGGCAGTCGGTAGCCATAATTATTATGATATGTTTTCCACGGGACAGATCCTTTTCCGGAAAATCCAGCACAAATGGTTCAAACCCCTCTTTGGCTGGCCCGGTAAGGGCGCTCGTTATACGGTCTATGACCGGCCCTGCAATAATGGGCAAAGAGAGACCGGCAAAAAAGGCGATGGCAACCAGAAACTCCTTCATAAAATGGGGCCATTTCTTAAAGGACCTGTTCCATCTCCATGCAATTATTATAAAACAGAGGATCACTATATCCTCAAGCATGGCCTCTTGCGGTGTCCGCTCAATCCATGATCCGAAACAGCCACAGTCATCTGTGGCCCCTGTATACCATGCCCACCCGGTTGCGGCTATAAATATCAGAAACAGGATACCTCCCAGGGGCACTGCTATTTTTGGCTGAAAATTTACTGTAAGGGCTGCCCCGAGAGTGCATTCAAGGGTAATAAGTGCCCAGGCCCCCAGTATAATAAGTAATGGGTTTGAAATTATCTCATAATCCCGTATCTGGCGGATAAATAGGTCTACCCCAAAGGCCTTTTGCAGCCCTGATACAAGCAGCACCAGACCTACAACACATGACAGGATAACCGGTGTCCAGTTTTTAAATCTGTATATTATGGTTAAACTATTGCCGGTCTTGATATCTTCAACTGACACTCAAAAACCCCCTCAGAACAGGAATTGGTTCTAATTGTAGAACCATGACTGCTGCCGCAGAAATTGTGAGGATATTACCATATAATCCTCTCCTGTCCACTGAAAACTATCATATCCTTCCAGTCACTCAGGCACACAAGGGTCATATTAAGGCTGTTGGCAAGCTCCACAGCAAGGGCGGTTGGCCTTGAGGCGCTCAGGATAAAGAATATGCCTGCGCGGTTTGTCTTCTGGATCATCTCAAAGCTTATCCTTGATGAAAGCACCACCATAAAGGCATCAGGGAGCCTTTTACCCATTAAAGCCCTGCCGATTGCCTTGTCAAGGGCATTGTGGCGTCCCACATCCTCCCCCTTCGAGATGACCTCAAGATTATTATCAAGCACAACAATGGCATGAGAGCCGCGTGTTATATTGTAAAGTTTCTGAGTCTCTTCGAGCCTCTCGCCTGCCATGCGGATTTCATTCGGTGTGATCCGCCTCTTTATCTCCCCCCGCCTCAATATCTGGGATATCTCGCTGATCAGCCCCTTGCCGCATATGCCGCAGCTTGTCTGGCTGATAAACCCCTTTCTTTCAAGGAGCGGGGAGACCTTTTCAAGCCTTTCAGGCGTAAGTGTTATTTCCACCACATTGGGGTCCATATCTGCGCAAAAGCCTATGGAATTAAAATCAGTATGGTCATCCACTATCCCCTCTGCCAGGCAGAAGCCAGCCGCATGAAATATCTCATCACCCGGGGTGCGCATAACAACAGAATAGGGGTTTTCTTCAATCCTCATGAGGAGCGGCTCTTCGCCTATGAGTTCATGATGGTCTGGCGCAGCCACGCCATTTTCAAACCTTGTTATTTTAAAGGTTCGGCTTACCTCTGCGCCGGATATGCGCTCTTCAAATAATTTTTCAGGGCACTGATCCATGTTCAGTTCAGCCCCTCTGCCTTTTCAGGGCCAAGGATCAGGATGGGGTCACCCTTGTTAACAGTGCCCCCTTCAAGCACCTTTGCAAAGATGCCCTCCCTGGGCATTATGCAGTCGCCTGCCTGGTAGTATATGGCGCATTTGTTGTGACACTCCTTTCCTATCTGGGTCACCTCAACAAGCGTTGTATCGCCAAGTTTAACCCTTGTTCCTACTGGTATCTTTTTCCAATCAACCCCCTCTGTGGCAAAATTCTCTGCAAAGTCACCAAAGGTTACATTAAGGCCGCGCGCCCTTGCCTCTGCTATGCTCTCAGAGGAGAGAAAGCTCACCTGCCTGTGCCATAACCCTGAATGGCCATCGCCATCTATCCCGTAATCCTTTTTTACCACAACAGAATCCTGCGGGCTCTTTCTTGTCCCCTTTTTTCTGCTTGTTGCTATTGATACTATCCTCATAAATCATCCCTTAATAATAATGCTATGTGTTACCTTTATTATCGTTGTGTCTCTTTACGATAATGGCCCGGACTACTTCTTATACAGAGGTGATATCTCCCTCAAGGAGACCGCCGTCTCTTTGAGCACCTTTAAAAACCGCTCAACATCCTCTTCTGTGTTTTCGATTCCGAATGTTATCACCATTGTGCCCTGTGCATCTGCAAATTCATGCCCGATTGCCAGAAGCACATGGGATGCCCTTAATGCCCCTGCCGCACATGCTGACCTGGTGGAGACAGCTATCCCCTCATCATCAAGCATGAGCACAACACTTTCACCCTCTATATATTTCAGGGAGATGCTTATATGATTGGGGAGGCACTTTTCCGGATGGCCGTTAATAATATATTCATCAAGGTAATTGGGCAGCTCTTTCAAGAATTTTTCCTTAAGCATCTTTGTGTGGGCAATCCTTTTTCCCATATCCCTTTTTGCAAGTTCAGCAGCCTTTCCCATGCCGACTATGCCTATCATGTTTTCGGTGCCTGCCCTTTTATTGTTCTCCTGAACACCGCCATCAAACATGGGCCATATGGCTGTTCCTCTTTTGATATACAGGCCCCCTGCGCCCGCAGGACCATAAAATGGGTTTGACCCGAAACTCAACAGATCAACGCCAAGCTCCTGCACATCCACAGGTATAACACCGACAGAGTCCACTGCATCACTGTGAAAGAGTACCTTGTGCGCCTTTGCTATCTCGCCGATCTCCTTTATGGGCTGTATGGTGCCTATCTCATTGTTGGAATGCATGATGGATATGAGGATTGTATCATCCTGTATGGCCGCCTCTATCTCGGCAGGGTCAACCATGCCATATTTATCCACGGATACGGATGTTACATTGTAGTCAAACAATTTAAGCCGCTTGAGTGACCTGATAACAGAGCTGTGTTCTATATTGGAGGTAATAATATGCTTTCCCTTATCAGCCTTTGCAAAGGCGACACCCTTTATTGCATGATTAACCGATTCAGTGCCGCCAGATGTAAAGATTATCTCCTTTGAAACAGGGCAATTGATAAGGGCAGAAACAGAATCCCTTGCCGCCTCCAGCGCGGTTGCCGCTGCATCACCCAGGCTGTGCTGGCTGGAAGGGTTGCCATAGTTATTCCTTATCACATCAATCATGGCCTCCTGCACCTCAGGCAGGATTGGATTGGCTGATATATGGTCAAGGTTTATCATAGTGAATTCATCCCTCCGGCAGATATCTATTTGAGCTGAACAAGTGCATTATTGCATGTCTTGCAGAATGGCTCACCCTCACTCACCTCACTATCGCAATACGGGCAGTAACAGGCATCCTTTTCCGCATGTTCATGCTTATCAGATTCTTGCTTTACCGGCCTGGGCTTTCCCGCCTTCCGCTCTTCATAATCCTTTATTGCGACCTGAAGGGCATCAGCTCCCAGGTTTGAACAGTGGAGTTTGTTTTTAGGGAGCCCCTCAAGGGCATCCGCAACATCCTTGTTTGTGATCCTTTTTGCCTCTTCTATTGTCTTGCCCTTTGCCATCTCAGTGAGCATGCTTGAAACAGCAATCGCAGCACCACAGCCAAAGGTCTGGAATTTGATATCAGCTATCCTTTCATCCTCAATCTTGAGATATATGGTCATCATGTCGCCGCAAAGGGGGTTCCCTACCTCGCCGATCGCATCAGCATCTTCTATTGTCCCGACATTTCTTGGCTTCTTGAAATGATCCATTACTGTCTTTGAATACATTATTTGCCTCCTTTTTTACCCTTGCACCTGCTTAACTCTATACATTCATGGCATCAATGATAATGATGTAAACGAAAATGTAAAGTACAGGGAGTAGATAATCTGAAGGGGGTTTCTGTCAAGCGTTTTTTTTACTAAATGCTATTGCCCTGGATATCATCTCTTTTTATCCAGCCCATGTGAAGGGCGGTTGCGATAAGAACACCATCTGCGCCTGCATTCTTTAACTGACTAAGGTGGCTGGGCGATCTTACCCCGCCCCCGGAAATAATCGTATGAGAGGGGAACTCCTTTCGCACCTGGCTTATCAGCCCTGTATCAGGCCCCCCGCCTGAACCGACAAGGTCAAGGGCAAGGATGATAAAACTGTTTAAACCCCTTCCTGTAAACATCTCTATTGCCCTGACAGGGTCAACCCCCTTAAGCCCATCTGCCTTTGAAAGCACCATGCCTTTTTTGACATCTATGCTCAAAACCAGCTCATCAGGATCAATTTGCCATATAATCTCGGATAGTTGATCAATATCAGAAATGGTCTCTGTTCCAATTATTATCCTGTCTACCCCTGCCCTTTTTAAGGTTAAGGCAGAACCCGCATCTGAAACGCCTGTATCAACCATAAGGGATATGCCATGTGACTTAAAAATGGGAAAAAGCCCGCTGTTACCTCCTGTTTTAAGGATAGCATCAAGATCAGCAATGTAGAGCTGATTGCTGCCGGTCACCTTAATCAGGGCATTTGCTATTTCCTCCGGGTCACTCCCTTCAGCAAGAATACTTTTTACAGGCATGTATTTTTCACGCTCTCCCCTTACTGCATGGACGACCTTGCCGTTAAGGAGATCAATTACCGGAATTATCTTCACTTCCTGCCTCAAGCGCATACTTAAGATCAATTGTCATCTCATTATCAGGGGAGATTCTGATCAATTTTTCAAGCTGTTTATTTGCCTTTTTCATTTGCCCTTTTTCAAGGTAGAACATGCCCAGAGAATATATGATATCAATATCACCGGGGGCAATCTTAATAGCCTTTAAAAACTCCCTCTCTGCCGCTTTTATATCACCCGTTTTTTTCAGGGTCAATGCCAGACCAAAATGGTTATCAGCCCTTTCAGGCTCCACCTTTATGGCCTTTTTAAATATCCTTAAAGCATCATCATATTTTTCCATCTCGCTGTAGGCCATGCCCAGGTTAAAGAATATGCCAGACCCGTAATACCCGAGCCTGATCGCCTCCTCATAATATTTCATCTCATTTTCATGGTCGTTGAGCTGACCGTGGCTGTATCCAAGGTGATACATGGCAAGACCGTTTTCAGGGTGCTCCTTGATAAAAAATTCATGGAGGATTACGCTCTTTTCATAGTTATTCTCCATTAATGCCTCGTCAGCCTTTTCATCACATCTTATCACGGGCTGTGATTGAATGTCTTTTATACTTGCCCCACATCCTGACGCAAAGGGCATGACCAGAAACAGGGAGACCAATGCAAACATCTTTATCGGTTTTTTCATCAGGCTTTCTCCTGAAACAGGGTTATTTTGCGATTCTACAAAATATATTTTGTAAAATAATATTAACTGATACTATGCCAGAGGTGATATAAACACAATAAATTAATCAGGATTATGGGTAGTTAGCCTTACAGGAAAATATAATGGGGTACATAGAAAAAAGGCGTAAAGAGATGATAGAGGAATTCCTTGCATCATGGTTTATAGCAGGGGGATTTCCATCATCAGACACCTATAAACGCACCATGTGGTCGGTTGATGAGGAGCTGAGCGCCTCTGATGCAGCCTATCATCTTACCATGAGAAAGGGGCTGCCTGAACCGGGCGCAAAAGACAGATTGATCATGGCAGGCCATGAATGGCTCCTGAGGCAGTGGTTCCTGAAGCCATTAAGAAAAAAAGATATTGAACTTGCTGTTGAATGGTATTCAAAAAATTCATGGGTAAAGGCTTTCCCTCAAAAATTGTTTGGGTCAATGATAGATAGCGCCCACAGAGATGAAATCTTTTTATCAATAGACATATGGGGATTTCCGGGGGGCCAGACCTTTCTTGCCGGTGTCCCGTGCATGAGCTTTGAGGGGCCGGGGGGCTTAGTCTCGTTCATAGAGCCACAGATGTGCAGATACTATGGCTCAATTATCCATGCAACAAAGGGGAGGCTCATGTATGAGGCGGCAGGCAATAGACATGCAGAGTTCGGGTACAGGGCAGACCCTGATGAGAAGATGGCCATTGCCAAACTCCTGGCAATCTATACAGGTAATGGCGGAAAGCCGGTGTTCACCTCATGTGATGCAGCAGAGTTCATGTTCCCTGAGCTCTTCAGGCCTATAGGCACCATTGGTCATGAGTTTTTAAGCTCATTTCAGTCCTTTGAAAAGCCCCTTGAAAAAGCAGAATTAGAGGCAATGGAGGGATTTGTAAGGGGCGCAGGCAGCGCATCCCTTTTATCTGACCTTGTGGATGCAGAGACTGTAGGTATGGAAAATGCCATAGCTGTAATGAAAAAATATCCTAATAACAGAAGGATCGGTATTCGCGTTGACTCAGGGGATATTGCAGGGCAGTGTGTAAGCTATTATAAAAGGATGCGGGAAGAGGGTATAGAAGGAAGGCTCATGGTTTTTGAAGATGAGGTAACCCCTGAAAAGGTAAAAGAGGTATATGCCCTGTTCAAACAGGAGACCGGTGTTGAACCGGATAATATTCTTTTTCCGGGTGCAGGGGGCTATTATTACAGGGGTTTCCACCGAGATACCCTCTCTGCCGCATTCAAGAGATCCATGACAAGGGAAAACCCCAACATGAAATTCAGCAATTCACCGGGCAAGGAATCCATACCCGGCAGGATAAGGGTTTATGAACAGGATGATATGCTTGTAATTGCTGACAAATCCGAGGAGATAGATGGCATACCCCTTTTTGAAAAGCTTGTTGAAAATGGAAAGATAGTCAACCCGGAGGATATGGATTTTAAGATCCAGGCAGAGAGGGCAAACAGGACATGGGGGAGATATAGAGGTTTTACCCTGTCACCAAAGATAACCGAATGGAAGGCCCTCTTTGATGAGATGAAACAGAAGGCGATATCCAGGACTATAGAGACCTAAAATATTCACTTCACTTTTTGATCGAAGAGATTTCACCACGGCCTCCGTCGCCAAGGCTATGGCGGGCCAGGAAGGAGACGGAGACCACGGAGTTTTAAAATCTTGTTTTCACGCTCACCGAGAAGAATTACATTTTTGCATTCTCTATACCCTGAGCCACAAATCTTGAATCTTGAACCTTGAATCTTATACCGTTTTATAGCCTTTCCACTGCACCTTGAGCCCTGAGCCTCTTCGTTGACCCTCATGTCAGATAATTAGATGAGACATATTCGGAAGGCACCTTACAGGTTGGTCTAAAAAACATGCTTATTGCCTTTCTCTATTCTGTGTGCTAATTATCCTTTAATAATAGGGATATTGCTTAGCATTTATCCAGAATTGTAGTTTTTGAATCCAAAGGGTAATCCGCAGAGACAAGGCATGCCCTGTCTCGACAAAAAGGTTCAATGATTTACAGGCAATCCCCCTTTGTTATAAGGCTGATATAAGGAGATTTTTAAAATGGAAATCACGATACAAAAAGTGGCGCCGGATAAACTAAAAAAGAAACCGGCAGATCAATCAAACCTGGGTTTTGGCAATATCTTTACAGACCATATGTTTGTAGTGGATTATAAGAGTGGAAAGGGATGGTACAACCCCCGCATTGTACCTTATGGAAATTTCAGTGTAGACCCTGCTGCCATGGCAATACATTACGGTCAGGAGATATTTGAAGGGCTCAAGGCATACAAGGCTGATGACGGCACCATCTATCTTTTCAGGCCGGAGGAGAACATAAAGAGGTTCAACAGCTCGGCTACACGTATTTGCATGCCTGAGCTGGACAAATCCCTTTTCATGGATGCACTCAAAAAGCTCATCCTCCTTGAACAGGATTGGATACCCAAAAACCAGGGCACATCACTTTATATACGCCCAGCCATGTTTGCATCCGAACCGCACATTGGTGTAAGGCCTGCAAAGGAATATATTGCCTTTATTATACTCTCTCCTGTGGGTGCCTACTATAAAGAAGGGCTAAGCCCCATAAAGATATATGTGGAGGACAAATATGTGCGTGCCTCAATAGGTGGAACCGGTGAGGCAAAAACAGCAGGCAATTACGCTGCAAGCCTGCTTGCCGCTGAAGAGGCAAAGGCAAAGGGGTTTACGCAGGTGTTGTGGCTTGATGCCTCAAAAAGGAAGTACATTGAAGAGGTGGGCACAATGAACATGTTCTTTGTTATTGATAATGAAGTAATAACAGCGCCACTGGCTGGCAGCGTGCTCCATGGCATAACAAGGGACTCAGCCATTCAGCTTGTTAAACGGTGGGGCATGAAGGTCGCTGAAAAGGCTATCTCTATAGACGATGTAATCGCAGCCGCAAGAAGCGGAAGACTTACAGAGGCATTTGGCACAGGCACTGCCGCTGTTATCTCACCGGTTGGTCAGATAACCTACAAGGGAGAAGATCATATTGTTGCAGGCGGAAAAATGGGCCAGTTGTCTCAAAGACTCTATGATGAGATAGTAGGCATACAGTATGGCAAAAAGGATGATCCCTTTGGCTGGAGGGTGAAGGTTAATTAAGCAGGGCTAGGGAATACCAACCCGCCATACAAGGTACTGGAAGCGGGCATTTGATCTGATAGGATCAAACCACTCCCAGGCCTTCAGCAGAACCATAAGTCCGTCACGCTCTTTGTAGGATTGTTCAAGGCATTTGATTGCATTATCCGCATCACCAGCCTTGGCATAATTCCTGGCCTGAAAGATCGCCCGTCTATCTTCACTGGGCGGACGTTTTACCCCATCCACCGGGCTATCCCCCATGGCGCCTAGCTGCACATCCAGTGCCCATCGATAATAGCCGGAGGCCCCACCATCCTGAAGCGCACGGCGCGCTTTCTTGACTCCGCTATTCGTGAAAAAGCCTGCCTTCTCATACTCTGTGATCATTTCATCGAGTCGTCCCTGCGCCTCATATACACGGGCAAGAACGAAATGAGCCCGTGAATAGCCCGGATCAAGATCAAGGGCCTGGGAAGCATATGCAATTGCCTGGGGGTAATCTCTTATCCACCAGCAGATTTCCTCTGCCGCGCTCAGGAAACCAAGGTTGACCGGATCAAGGCTGATGACACTATGCAGTTCTTCCAGTGTCTTTTCGGATTCCAGTTTGGTCGCTGCAATGCCTGCGCGATAAATATGAACCAGAGCATTGTTGGGTTCGAAATGTTGCGCCCTGCCAATGGCCTGCTCTGCTTTTTCCCAGTCCCAGTCATGAAAGAGATATATCATTGCTAAAACACCATGGGCCAGGGCAAGCTCCTGGTCAATATCCAAAGCATGTTCAGCGGAGCTTCTGGCCATTACAAGCAACTGCCGCTGTTTCATGACGCTCAAGTTGTTTCCGGTCGGCAAACCGCCGGTCAGATACGCGTGGGCAAGCACTGAGTGCGCTTCAGCAAACAGAGGGTCTCCGGCAACAGCCTGCTCCAAAAAACCGATCCCGCGGCGAACATCATCAGGTGTGTATTTAGCAAGGAAATATTGCCCCTTAAGATAGGATTCGAGGACGCCCGGATCAACGCGGTGTTTTCCACTGAGCCTCTCCGCTTCCTCTGGGGTAACAACAGCGCGAATCTCCCGGGCAATCGCCTGGGCGATCTCGGAATGCATCGCAAGAACATCTCCAATGTCGCGGTCATATATTTCAGCCCAGAAATGCTCCTCCGTTGCACCGTGAACAAGCTGTGCGCTGACACGTACCCGTTCCTTTGTTACCAGCAAGGTTCCCTCGATAATAGCATCTACTTTAAGTTCACGGGCAATCTGTGGAACCTTCTTATTAGTGAGTTTATAACTCATTACTGATGTACGTGAAATCACCTTCAGGGTCCTAATCTTTGCAAGGGCAGAAATCAACGCCTCTGTCATTCCATCAGCAAAGTATTCCAGTTGCGGGTCACCTGTAATGTTGGTAAAAGGCAAAACCGCAATGGAGCGGATTTTCTCCTTTGGGATTTCTACCCGCACAACCGGCGCAACCATGCGGTAGCCCCATCCCCGGACAGCCGAAATATACCTGGGGGTCTCGTCCAGGTCTCCAAGAGATTTTCTAAGGACACGCACCCGCTGGGATAATGTCTCATCATTTACATATTCATCCGGCCAGACAGTCTCAAGGAGCTCCTGGCGGCTGACCACATTTGGTGTACGCCTTGCCAGTGCTACCAGAAGTTGGAAGGTACGAGGTGAGAGAGTAATAGTTTCATTCCCGCGGTTCACAGTATTGTTCCCGGTATCGACTGTCAGATCACCAATAAGGTATTGTTCACCCATAAAGTTCCCGCAGTAAGGCTGATTGCTTCCCTTTAAATATCCGGATTTTCGTGTTATCAGTAAAGCTTCATCGAATCATCATCAAAACATCATGCAAAGGCCTGGCAATTATCGCATTATGTTCAGGTAAATCAAGTGAAAATATAAAGCTGATTTTAATGTTGAATCAAACCGTTATATTGAAGGGGAATAAGGAGGTCCTAACTTATGTCACATACCCGAATTTTTGTTATTTTCATTGCCCTTATCATTTTTGTAATTGTTTTCGCAAGGATATAACTAATTATCATGAATGATTTTACTTTGACATATAGAAACGAACTCCATATATTTTCCCCTTCCGAGTCAAATCTCTTTTCAACTTATCACTGCTTTACGTTTTTACATATAATGCCGAAGGGGGGATACCTATGCGGGTTTTGGAAATCTTCTTTCTGATTTTGGCTATGGCTGTGATTATCTGGTCTTTGAAACGCAATACAGAAAAATCATTTACCTTCTCCATATTATCGGGCTGCACATTCCTGGTCTTTCTATTGCACCTTATAATTGAAGGCTGGCGCTGGCACATGGTTCCTGCCTACGTTGCGGGTATTATAATCCTGGGTATCGGTGTAAAAAGAAAATTTCTCAACCATGATGCAGGAACACAGCCCCGCAGCCGATGGCTAATCTTATGGAAAACCCTTTTATCAGGAGCAGGGATCCTCTTTCTAATTGTTTCAGGAGTTCTTTCATGGGCCTTACCTGTTTTTAAAATACCGGTCCCTACCGGACAGCATCAGGTAGGGACAAGACAGTGGTATCTTATGGACAAATCACGGGAGGAGACTTTTACCAATAATCCGGATGATTATCGTGAGATTTCCGTGTGGGGCTGGTATCCGGCCGATGTGTCCGGGAGTGACAGAAGATCGGAATATCTAAAGAACAGAAGACTTACAGGAAAGGCAGTGCTTACTGACCCGAATGCATCAGATATGCTTGGTCTGACTTGGCTTGGTGAAGCAGCAGCAGTTATACTTTTTGATGATCTGCGTCTTGTCCGCACCCATTCATATCAGGAGGCTCCAGTATCACAAAAAAAGGGGCCATATCCTGTGCTTGTTTTTTCACATGGCTATGGCGCTATTGCCGTGCAAAACACCGCTTTAATGGAAGAACTGGCCAGTCATGGTTACGCTGTGTTCAGCATCGGGCACACATATGAGTCAGTTGTGGAAATATTTCCTGACGGCAGGCAGATACGCTTTTCACCCAGAAAAAAAATCGATATGGCGATATCAAATCTGGAGAAAGGTGCAGAAGAAATCAAATCAGGTGATCAGGCAGCATCAATCGCACTTATAAAAAAATTCAATACACCCGAAGCCTGGGGTGGCAGTCTCGATATCTGGACTGCAGATACGCAGTTTGTAATAGACTGGCTGGAGAAGATGAATACAGATGATCCGGCAGGCCCCTTTTATGGAAGGCTTGATATGGAAAAAGTGGGGGTCTTGGGAATGTCTTTCGGAGGCGCTACAGCTTCACAGGTTTTGTTTGAAGATCACCGAGTAAAGGCGACTATCAATATGGACGGCGGTGCTCCGGTTGGAGATTTGATTGATCTTCCTCTGAATAAGCCGTACATGTATATGAGCAGCGAACCCGCTACGTCACTCGGGAAGTTAAATCAGACGGTGTTCGATTATATGATGGAAAAAGCCAGTACAGATGTCTACTGCATTACAGTCATGGAATCTAAGCATGAAAATTTTATGGATCTTTCGGTATATTCACCTCTTTTAAAATATACCGGGCTGCTTGGAAATATGGACGGGCAGAAGATGCTGAGGATCATGAATGCCTATACCCTTGCATTTTTTGAAAGGCATCTTAAAGGGATTGATTCACCGCTACTCGATGGGCCTTCATCTGACTTCCCGGAAGTGACTCTGAAGGCCAGAAATAATATGTCCAACTTTCATAAATAGGAGGAACTATGAAACTTCAAAAACTTGGTGGTATTGCGATAATTGTTTCTATATTTGTATGGATTGCGGCTGTTTTAATATACAACCGCTTTGGTATTCCGAGCGATCCTGTTAAGGCGATGGAGGCATATTCAACCTCACCGGTTTATACCAACACATGCCTGTTATTGATTTCGGTTTGCTACCTTTTATTGATGATCTTTTTCCTGGCGCTTCATGAGCGCATGCACACCGATGCCCCGTATCTAACATGCATAATGCTGATAGCTATTTCTGCCGCAGCTGCCGTGGGTATTATGGATACTGTTGTCTGGAAAACAGGGTTGGATGTGATCGTCCCGACCCGCGATGTCTCAGCATATAGAGCAATCAATGCCATATTAACCGGCTTGTATAACGCGGGCTATCATGCAACTATGTGGGCTACGCTTTTCGCCGGATGGGCAATCCTGAAATCAAGGGCATTTTCGCCTATTCTCGGCTGGCTGAGTATTGCAGCCAGTATCTTGGCGATACTCAAATTTATAATTCCCCAGTTAGGACTGGTATATCCATTTTATATTGCTTATGTAGCCATCATCTGGATGGGTATCGAGACGCTGAGGAAAAGACCAAATATCGACAACCAGTGAACTTGGTGTAGCATAAATGTAGAATGGCCGGATCATGCCTTAACAATTGCTGGACAAATCAATTGGGTGCGGCTCTTTCTAAACGGCTATAAAAGGCTGCAATAATCAGG
>CAZXUA010000020.1:20260-35974 GCA_964643755.1 uncultured Desulfatiglans sp. | reverse complement strand
CTACACCCTATCCTACACTCTTTCCCTACACGACGCTCTTCCGATCTATACATGTTTGCTGACGGCCCGCCAATATCAGTAATATGGCCTTTAAATTCAGGTTGTTCAGCCAGCTTTTTAACCTCATTGATTATAGAATTCCTACTCCGGCTTATTATCCTTTTACCCTGATGAAGGGTAAGTGAACAGAATGAACACCCTGAAAAGCACCCCCTGTGAGATATGATGGAATTCTTTATCATCTCATAGGCAGGTATAGTCTCCCTGTATGATGGATGGGGCAGGTTCATGAATGGCAGTGCAAAAATATTGTCAAGCGCAGAGGTGTCAGTTTGGGGAGGTGGAAAGTGAAGAATATAACGTTTTGCTGCCTTCTGCGCCATTACCTTATGCTGGTTTCTGAAAAAAAGCCTGTAAAGCTCAATAAAGCTTTTTGTATCATTGATTGAATCCTCCTCACCTGGGAGCATTACTGCATCATCAGGGGCATCTTTTGAAAGGATTACTGTACCGGGTATTCCTGTTAGATCCTCCCCGCCGGAAATCCTGCGGGCGATCTCAATAATCTGGGACTCACCCATTCCATAAACAAGTATGTCTGCCCTTGCATCCTCTATTATGGATCGTCTGACCCTGTTGCTCCAGAAATCAAAATGGGCAATGCGGCGCATGGATGATTCAATGCCGCCAACTATTACAGGCACATCCTTAAAGTTATTTTTTATATGGTTGCAGTATGTGATTACTCCCCTGTCAGGACGGTCAAATCTGGCATCACCGGGCCTGTAGGGGTCATCACTCCTGAAGCGTTTAAATGCAGTGTATTTTGAGAGCATTGAATCTACTGCACCGCCTGTTACCCCGAAAAAGAGCCTGGGCCTGCCGAACAGGGTTACAGATGATGTATCTCTCCAGTCAGGCATGGCGATAATACCGACCCTGTAACCCCTTCTCTCAAGGACCCTGCCTATAACGGCAGCGCCAAAGGCCGGGTGATCCACATATGCGTCGCCGGTAATAATGACGATATCTAATTCTTTCCAGCCTTTTTTAACTATCTCATCTCTGGTTACAGGAAGAAAATCCATAGCAGCCTATATAATGAGGCTTTCAGAGGTTTATGTTTTCTGTGCTTCCCTCTGTTGAAGGGGTTTCACCCTGCTGCACAGGCGGGTGAGCGACCTTTTTCTTTCTTCTTGGCCTGCTCTTTCTCTTTTTCTTTTTGGTGCCCTGCTCTTCTTTATCCTCCCTTGGTGCCCTTTTTTCAGGGGCAAGACCAAAGACACCCCCTGGCTCACTGCTCCAGCCGATATTTCTCAGATATGTTTGCTGCATATCATCTTTCTTTTCAGGCGAACCAGTCACGCTCTTTGAACCCCTGTCAGGCCTGGGCCTTGATTTTCTTTCAGCTCTGGGCTTTACCGGTCTATCTGATCTTGTCCTGCGCCTGGTTAAAATATCAGGGGCCTTATCCTCAACAAACCAGTCATTTTCAGGCCATTGCACAGGTATGGACTTTCCAAGCATCTTTTCTATTGGTTCAAGAAAATATACATAGGTCTCACACGCAAAAGAGATGGCCTTTCCGCTCTTACCCGCCCTTGCTGTGCGTCCTATCCTGTGGGTATAGTTTTCCGCATCCTGGGGCAGGTCATAGTTGATGACATGGCTTATATCCTCCACATGGATGCCCCTTGAGGCCACATCTGTTGCCACAAGTATCTTTGTCTTACCGTTTTTGAAACGCTCCATCAGTTTAAGACGCTTTGGCTGCGGAAGATCGCCGGTTATACCCTCTGCGGGATACCCGTTACCCTTAAGTTTCTGCTCCAGAAACTCGACCTCTGCCTTTGTGTTGGCAAAAATAAGTATGCTTGACCAATCTTCACGCTGTAAAAACCCAAGTAAAAGGTTGAACTTTTCATGGGAGCCAACATGATAAAGCACCTGCTCTATATTTTCCACTGTTTTGCTGTCCGGAATGACAGATATAAACTCCGGCAGATTCATATAGTCATAGGTAAGGGCAAGCACCTTGTGTGAAAGGGTTGCAGAAAAGAGCAGTGTCTGTCGTTTATCATATTTGGGCAGATGCTTGAGTATAAAACGCATATCCTGGGCAAAGCCCAGATCAAAGAGCCTGTCTGCCTCATCCACAACAACGATCTTAATACCTGATGTGTTGAAAACACGCTGTTTTATATAATCTATTACCCGTCCGGGGGTGCATATTACGATATCAGGCCCTTCCTGTAGCTTTTCAGCCTGTTTTTTATAATCAATCCCTCCAACAACCTGCGCAAATGTAAGACCGGTATTTTTGCCGATCAGTTCCGCATCCTCATATATCTGGAGTGCAAGCTCCCTTGTGGGAGCTACAATAAGTGCTGATGAAAGCCTGTTTTTTCGTTCTTCATCATTCAGAAGCCTTGAAAAGACTGGTACCAGAAATGCAATGGTCTTGCCGGTTCCGGTCTGGGCCTGCCCGGCCACATCCTTTCCTGAGAGTGAGACAGGTATCACCTGTGCCTGGATAGGTGTACATTTTTCAAAACCGGCCTCCTTAAGACCGGAGAGTATCTTTTCATTTATGCCCAGTTCATCAAAGCGTGTTTCAGTTAAAAACTCAGGACTTTCCGCTCTGACATGCACATACTGTTCTTCCTGTTCTTTATGTTCTTCGTATTCCTCTGTCATATATTCCTTTTAAAAATCTGATAATAATCCAAAGACATAGGGATTATCTGAATTTCTCCATAAGATGCATCAGGAGCTTATCCATCTCAATCCTGTACTGTTCCATGGAGTCCCTTTCTCTTACCGTTACAGTGTTATCAGAAAGTGTCTGGGTGTCTACTGTTATACAGTAAGGTGTGCCTGCCTCATCCTGCCTTCTGTAACGTCTTCCTATGGCGCCCTTTGAATCATAAAATACACGCATAAAGGGTCTCAGGTCTGCCTCAATCTTGCGCGCTGTCTCAGGCATGCCATCCCTGTTTACAAGGGGAAAAATGGCCGCTTTGATGGGTGCAAGCCTTGGATGAAACCTCAGCACCACACGAGTTTCACCATTTACCTCCTCCTCGTCATAGGCGTCAATCAGGAAGGCCATAAATGATCTGCTTGCGCCTGCTGATGTCTCTATTATGTAAGGGGTGATCTTTTCCTTTGTATCTTCATCAAAGTATTTCATGGACTTTCCTGAGTACTCCTCATGACGGCTCAGGTCAAAATCTGTCCGGTTATGTATGCCCTCTATTTCACCCCAGCCAAACGGAAATAGATATTCTATATCTGTTGCATCCTTGGCATAATGGGCTAGCTTTTCTTTCGGGTGGTCGTGGAACCTGAGTTTGTCAGGCGACATCCCGAGTGACTTGAACCACTCTATTCTGAGCCCCTTCCAGTAATTATAAAACTTAACATCATCCTCCGGTTTGACAAAATACTGCATCTCCATCTGTTCAAATTCACGTGTCCTGAACAGAAAGTTCTTTGTATTTATCTCGTTTCTGAAGGCCTTGCCTATCTGTGCAATACCAAACGGGAGCTTCTGCCTGCTGGCCACCTGCACGTTAAGAAAATTGACAAATATACCCTGAGCTGTTTCCGGCCTGAGGTATACGATATTTTCCTCGCTCTCAACCGGGCCGACAAAGGTCTTGAACATCAGGTTGAATTTTCTGGGTTCAGTAAATGAGTTATTTGTCCCGCAACTGGGGCAGCTTATATGCGCCAGAAGATCAAATGAGACCTTGCTGTTTTCAAGGAGCTTCTCAAATTTTTCATTTAAAGAAATATCAAGTGATGTAATGGTGTTAACCAGCGGCTCCTTTTCAGACCCTTTGACCGCCTCAATAAATGAGGCCATAATTTTTTCCTTTTTGACATCATTTATGGCTTCGCCTAAGACATCAAGCCTGAACCTTGATTTGCACTGCTTGCAGTCAACCATCGGGTCTGTGAAATTTTCAACGTGGCCTGATGCCTCCCATACCCTGGGGTGCATCAGGATACTCGCATCCTGACCCTCCACATCCTCACGGTAGGTCATAAATTTCCACCACTCTTCCTTGATATTTTTAAGAAGCTCAACACCAAGCGGTCCATAGTCCCAGCATCCGTTTAACCCCCCGTAAATCTCGCTGGACTGGAAGACAAAACCCCTCCTCTTTGCCAGGGATACAACCTTTTCTACGATTTCACTTCTCTGATTTTTTTGTTTTGCGATGATACACCTCCGCTGCTTTTGCATCAATTATGAAAATTTTAAAAACAACGGAGTATATGAGTTAATACGCCTGTGCGTCAAGTATATTTTCTTGTGTGGTTAGAGCCCGAACTCAGACAGCAGGTCATCCACCAGATCCTGCTTGGCATTTTCCGGCATGGTCTTGTTTTTTACCTGTTTTAGAAGGCTTACCTTCTTCTCCATATTACCTTCTGATGAATCCTTCTTGATATTTAGTATTACAAGGGCATCAATAAGCCAGGTTCTTATATTATTCAGGTCATCTATAAGCGCCTCCATCTTCTGCCTCGCCACATCCTGGTATGACTGTGAAGATATGATATTAAACATACCGGCTTTCAATACAGGAAGTTCACGATTCAGATATTCTTTCAATTTTTCACCATTGACCTCCCCGGAGCTCATATTTTTTTCTATTTTTTCAAGGGACTCAACAAGCTGATCAGATGTATTAAGCACATCATTAGTTGACTGGGCCATAAGGGTGATAACCGATTCGGCGCGGGTCAGGGCGCTTGGCGTCTGTGCGCCTGCATTAACAAGAGGCAGCTCAATAGTCTTCATATTGATAATCATCGCATTGATCTTCTGGGCGAGGTTGGAAATAAGCCCTTCTGAATCAACCTCAATTTTTGCATCATCATACTTCCCCATAAGCAGACATTCTGTTGCAGCCAGAAGTGCTTCTATTACTCTTTCCATATTATTTTTGCTTTGCATCTTTTTCTACTCCATCTGTCAATCAATGATAGTCTGAGACATGTCATCTTTAATGTTAATCATCCTGCCGGTCATCTCCGATCCGCCCATGTTTCTATAAAATTCCCTCTTGTTTTCGTACATGAGCCTGTCTGCCACCCTTATCAGGTCATCCGGAAGGGATGTGCTGGTTGAGGCGACACCTGCGCTCACTGTAACCGATAATCTTTCTTCATTATTTATATCAAAATATATCTCATCAAACATGTGCTTTAATTTTTCAGAATAGCTTATTGCCCCCTTATCATCGGTGTTTGTAAGCAGCACAATAAATTCATCGCCGCCCGTCCTCGCCACCACATCTGTTTCACGGGTAGATCCCTTAAGGTTCTTTGCAACAGAGAAGATCATATGGTCTCCAGCCTCATGCCCGAATCTGTCATTGACATATTTGAGCCCGTTTATGTCAATTACCGCCACTGAATAATGGATTCCATATTTCAGGAACTTATTCTTTTCCTCATCAAGCGCCTTCTGCAGATACCTGCGGTTGTAAAGACCTGTAAGTGAATCTGTGTCAGCCCTCTCTTTTAAAAGCCTGAGCAGTATCTGATTATGCATGTAGGTTGTCAAGGGGTCTTTGAAAAGATCAATTATCTCTGCCCCATCCTCTGCGCCATTTCCCTTTAGAAATAACATCCCTACAAGCTTGTCGGTTCTTCCTACAAGGTTTATCTGGCATGCATCAGGCCATGGGAGCGCATCATCAGGTATACAGAATGGGTCAACAGTATGTATATCCCTCGCAAAATATGCCTGGGTAAGGGTGTGCAATTTTTCTTTGCTTACACCCCTGCCCAGTGTAACAAGCACACTCCCCGCTCTTATATCATTGGCAATAATCACAATAGAATCTGACCGGTACAGGGGTAAAAAGAGGTCAATAAAATACTCCAGCACGCTTTTAATATCTTTGTCAGTCTGCATCCTTGCTTCAAGGCTGACCAGACTTGACAGGATACTGTTTTTCCTGTTGATAGTCTCATTCTGGGTCCTGATCTGTTCAATGAGATTTACCTGACGAGTATTATCCCTGAAGAGCAGCAGCCCCCCCTCTTCCTTTTTAAAGCCGTTTATGATCTCTGTAAAAAACTTTCCGCCTATTATATGGCTGGTTTTCATATCCTGTATGCCCGATAGTCCGTTTTCAACAGGGCATGATTTGCACGGGTTAGAATTTCCCAGCAATTCATAGCATTTTCTTGCGGTTATATCAGGCAACTCAAGTTTAGCCTTTGAATTTATCATCCTGATATTCATGGAATCATCAATTGTAACAAGGGCATCAGGGAGATTATCAATTATCTGATTTACCGCCCTGTTTTCCTCTGTGCCATCTCTATACCTGTTAAGGAGGATATTCTTGGCAACAAGTTCATTTCTTATTGATTCCATCTCCTTCTGGAGAAAGACCTCATTTATATTGTCCTGAAACGTCAAAAATATGACTTTTTCTCCCCTGTATATGGATTCCCTAATGTATATTCCGTTACCCTCCTTATTCAGGATAAATGATCTTTCAGCATGCTCCTGCCTATTATCCTTTGTAAGGGGGCACTCATCACATATTTCTGACCTGTTAAAAAGAAGGCCATAACATGTGCTGTCAGGATGAACAGCATCAGAGGAAATATCAAACTGGGCAAGGCTGAACCTGTTGGCCCTGAGTACCCGGAATGCGCTGTCTATTACAAATATGCCTGCATGGATATTATCAACCGATTCCAGGATGCTAAGTAATGAGGTATCTGCTGTATGTTCTGACATAACCCTGTTTACATTAAAAATTGTAAAAATCTGATTAATACTATAAATAACAAAATGTTATTCATGCAGGAAATATGCCATTTTTCAGTGGTAGATCATCCCTATGAAATTGATAATCATGATGAACAGGAGAGATATATCTGATTCAAAAACCCTCTTAGTCGCCCATCATAAGGGCAATTTCTCTTAGTTCTTTTTTTATCTCTTCAAGCAGAGCAGAAGGTTCACTCTTTATCTTCTCTTTTGAGGCAGGTTTTTTAAGGCGTTTTCTTGCGCCCTCTATAGTGAGTTTTTCATCATATAAAAGCCGTTTTATCTCTTTTATAAGTTCAAGGTCTTTTTTCTGGTAGGTCCTCTGTTTTGAATCTGCCCTAGATGGCCTTATCTGGGGAAACTCCATCTCCCAGTACCTTAGGACATAGGGCTCAACCCCGATAATGCGGCTTACTTCACCAATACGGTAATAGCGCTTATCTTCAGGAGATTTCATCAATGAATTAACCCTCGCTTAGAGTTCCGCCAGTCTCTCTCTTGATACCTGCCAATATTTGTTCAATAAGATGGTTTACCTGTTCACCGTCAAGAGTGCCTTCATTGGATCTGAAACTGATCCTATAGCTTAAAGCCTTTTTTTCCGGCCCAAATTTTTCACCCTCAAAAACAGAAACCACGTCAACAGATTCTGTCAGGTTACCGCCTGTTTTAAGGATTATATCCTGAATGGTTTTACTTTCAACATTTTTATCAACAATTATTGATATCTCCCTGAAAACAGCAGGATATTTTCCAATAGATCTGAACTCAAACCGTTCGGGTTTAACTTTAAGTATCTTTTCTATATCAAGTTCAAAAACAAAAATGGCACTGGCTTTGATATCATAACCATCAACCACAACTTTAGCTATTTTACCCATTGTACCGAGTATGGTCTCTCCATGACATATGTTGCAGGAGGCATTTTTATCATACGGTTCAATTGAAACCCTTCGTTCAAAGGTGACATTACTTAAGCCAATGGAATCAAGAAGCACCTCAACAGCGCCTTTGATATCATAAAAATCTACCGGTCTTGTTTCATTATGCCATTTTTTAGAGGTATAGTTCCCTGTAATAACACCGGCAACCATTACCCTTTCATTGGGCAGTTCCTTTGAATCATCCCTGAAAAAGACCTCGCCCCATTCATAAAGCTTAAGGTTCTGTTCACCATGTGAGATGTTCTCTTTTACTATAGATAAGAGCCCGGGTAAAAGGGATGTCCTCATGACCGATTGTTCGGTCGTTAGCGGGTTTATCAGTTTTACAAACTGCCGTAATGGGCTATTCTCCCCTGCCTGAAGCAGGTTGGCGGACTCCGGTGAAATAAAGCTAAAGGTTATTATTTCACTGAAGCCAGCGCCAGCAAGTATATCACATATCCTGTCATGCAACTTGAGCAAAGGCATGTCAGCCTTATCAGATGGCCTTATGGCCGGGAATGTTTCAGGAATATAATCATAGCCGTGCATCCTGGCTATCTCTTCAACAAGATCAATCTCCCTTGATATATCCACTCTGTATGTTGGCGGAATAACTTTAAGCTTATTGAAATCCTTTTCTGTAACATCCATTGAAAGGGCCTTAAGCCATGATACCATTTCACTTTTTGGTATCTCTGCTCCCAGAAAACTGTTTGTCTTATCTACCCTCAGATCAATGACAGGCGGCTCGAATTTTTCCGGGTAGAAATCTATTAACCCCTTGTTTATCTTACCGCCGGCAAGTTCAAGGGAAAGAGATAGGGCCCGTTTAAGTGCGTATGTTACACCCTCAATATCAATGCCCCTTTCAAACCTGTATGATGCCTCGCTTGATATGCCGGCAGACTTTGCGCCCCTTCTTATGGTAACCGGGTTAAAATATGCGCTTTCAATAAGGATATTTGATGAATTTTCAGTGATCTCACTATTAAGACCGCCCATTATCCCAGCAATGCCAACAGGTTTTTTGCCATCGCATATCATCAGGTGTTCACTGTTGAGTGTGCGCTCCTGACCATCCAGAGTAAAGAATTTATCACCCTGCTTTGCCCTTGCAACCACTATCCTGTGCTCTTCGAGCTGATCATAATCAAAAGTATGGAGTGGCTGACCTGTTTCAAGAAGCACATAGTTTGATATATCAACTATATTGTTTATGCTCCTTACACCTGAGACAAAAAGCCTGTAACGCATCCAGAACGGAGAGGGTAGGATCGATACATCCTGTATCATGCCTGCCGCATATCTGGGGCAGCCTTCCTTGTCTATCACATCAACCCTGGCAACCTCACCAATAGGCACACCCTCCTCCTGGTATCGGACATCAGGCAGCTTCAGTTTCTGCCCGGTAAGGGCCGCCACCTCGCGCGCTATTCCTATTACAGAGGCGCAGTCAGGCCTGTTAGGTGTAATATTTATCTCAAGAGACCAGTCAGTGGGATTTATTGCATCAGAAAGTTTCTTCCCGACCTCAAGTTCAGAAGGCAGAATCATCAGCCCGGCGTGGTTATCTGTAAGGCCAAGTTCATCTTCAGCCATGAGCATACCGCCAGAGAACTCTCCCCTCAGCTTGCTTTCCTTAATATGCATACCTCCCTTTAGCTCTGCACCGGGAAGTGCCATAGGCACAAGATCCCCGGCCTTCATATTTGTTGCGCCGCATACAACCTGCACTGTTGAAGAGCCGGTATCAACATCACACAGGGATAATCTGTCTGCTTTAGGGTGTTTTCTAACTGAAAGGACCTTTGCAACAATGATCTTATCGTGTATATCGCCTATCTTTTCAAGGGCTTCCACCTCAAGACCGGCCATTGTGAGTATATGGGACAGCTCCTGGGGATTAATATTGATATCTACATAATCTTTAAGCCAGTTTAAACTTAGTTTCATTTGCGAGACCCGGGTTATGGTAATGTTAAAATTGTTTTAAAAACCGCATATCATTTCTGAAAAGGAGCTGTATATCATCTATGCCATACTTGAGCATGGTAATTCTTTCAATACCAAGTCCAAAGGCAAAGCCTGAATATATCTCAGGGTCATAATCAACAAAGCCGTAAACAGCCGGGTCAACCATACCAGACCCTAAAATCTCCTGCCACCCTGAAAATGAGCAGGTTCTGCAACCCTTCCCTCTGCATATAACGCACTGAATATCCACCTCGGCGCTTGGTTCAGTAAAAGGGAAAAAGCTTGGCCTGAACCTGAGTTTGATATCTGAGCCGAACATCTGGTGCACAAAGCTGGTGAGCGTACCCTTAAGATCACCGAAGGTAACCCCTTTATCCACCAGGAGCCCTTCCACTTGATGGAACATGGGTGTATGGGATACATCCGAATCGCTCCTGTAGACCTTTCCAGGGGCAATAATGCTTACAGGTGGCCGCTGTTTTTCCATAACCCTGATCTGCATTGGTGATGTGTGTGTCCTCAAAACAACATTCTGGGAAACATAGAATGTATCCTGCATGTCCCTTGCCGGATGATCCTTCGGGAAATTAAGCGCCTCAAAGTTGTAGTAATCGAGTTCAACATTTGGTCCATTTACAATGGTATAACCCATCCGCACAAGGATACGGCATATCTCATTATTTACCTGGTTAACCGGATGGAGATATCCCCTCAAAGGTCTTTTACCGGGAAGGGTAATGTCGATCTTATCCACGCCCTCTTCTTTACCTTTGAATTCGGCAATGATCTTATCAAGAAAGGAGGTAATCTCATCCTTTACATCATTTGCCAGTTTGCCAAAAACAGGGCGTTCTTCCTTTGCAATGTTACCCAGATTCTTCATCAGGGAGGTAATATGTCCCTTTTTGCCAAGGTAGTCTATCCTGAACTTCTCAAGGGCATCCAGATTCTTTATAGAATGCAATTCACTGAGCGCCCGGTCTCGTATTTCCAGTAGCTTTTGTTTCATGATCATAATGTTTCTAGGCCCGGTCTGCATGACAAACGGGCCTAATCAGATGGATAGCAGTATAAAATTCTCTGGTAGTTATTTTACCATTTCAATGATCTTTGAAAATCCTGCGGGGTCATGGATAGCCATATCAGACAATACCTTTCTGTCCAGGTCTATTCCGGCCCTGCTGAGACCATGGATAAACTGGCTATATGAAAGACCATTTTCCCTTGCAGCCGCATTGATACGGATGATCCATAACTTCCTGAAATCGCGTTTTTTAGCCCTGCGGTCGCGGTATGCATACTGCAGAGCACGATCCACTGCTACAGTTGCATGAGTGAACAACTTGCTGTGACTACCCCTGAAACCTTTTGCGGCCTTAAAGACCTTGTTTCTGCGATGTTTTGCCTTAAAACCTCTTTTTACTCTTGGCATTTGAAGATCCTCTTTTGCATTCTATATAATTATTTCTTCAATCTGTTATTACAATTAACATCTTTAATAAATTACATAAAAGGAATAAGCTTTTTAATTCTTTTCACATCACTGGCATCAACCAGCCCTGATTTTCTCAGATTCCTTTTACGCTTGGTTGTCTTTTTTGTAAGAATGTGGCTGGCATTTGCCTTGCTTCTTACAACCTTTCCTGTACCTGTGGTCTTGAACCTCTTTGCTGCGCCACGGTGTGTCTTTAATTTAGGCATTTAAACCTCCCTTAAGTACCTGTATCTATTTTAGCCAAACCCGTTAAATTAAATAAATTAAATTTCTCGTCGGGCCGACATAATAAAATATACCTTAAAAGTCAAAGGATTTTATTTAAATAAAACCGGGATAACTTTGTTGCCATATCAGTTCAGGATATTTTCCACGCAATATCAGAACCTTATGCAAATAATTATAAAATCAAAAAAATTACTTTGGCACTATGACCATTGTTGCATTACGCCCCTCTTTTTTGGCTTCCTGCTCAATTGCACCTAAGTCCTTTACCTCTTCAGCTATCCTGAGTAAAAGCTCAATACCTGTTTCCTGATATGCAAATTCACGTCCCCTGTACATGAGCGTCAATTTTACCCTGTTCTTCTTTTCCAGGAATTTTCTGAGGCTCTTGATCTTTGTATTAAGATCATGCTCATCCGTATGAGGTCTTAACTTTATCTCTTTAAGCTGAAAGGCCTTTGTCTTTTTTCTGGCTTCCTGTTCCTTTTTGCTCGCCTCGTATTTGTATTTGCCATAATCCATTATCCTGCACACAGGAGGATCGGCGTTTGGCGCAACCTCTACAAGGTCAAGCCCCTCCTTTATGGCAACATCCATTGCATCCCTTGTGGCCATAACTCCTAGCTGTGTTCCGTCGCCGGAAATCAGTCTTACCTGGCTGGTCCGGATATCCTCATTTACCCTAATTTCTTCAACTTTACTCGCTATAGCTGCTACCTCCTTTGTCTTTCTTCTTCTTTTAGATGTTGAATAATCTCATGAGTGGTCATGAATGGCAGATTCTGCCCGTCCCTCAACCTGGGTGTTACACCACCCTGTTCTGCCTCTTTATCGCCTACAACAAGCATATAAGGGATCTTCTGCATCTGGGCCTCTCTTACCTTCAAACCAAGTTTCTCATTCCTGAGATCCGCCTCTACACGGAACCCTGCCTCTTTAAGGGATGTTAATATAGAGCTCGCAAACTCATTGTTTCTGTCAGTAACAGTAAGTATACGTGCCTGTAATGGGGCGATCCACAGAGGGAAGGCACCCGCATAATGCTCTATCAACACGCCTATAAATCTTTCAATGGAACCTAGGATAACCCTGTGTATCATAACCGGCTGCTGTCTCTGACCATCCTGATCCATAAAGGAGAGATCAAACCTTACAGGCAGGGTAAAATCACACTGTACAGTGGCGCACTGCCATTTACGGTCAAGTGCATCCTTGAGTTTTACATCTATTTTGGGGCCGTAAAAGGCGCCGTCACCTTCGTTAATTTCATAGGGAAGACCAAGGTCTTTTACAGCATTAATCAGCGCACTGGTCGCCCTTTCCCAGTCCTCATCAGACCCTATGGCCTTTTCAGGCCTTGTGCTGATCTCAAGTTCATAGCTGAAATTGAATATCCGCATTACATCCTTGATAAATTCAAGGACACCCTTGATTTCATTACCCAATTGATCGGGTGTGCAGATTATATGGGCGTCATCCTGTGTAAATTCACGCACGCGTGTCAGACCGTGTAAAACACCAGAACGTTCATGCCTGTGCACAAGGCCAAGTTCAAAGTACCTCTTGGGCATATCCCTGTAGCTTCTGATCTTTGATTTGTATATGAGCATATGAGAGAGGCAGTTCATGGGCTTTATGCCGTACGACTGTTCATCTATCTCGGTAAAATACATGTTTTCACGGTAGTTATCAAAATGGCCCGATTTCTGCCACAGGTCGGTTTTCAAAAGTTCAGGCCCTTTAACCATTTCATAACCACGTTTGAAATGTTCATTTATCTCAAACTGCTCAATAAGATGGCGAAGCAGGTATCCATTCGGGTGCCACACTATCATGCCTGCGCCTATCTCTTCATGGGTGCTGAAAAGTTCAAGCTGTTTCCCAAGCTTTACATGATCCCTCTTTTTCGCCTCTTCAAGTTTCTGGAGATAGGACTTGAGTATTTTAATATCGGCAAAGGCGACACCATAAACCCTACTCAGCATGGCCCTCTTTTCATCACCGCGCCAGTAGGCGCCTGCCACCTTCGTAAGCTTGAATGCCTTAATTTTACCGGTAGATGGTATATGCGGGCCCCTGCACAGGTCTGTAAAACTGCCCTGGGTATATATTGAGACCTTCTCAGCATCAATGCCTTCAATGATTTCGACCTTATAATCTTCGCCCTGCTTTTTAAAAAGTTCAATGGCCTCAGATTTTGAAATAACCTCACGCCTGAATGGAAGGTCCTGTTTTATAATGGCGTTCATCTTTTCTTCTATCAAGGGGAGATCCTCTTCCTTGAATGGCCTTTCATAATCGAAATCATAATAAAAGCCATTCTCTATGGAAGGGCCTATGGTTACCTTAACGCCAGGAAAAAGCTCCTTTACAGCCATCGCCATTACATGGGAGGTGCTGTGCCTCATGATATCAACACCCTCTTCAGTATTGATATATACTGGCTCGATAACAGCATCACCATTTATAACTTCAGACAGGTCAAACAGCTCCCCGTTTACCCTAATGGCCACTATATTCTCAAACCCTCTTACATTAAGCCTGTTAAGGGCATCAAGAGCAGTTATGCTGCCTGCGTCTATATTGATCGCTGCTTTATCTTTCAGTTTTATTTCCATTCCCATCATTTCTTAAGCCGTTAATAAATAAGGCATCAAAAACAGATAACTTTAACCAGGGCGAAAACTGTTAATTCATATTTTCTGCTTTTAACCGTGGCCATTAAGCATATTGCATACAACGGTTAAAATGCTGTTAAAAAATAGAATGTAGTAAATAAAATCTTTTCATCCCCTGTCTCTTTTACCCTATATCTGATGCCTGAATAGCTCTTTAATTAATATTTAACTTTACTAAATGGTAACGTTCTTGTAAAAAAGTGGCTAATTATACCCGCTAAATAATAAAAATCAAGAAAATGATTATAAAAAGGTAATATTTTTACATTCTTCTTTATCATCAATCTTGAATTGATCTATATATTTTTCCGGGTATAAGTATTTGAAATAAAGGATATCAAATCCGGTAAATGAATTAAAGAGGATATTAAATTGATCAACTGCAGCAATGGATACTAAATACCCATAGCGCATTATTGCCAGGGTATTTTGTAACCAGTTCTGTGACATATTTTCAACATTTATATTCATTATCAGGTTATATTATGTTTTATTTGCCATTATTTAGGTGGCATATCCTTTGCTGCTCACTTGGCAGTATCTGATAGGAAGGCGATAGAAAACATGAATCAAATGTTTATCGATGCAGCAAAAATGATCAGCAGCAGCAATAAATGCATTGCACTGACAGGAGCAGGTATCTCTGCTGAGAGCGGGATACCAACATTCAGGTCAAAAGGGGGTTTATGGAACAGTTATGATCCAACCGTATATGCATCTATCGATACATTTATGACAGATCCTTCAAAATACTGGAGCATAAGGGGTGATTTTATACGCAACTATAATGACTATTCACCTAACCAGGGTCATCTTGCACTCGCAAGACTTGAAAAAGCAGGTTTTTTAAAATGTATCATCACACAGAATATAGATGGGCTTCATAGAAAGGCCGGTTCCCAAAAGGTACTTGAAATACATGGCTCTTTAAGAGAGATATTCTGCATGTCATGCGGAAAGCAATTTACTGCACCGGATGTCCCCGCCGGCGATGTGCCAAGATGTGAATGTGGAGGGGTATTAAAGCCCAATACAGTACTTTTTGGTGAAGGGCTTCCACCTGATGTCCTGTCAGAGGCTGAGGAATATGCCTGCACCTGTGATGTTATGCTTCTTATAGGCACATCAGCCATGGTTTACCCTGCTGCTTATCTCCCAGTAATGGCAAAGAGGAATGGCGCAACAGTAATAGAAATAAACCTGGAAAATTCATTCAGTGATTCAGATATTGTTATTGAGGAAAAGTCAGGGATCGCTCTTCCCATGATTGAGGCAGAAATGAATAAACTGTAAATGATTTAACAATTTTTTACATATTTTTTACTTTTCAGACAAATTTTTTTAACTTTTATCTGTTAAAATAAAGATATATCAGTTTAATGAAGTTCAGATTACGTGAAAGGGTTCAATATATCATGAAGATTAATAATGAAGGAATAAAGACTGTTTTGATAGCAATAATCCTGCTGATTATTCTTTCCCTGACAGCCTGTATAACTGTAGGCCCTGATTACAGACCACCTGCAGCAGATATACCGGAAAAGTGGCAAACCGGATTATCTGAAAAACTGTCACCTGGAACAGACCCGGCCACTCTTGTCAGAT
>CAZXUA010000020.1:0-20250 GCA_964643755.1 uncultured Desulfatiglans sp. | reverse complement strand
GTGGAATTCATTTGATGACCCGGTGCTTGGTGATCTCATAAAAAGGGCTGTGGCTAACAACCTCTCTCTCAAAGAGGCATTTACCAGACTTAATGAGGCAAGGCTAAGAAGGGGCATTACCAGGGCCGATCAATATCCAACAGTATCATCATCAGCCTCTGCCTCAAGGAGCCATTCTTCTAAAGGCAGCAATGAGATGTATCAGGCAGGCATTGATTCAAGCTGGGAGATAGATCTTTTCGGCGGTATAAGGCGGTCAATAGAGGCATCCGATGCAGATCTGGAGTCAGCAAACGCCTCTCTTAATGATGTTCTGGTATCCCTAACAGCAGAGGTTGCAACAAACTATGTAAATTTGAGGCTCTACCAGGCAGAGATGGATGTTACAATCTCAAATCTGAAGGCACAGGAAGAGACATATGAAATTGTCTCTTGGCGTTTCAGGGCAGGGCTTGTTACAGAGCTTGATCTTAAAAAATCAGAATATACCCTTGAACAGACACGGTCACAGATCCCTGCACTTCAATCAAGAATTGATCAGGCGCAAAATCGTATCGCCGTACTTTTAGGGGTAAACCCTGGTATGATGAAGGAGGAGTTGAGCAAGGTTAAGCCTGTACCGGTTCTCAAGGAAGCCATCAAAACAGGTATACCTGCTGATCTATTAAGGCAACGGCCTGACCTTAAAAAGGCAGAACGTGACCTTGCAGCCCAGACAGCAAGGATAGGAGCTGCTGTTTCCGATCTTTATCCGAAAATTACACTTTCAGGGTCTATTAAGGTGAACTCATCTTCAATAGGATCTCTTATAGATAGCGGAAGCCTTACAAGCAGTATAGGGCCTTCCATATCATGGCCTGTATTCAGGGCAGGGGCAATCAAGAAAAACATAGAGATTCAGTCAACAATGGCAGAGCGTTCGCTTATACAGTATAAGTCCCTTGTTTTATCGGCCGTTGAAGAGGTTGAAAATGCCCTTGCCTCATGCATGTATGAAAAGATGAAAGAGGCATCTCTAAAAAAGGCGCTTGATGCGGCAACCATGGCATTTGATCTTTCAAAAATGCAGTATTCTTCAGGTCTGGTCGATTTTCAGGTACTGCTTGAGGCACAGCGGACACTTCTATCATTACAGGATCAGGTTACCCAGAATGAAGGTCAGATAATCTTGAACTTTATAACCCTTTATAAAACATTGGGCGGCGGATGGTCACCCGATAAAACAGATATGTAGCAGGGAGCTTAATATGGATATAAAAGATAACAAAAAACTGGTGGCGGAACATCTTGAATTGCACAGCGGTCATGGCAAAAAGGGCAGATTGAAAAAAATTATAATCATTATTGCAATTATTATTTTTATTATTGTCCTGTTGTCCCTTATAAAGGGAAAAGGCGACAAGCCTGCATCCGCCCTCTATGAAACAGAACAGGTAATCAGGGGTGAACTCACTGTAACTGTAAGCGCTACAGGGAGTCTTGAGCCAAGGAATCAGGTAGATGTGGGCAGTGAATTGTCGGGTATAGTCAAGACCGTTGAGGTGGATTTTAACGATCATGTAACAAAAGGGCAGATACTTGCCACAATCGACCCGTCAAAACTTGAGGCACAGGTTAAACAGTCAAAGGCATCCCTTGAATCAGCCAATGCAAAGGTGCTTGATGCAGAGGCTACCCTGACAGAGATGCAGAATGAACTTAAACGGCTTTTGCAGGTGTGGGAATTAAGCGGCAAAAAGATACCATCACAGAATGAGATCGATTCTGCTGAGGCCGCAGTGCAGAGGGCAAAGGCATCGTTGGCATCAGCAAAGGCGCAGGTTTCACAGGCAAAGGCCACCCTTGAGGCCAATGAAACAGACCTGGGTAAAATGGTGATACGTTCACCAATAAATGGTATTGTGCTTAACAGGGATATTGAGCCTGGCCAGACGGTTGCCGCCTCTTTCCAGGCCCCTGTCCTCTTCACCCTTGCAGAAGACCTTACACAGATGGAACTGCGTGTTGCCATTGATGAGGCTGATGTAGGTGCAGTAAAAAACGGCCAGGATGCCAACTTTACAGTTGATGCGTACCCTGATCGCTCCTTTAATGCCAGGATATTTCAGGTTAAATTCGGATCATCAGCATCAGAGGGTGTAGTCACCTATGAAACACGTCTTTCTGTTGATAATAATGAGCTTCTCTTAAGGCCCGGCATGACAGCTACCGCAGAGATAATAGTAAACAATATTAAAGACGCAATACTTGTACCAAATGCGGCTTTGAGGTTTGAACCTCCCTTTATAAAAGATGGCGTTGATAGCAGGTCTGACACTAGAGGTTTCATGAGCAGACTGATGCCTGGGCCACCCGGTAGATTCAGGAATACAAGCAACCAGCCGGTAAAAAAGGAGAAGGAGACAGCAATTAAAAAGGTCTGGATTTTAAAGGATAATAACCCGGTACAGATCGAAATAACCACAGGGGCAACCGATGGAAGCCTTACACAGGTAACATCAGGCCAGATAGAGCCCGGTATGAGTATAATAACAGGAATGGAAGGACAGTAGGAATGGATCAAATAAAACCCAGTGAAGACTCTTGTGTGATAGAATTCCGGGGGGTAATAAAAAGATACGGCACAGGACAGGCCGCCATGACAGCCCTGAAAGGTGTGGATTTCAAGGTTAACCATGGTGAATTTGTCGCTGTAATGGGGCCGAGCGGTTCAGGGAAATCGACCTGCATGAACATACTCGGATGCCTCGATTCGCCTACTGACGGGGATTATTTTTTTAAAGGAATAAGCGTTAAGTCACTTTCCAGACAACAGCGCGCCCTGCTTCGCCGCTATTATATAGGTTTTGTTTTTCAGGGTTTTAATCTGCTTAACCGAACAACTGCCCTTGAAAATGTGGAGCTGCCCCTTTTTTACCGTGGCATCCATATAAAACAGAGAAGGATGATGGCACGAAAGGCCCTTGATGCAGTGGGCCTGACAGGATGGGAAAAGCATACCCCAGGGGAATTATCAGGAGGCCAGCAACAGAGGGTATCTATTGCAAGGGCGCTTGTAACAGAACCTGAAATACTTCTGGCCGATGAACCGACAGGAAACCTTGATTCTGAAAGAAGCGTAGAGATCATGAATTTGCTCACAGAATTGAATAATACCAGAAATATTACGATAGTCATGGTAACCCATGAAAAGGACATGGCTGAATATGCAAAAAGGACCATCAGGTTTAAAGACGGGCTGATTGATCATGACATGCATAATGGAGGGAATTTATAATGTGGTATCAGACTATCCTTCTTGCGCTAAAAGAGATCAAGCGCAATCTTATGCGTTCCACCCTGACAATACTTGGGGTTGTTATAGGCGTTGCAGCAGTAATTACAATGGTTACACTTGGTAGCGGCGCAACCGCTCAGGTTACTAATGATATATCAAAACTTGGAAGTAACCTTCTCCAGATCAGACCCGGCCAGGCATTCAGGGGTGGGCCTGGAGGAGGAGCCAGGATGGAATCACAGCCATTTGAAGATTCCGATGTAGAGGCCATAAGAAACCAGATTCGTTCACTTGCAGCTGTAGCCCCTGTTTCAAGCAGCATGATACAGATCATTTATGGCAATGAAAATATGATTACATCTGTCACAGGAAGCACAAACGATTATTTGACTGCGCAGAACTGGGAGATTGACATGGGCCGTAAATTCACACACAGTGAAATCAGCGGCGGAAAATCTGTATGTATAATAGGCGCCAGCACAAAGAAGAATTTATTTGGGGCCGAAGATCCTATAGGGATGACCATAAGGCTTAAAAAGACCGCATTCAAAGTAATAGGGGTATTTAAATCCAAGGGGCAGTCAGGTTTTGGCAGGGATCAGGATGATTTTGTTCTTATCCCTTTAAAAACATTCCAGAGAAGGATATCAGGCAAAAGAGAAATATCATCAATCATGGTATCGGCTGTGAATGGCGCATCTACAGAATCAGTAAAAAAGAAGCTGGAATCCCTGCTCAGAGAGCGCAGACCAGGATCAAAGGGCACACAGGGTGATGATTTTTCTGTAATGGATATGAAGGAGATTGCTTCAATGCTTACGAGCACAACAAGGGTGCTTACAGGGCTTCTGGGAGCTGTCGCCGCAGTAAGTCTGCTTGTTGGAGGTATAGGCATAATGAATATTATGCTTGTTTCTGTAACCGAACGTACACGAGAGATAGGCATCAGGCTCGCCATAGGCGCCCTGGAAAATGAGGTCTTAAAACAGTTTCTCCTTGAGGCAGTGGTGCTCTCTTCACTTGGCGGGATAATAGGAATAACCTTTGGTCTTTCAGCCGCAGGCCTTCTGGCAATGCTGCTTGGCATCCCATTTGTCATAAGCCCTGTCATAGTATTGATTGCCTTTATGTTCTCTGCTGCGGTGGGGGTCGTATTCGGCTATGTACCTGCAAGAAAAGCGGCACAGCTTGACCCCATTGAGGCGCTCAGGCACGAGTAATTTTTCATGCAGGGTTCAGATTGATGATAAACGACCGTATAGCCATAACACTAAAAAAAGGCAAGGATGCCTCCATTAGACGGCGTCACCCGTGGGTATTTTCAGGTGCAATAAATGAAACAGGCAATGAACAGATTCCGGACGGTGCACTGGTAGATATATATTCCCATAAAGGTGAATTTCTGGCGATGGGGCACTATCAGGCAGGCGCAAGCATTGCCGTAAGAATTCTCTCTTTTACACCCTCTGATGAAAAGAGCCTCTTTCGTGAAAGGATACAGAGCGCCTGGGAATACAGAAAGCACATCGGTATTGCTGAAAATTCATATACTAATGTTTACAGGATTATCTTTTCAGAGGGCGACGGCCTCTCAGGCCTGGTTGTTGACTATTATGACGGAGTGGCTGTTTTACAGGCCCATTCAATAGGCATGTACCTGAGACGTAATCTGATCGCAGAAACAATCAGCGAGGTGCTGGGTGAAAATTTAAAGGCAGTGTATGACAAGAGCAAAGAGACTCTGCATGACAGACATGGCATTGTTGAAAACAGCTTTATTCTGGGCTCTGCTGAGGATTCTGCCATTGTCATGGAAAATGGCAAACGCTTTATGGTTAACTGGGTAACAGGCCAGAAGACCGGGTTTTTTATTGATCAGCGTGAAAACCGTTCAATGGTCGCTTCCTATTCAGATGTTAAACGTGTGCTTAATACATTCTGCTATACAGGGGGCTTTTCAGTCTATGCCGCTTCATGCAATGCACGGGAAGTGCACAGCGTGGATTCATCAAAGATCGCTTTGACTATTGCCGAAGAAAATATGAGGCTTAATAATTTATCCAATTATAAGTTCTTTTGTGAGGATGTATTTAATTATCTCCAGTCATGCGGCGAAAAATATGAGATGATCATTCTTGATCCGCCTGCCTTTGCAAAAAGGCTTAATGCAAGGCATCAGGCGGTTATAGGTTATAAAAGACTGAACATTGCTGCCATTAAAAAGATCAGCGCCGGAGGCATATTGTTCACATTTTCCTGCTCACAGGCTGTTGATCGGCGCCTGTTTCAGGATACAGTCATTGCAGCTTCAATAGAGGCAGGAAGAAAGATCCGTATTATGCACTGGCTCAGTCAGTCAAAGGATCACCCTGTTGATATATATCACCCCGAAGGAGAATATCTGAAAGGGCTTGCTTTATATGTTGAGTAAATAGAGCCTTAAGCTTTCAGCAATCAGCTGTCAGCTAAGACTTTACCTTATAAGCCTTTTACTGACGGCTGACTGCTTTCATAATATATTAATTTTTGTATGAACTTTCTCTATCATATTATTTATTGAAGACCTTATCAAAGAGTCCCCTTACGCCCTTCCTTACCTCATCCACTGTAGCATTCTTTGCCTCATCCCTTGCAGCCTGTCCAACATCCCTTGCATCCTGAGATATGGCATTTTCTGATTCGATCTCTTCCTGCTCCTCCTGCACCCCATTCATGGCTGCATCCATATCAACTACCTCAGCCCCGGAAGGCAGTTCATAATAAGTATCTTCCATTGATTTTTGTGAAAGGCTTTTTAGTTTCATATCATTACCCGTACGAATCATAACACCATAGTTATTCTCCTTGGCAAGCTTGTTGCTTTTCTCAATAAGCTGGGACATGTCCTGACCCATTATCTGTGCCAGACCTGCTGCAATGGATATCCAGGCATCATTGATTTTCTGTATATCCTTTTTATTGGAGAAGACTATCTCAGTAGTGTTAACAACTTTGCCATTTTCATAATAGGTTGCATTGTAGACATTCCCCTTGAGCCCTGCTACCTCTTCCTTTTTCCCGGTATCCTTGAGCTTCATATCATATTCAGCGGCCTTTGCCTTCTTTCCAAAAAGACCACCCATCATCCCGGCCATGCCCTTCATCTGATCCAGGTCCATCGCGCTCCAGTTACCCTCTTCATCTTTACTGACTATATATATCTTTTTTCCCTGAAGAAGCATGTAGCTGTCAGGAGAGGTATCCATGCGTACGTGTGAAGCATCCCTAACTGATATGGTCATTGTCTGCCCATCAGAATACTGATAGGTGGCCAAGATATCACCTGCCAGAACAGGCGCTGAAAACAATAAACAAATAGAAACCAGCAAAACCTTTTTAAACATAATTCCTCCCTTGATTATATTATCTTTTTTTTATTTAATGACCCCATTTGCATAGGAATCTTCTTTAACAACCTCCATCAACCTGCAATAATGCCACTCCTGATCGCTGGGTGTCAAATTTCCTTCTTTATACTTTGCACATGAATCCGGTTTTTGAAGGGGATATTCTTCAAGCGGGTCGTTTTCAAGGTTATAAAAGGCGCAGTTTTCTCCTTCAATCCCGCCTGCACATGTAACCTTATATTTACTGTTCCTTGCACCCACATGTTTTGTACCATTTGTCATAAGATTTATTGATTCTGAAAGTACAAATCCCCTGTCAGGGTCACGCACTGTCTCCTTCTGGCCAAAAAGGATAGGAGTTAATGACACAGAATCAACCTTGACCTTCCCATTGCCTTCACTGTTACTAACCTCTACTGGTGCCTTGATCCCTGCAAGTGACATCACAGTTGAAAACAGGTCAGCAACATGCATAAACTCACTGCTTCTTGAACCTGCCTTAATCTTCGGCCCCTTTATTGCCATAGGCACAAGTGCCCCGCTTTGAAAGGTTGTTCCCTTTCCACGTTCTTTTCTGGTGATATACATATTGTCTATGTACTCAAGCCCCTGCTTTGTATACATAGGTGTGCCATTATCGCTTACAAAGATGACATAGGTATTTGGATCAAGGCCATTTACCGTATCAAGCAGTTTACCAGTAATGGTGTCCATTGAATTGGTCATGGCCCTCATAAGTGATTCGTCGCTGCATGTGCCTGCATCGTTTGAACCGAATTTGCCTCCGCATGCCTCCATCTCTTCTATACTTTTAGCGTCCAGTGTATCCTTATTGGGCACAGCCATGGCATTAGGCTGCTGTATAAAGGTAGTATGTGACAGATTATATGCAACCCATGCAAACCAGGGTTTGTCAGGATTCTCCTTTTCCATTTTTGTTATCCACTCAATGGCATCAGCCACCTTAACAACAGGGGCATAATTGGTTGGAGCTATGCCTGGCAGGGATTTTACAGGAATAGGTTCAGACCTCCAGATATTTGCAGGGGTTTTTTCATCCTGTACCTGATAATCATAGTCCCAGTAGCTCTTTATTGCTGCATGCAGGTTGCCTTTGAACAGTTCAAAGCCTGCCTCCTTTGGTTTCATGCCAGGATAATCAGGCCCCTTCCCTTCACCGGGTAGTCCTGCCAGATGCCATTTCCCGAACAGGGCAGTGCTGTAACCCCCTTCATCCTTTAGCTTCTGTACAAAGGTATTATGCTTTTGTGACAGCGCATCTGCATAGGTAAGCACCTTTGCCTTTTTTCCATACAGACCTGTAAGTATAGCAGACCTTGTGGGTGAACAGAAAGGATGTGCCCAGACATTTGTAAATATCATCCCTTCACTGGCAAGCCTGTCAAGCCTTGGTGTAGAGGCTGGAAGCCCCCTGATGGATTTATACCCCGGGTGGTTATGGCCTGATGGTCCATACTTTTTTTCAAGATTATCTATAAGGCCAGGGTACATATCTGAGGTGACATCCATCCCAAAGTCATCAGAAATAATAAGAAGTATATTGGGTCGCTTCTGCTTTGAAGGTGCATCACCCATTGCCAGCGAAACCGTACTGAGGAACAAGAGCATAGAAATAAATAATGGGCATAGGGTTTTTCCAAGTGCTATTTTTTTGCGCATAGGTATCTCCTGTTAATAAATAGATTAACAAACGATAAATCAACAATTGTTTAATTTCCCCCGATTCCTCAGCCGGAGGTATATTATGGCAGCCTTGAACCCTTGTCAAGTTTGCACTTTTATGTCTTCATGGTATTGACTCATAAATTAATAGATACTATTGTGGCCCTGTTCCAAGAAATATATTTATGAATTAACTAGTGTCCATCCAAAAACTGTTGTTTTTGGATTCAAGCGGTCAGCAATCAGCATTCAGCTTTCAGCAAAAGACTTTCAAATCAAAGATTTGGCTGACAGCTGATCGCTGACAGTTGAAAGCCCCATCCAGAATTTGACTCTTTCTGGATGGACACCAGGTTGCTTTCTTATATACAGGAAAGAGACATGATATGAATAAAAGCCTCATATTACACTTCAGACCAGGAATGGTTGACGCAAGGGCTTTAAGATTTTCCATGACCTTTGGACTTGGAGGCATGGCCCTGGTGCTGGTGTTGCTTCTTTTTGGCACAGGGCTGCTGCTGAAATTTTATTATATGCCATTTCCTGAAAAGGCGCATGACTCTGTCCTATTTATCAGTAACAGTGTCCTTTTCGGCCCATTTATCCGCAATATCCATTTCTGGTCTGCAAATTTCCTTATTGTGGTCACCTTTCTCCATTTTTTAAGGGTCTTTTTTATCTCTGCATTTCATACTCCAAGAGGGATTAACTGGATTATAGGTTTAGCGCTTTTAGTAACCGTCATCCTGTTCAATTTTACAGGTTATCTCCTGCCATGGGATCAACTCTCATACTGGGCAGTAACCATCTGCACAGGCATGCTGGAATATATTCCTGTTGCAGGCCAATGGCTGCAAACCTTTACAAGGGGAGGATCAGAGGTGGGAGCGCCCACATTATCCATATTTTTTGCCGCTCATACGGCATTGCTTCCCGCTGCCATGATAATCCTCCTCCCGTTCCACTTCTGGCGGGTTCGCAAGGCAGGGGGAATAGCGTTGCCAGAAATTATTCACAGCGATAAAAAAAATATCAGGGTAAAGGTCATGCCTGATCTTCTATTAAGGGAGGTGGTTACTGCCCTTGTGCTGATATCCCTTATACTTATCTTATCTATCATATTTAATGCGCCTGTAGGTGATAAGGCCAACCCCGGGCTGAGCCCCAATCCATCAAAGGCGCCCTGGTATTTTATGGGGTTTCAGGAGATACTACTTCATATACACCCCTTCTTTGCAGTGCTTATAATACCCATCATAATCCTTCTCTTTTTATTAGTGTTGCCATTTTTGAAATATGCTTCAGCCCCTCAGGGTGTATGGTTTATATCCGAAAGAGGCAAAAAGAGCGCCATCTTTTCATTTGTTCTGGCCGTGATTCTCTCAATAATTGTCGTAATTACCGACGAGTTCATCCCTGATTTCTCCATAATGCTGCCAGGTATAACCATGCTGGTTAGTAATGGCCTGATCCCCTCTTTTTTAATGATATTGGCATTCTCTATTTTTTATTTTTTGTTGAATAAGATATACAGGCCTGACAGGAATGAAAGGGTTCAGGCTCTATTTGTATTTATATTTTCCATGTTCATCACCTTTATGATTACCGGCATATGGTTTAGGGGTTCATCCATGAAACTTGTATGGCCATGGCTATAGGCAGGTTCACGGGTTCACAGGTTAATAGGTAAAAAGGGTCAAAGGTTTAATTTATGGCAGGCACTGATAGAGATAATAAGACTGCGATCTCCCCCTCGCGCAGGTCATTCCTTAATATATTATGGGCAGGGCTCAGTATCCTTGCTGGCCTGGAATTGATCATAATGATATTTGCATTCCTGAAAAGAGGTAAGTCACAAGAGAGGCAGGGACTTACAGAAGAGATAATTGAGGCAGGCAGCGTGGACAGCTTTCCTCTCAACTCTGTTACAGCAAACATCAGGGGCAGGTTTTATCTTTGCAGGATGGAGGATGGGGGTTTTATTGCCCTTTCGAGTCGATGCACCCATCTGGGTTGTACTGTTCCGTGGGATGACAAGGAAAAAAGGTTCATCTGCCCATGTCACGGGTCATCATTTGATATGAGAGGCGCTGTAATTACCTCGCCGGCCCCAAGGCCGCTTGATATCTACCAGGTGCACATAGAAAACAATAACATCAAGGTTGATACAGGCAGGGTAATTAAAAGAGACCAATTCCTGATCAGTCAGATTGTATACGTAAAGAAGGTCAGCAAATGAGGGGATGGAAATTAACCGGCCTCATGGCAACCATCATTATTGCCATCTCTTTCCCTGTCTATCTTTTAAAGGCGTCATTTACACCTCTTCATACAGTGCCAGGCCAAAAGGATGATAATACCTTTATGGGTTCATCAAGTTGTGCGGCATGCCACAGCAGGGAGTATGAAGGCTGGAAGGGTTCCCATCATGATAATGCAATGGATACTGCCAGTGATAAGACCGTTCTGGGTGATTTCAACAATGCCCTCTTTACAAACAATGGTGTCACATCAAGGTTTTATAAAAAAGGTGAGAGGTTTTTTGTTTATACACAGGGAGAGGAAGGCAAGATGAAGGAGTATGAGATAACCTATACCTTTGGCTTTTTCCCATTGCAGCAGTATCTTGTACCCTTTGATGGTGGCCGCCTCCAGTGTCTGCCCATTGCATGGGACACACGTGAAAAGAGGTGGTATGACCTTAATCAGGGAACCAGAATAACCCCTGATGACTGGCTTTACTGGACAAATGCAGGCCAGAACTGGAACGGGATGTGTGCGGAGTGCCACTCAACAAATCTAAAGAAAAATTATAACCTTAAAAACAATACATATAATACCACATGGACAGATATAGATGTGGGGTGCGAGTCATGCCACGGTCCAGGTTCAGGACATATTAAATGGGCTGAGACGCCAGATATGGGAAGGCCAACAGTTCAAAACTATAACCTTATCATGAAGACCTCAGGGATTTCATCAAAGGAGCTTGTTAAACTGTGCGCCCCGTGCCACAGCAGGAGGGCAATTCTGGGGGATTACACCCATTCGGAACAAGACCTGCTTGATGCCATGCTCCCCTCCCTTCTCACCCCTGAGCTTTATTATAATGACGGCCAGATACTTGAAGAGGTGTATGAATATGGCTCATTTACACAGAGCAAGATGTACCGTCGTGATGTAAAATGCAATGATTGCCATGATGTGCACAGTATAAAGCCCATTAAAAAGGGGAATGAGCTTTGCCTTGCCTGCCACAGGGCAAAGGAGTATGACACCTATAATCACCATTTTCACAAATACAGCGGGGAAAAGGGTGAACCCATAAGGTCACTGGATGGCTCTATCATGTTTGATGTGGGCACAGGCGCGGAATGTATACAATGCCACATGCCGGGCAGGAACTATATGGTGATAGATTACAGGCTTGATCACAGTCTGCGCATTCCAAGGCCCGACCTGAGTGAAAAGACAGGTGCCCCAAACGCATGCAACAGATGCCATATAGATAAGACAAACAGATGGTCTGACGAATGGATAACAAAGTGGTACGGCCCTGGCAGAAAAGGCCATTATGGAGAGATATTAACATCAGGAAGAAAACGTGAGTCAGGGTCAATCGATGATCTTAAAAAACTGGCAATTGACCCCCTCTACCCTGTAATTGTAAGGGCAACAGCCTTATCTGCCTTAAACTCATACCCGATGGAAGAGACATTAAGGGCATATGAGATATCACTGATGGATGTGGAACCTATGATAAGAAGAGCAGCTATCGACTGCCTTATTAACCTGAATGATGCAGAAAAGGCAAGGCTTATTGCCCCACTTCTTTATGACCCTGTAAAGGCGGTCAGGATACAGGCCGCATCTTCCCTTGCAGGCAGCCCCTCCAATCATCTGGATAAGAATCAAAAAAGGGTATTAAACAGGGTAATTGAAGAGTTCATTTCAGCGATGGAGTATTCAGGGGATTTTTCATTCGGCAGGTTCAACCTTGGCAATCTCTACAGGGCATTAAAGGATGACAAAAAGGCTGTTGAAAATTTTAATGCAGCCATTGAAATAGACAGACTCTTTTACCCTGCAAAGGTGAATCTTGCCATGCTATATAATGAACAGGGGGACAGGGCAAAGGCTGAGGAGATATTCAGAGACACCCTGAAGGATAACCCCAACCTGCATGAAATATCCTACTCGCTTGCACTGCTTCTGGCTGAAAAAGAGGAATATAATGAGGCGGCCATATATATGGGGAAGGCAGCGGAGAATATGCCCTATGATGCAAGGGTGCATTATAATTACGGGCTACTACTGCAATATTTACAGCGCGTTAAAGAATCGGAGCAGGAGCTTAAAAAGGCAATTGATATAGAACCGGGCAACATGGATTTTCTATATGCCCTTTTTGATTTTTATTTCAAAAGGGCAGAATTTGTTAAGGCGAAAGAGGTTGCAGATCAAATGATGATGAGTTCGCCCGGGTCACCCGCTGTAAAAGAGATACTGGATATGGTTTTAGGCAGAATGGAACCGGAGTAAAATACCAGAAAGTATTCATTCAGAAAGAGGCTATTTCTGGATGAAGCTTTCAGGATTCAGCTATCAGCGGCCAGCTAGGCTTTTGTCTAATTATTCTTATGCTGATCCGCAGTCGCAAAAGGCTATGTCTGGACAGAAGGCTGAACCCTAACGTCTGAACGCTTTGATATAAAAACATAAGTTTTGGATGAATAGAGTTCTGGATATAACACTGTAGAAATAAAAGGCGAAGGTTACAGATATGAAAGAACGCACATACCAGAATACCATAGTGACTCTATTTGCCCTGACATGGGGTTTTGTGCTCCTTGACAGAAATGCGATCTCCTTTCTCTTTCCTGTTTTGATGAAGAACTTTAACCTGAATAATGCGCAGACCGGGAACATTGTCATGGTTACTGGTTTAGGTTTTGTCATATCATCACTTTTTCTCACCCCTCTTGCTGACAGGTCAGGCAAAAAAAAGGTGTGGCTTGTTCCTGTGATAATCCTTGCAGGGATTTTTTCTGGCAGCACGGCTGTTTCCGGATCACTGATAATGATGTTCATAGTGCGGTTCCTCACAGGCCTTGCCGACGGCCCTGTATACCCACTGATGACCTCTATGCTCAAGGTACAGGGTGACCCGAAGCGCTTTGCAACCTATATCGGTATCCTGCAATTTTCTATCGGGCTCATTGCTATGGTCCTTGGCCCGACATTGACCATACAGCTTGCTGTCCATATGAACTGGCAATATGCATTTATCTTTACCAGCCTTCCTACAGTCATCCTTGGCATTATCATATGGTTTGTCCTAAAAGAAAATGCGCAATCCTTAACCGGTGAGGGAATCGCCGATCCATCTGTAACATTGCCTCTAAAAGATGACAGCATGCGATGGAGGGATGTGCCGCGTATATTTACATATAAAAACTGCACACTCTCCTATATCGCAAATGTACTCATCATGGTTGGTTTATGGGGTGTTGTAAGTTTCGGGACAACATACTGGGTCAATGAGGGAGGATTAACAATAGAAGAGACAGGGTACATGACCTCTGCTTCAGGGATAGTTGGTCTTATATGGGCGCTCTTTATACCTGTAATGGCAGACAGGCTAGGAAGAAGGGTTTCAGCCCTCATACTCACTCTTTATATCGCCCTCTCCATGTTCATAATATATTTTAACCAGGGGATGTTAGCACGTATCGTCTTTGTCCTTGTGGTCGGTTGCTGCGGATTTGTCTCTGTCCTTTATGTTGCGATTATCTGCCAGGAATCAGTGCCCTCTGCAATAGCAGCAACAACCACGGCCATCGGCATGGCAATAGGCGAGCTTATCGGCACAACCATTGCACCCCACATACTTGGAACCATGGGAGACCTGTACGGCCTGAAAACAGTCTTTCTTGTTGCCGCAGTATGTGCGATGGTTGCATTCTTTATTTCATTTTGTATAACTGAAACAGGAAAAAGGGGATAAATTATGAAAAAGGTGCTTTTATTTTTTATGCTTATTTTATTTTTTACAGGGTGTTCAAAACAGATTGATGTTCGTGAGGTCATATCGTCTACGGCTGCCCCTGCGGCCATAGGCCCCTATTCACAGGCAGTTCGTTCCGGAAATACCTTATACCTCTCAGGGCAGCTTGGGCTTGACCCTGTTACAGGTAAAATGGCAGGCCAGGATTTTGAAACTCAGGCGCATCAGGCAATAAAAAATCAAAAGGCAATCCTTGAGGCAGCCGGCTTCTCATTGAAGGATGTGGTGCAATGCCAGGTATTTGTGGCTGATATTAACAACTATCCTGTATTTAATACAATATACAAGGAATATTTTACCGGTGATTTTCCGGCCAGGGCAGTGCTGGAGGTCTCCCGCATCCCGGCGAATGGATTGATAGAGATAATGATGACGGCTGTCCACAGAAATTAAAGGCTCTGACATACTTTGCATACAGCCATAATCACCTATATACTCTGTTTAATTGTTGATTCATGGTTATGTATATGCACATCACGCTGCGGAAATGGAATAGTAATCCCCTCCTCATCAAATCGAAGTTTTACTGCACGGGTAATATCCCAGTATACCTCCCAGTAATTTTTAACTTTAACCCAGGGGCGCACAATAAAGTCAACAGATGATTCATTAAGAGTGTGCAAATGGATTAAAGGTGGAGGGGATTCAAGCACAAGCTCATGAGCGTCAACTATTTCCTTTAAGATCGATTCCACCTTCGGGATGTCATCACTGTAAGATACACCGAATACCATATCAATACGGCGGATATTCTGGGCTGTCTCGTTTTTTATTACATCACCCCAGATCTTGCTGTTAGGGACAATAAACAGTTGATTATCCATCGTTAAAAGACTTGTTGATACCAGACTCATCTTTTCAACCTTACCGAATATGCCGCCCACATCTATCAGATCATCCACATCAAAAGGGCGATAAATCAGGATCATAATTCCCGATGCAAAATTTCCAAGTATACCCTGCAGGGCAAACCCAACAATAAAACCTGCGATACCAAGACCTGCCAGTAAAGGGCCAAGGCTTATGCCCCATTGTGACAGGGCGATTAATATTCCAAAGAGTATGATCAATTTGGATGAGGTGGATACTATCATGTGATGAGCTAATTTTGACAACTTTAGATTCGGGGCATTGAGGGCCTTGTCAAGACCCATACGAACAATCCTGGCTACAAAAACAGCAATAAAGATTATGATGATAAACAATAAAAATTTCACCAGATATCCGGGTCCGCTTTTCACCAGCCAGTCCATACTGTTTTTATGAGAAAGGCGCATCAGCCTGAACATGATAGCGGTATCAAAAGAACCAGAACTGATTTCACGTGTGCCGGTAAGTAACTGCGTGCGATATGTGGATGTATCAAGCTTGAGAGCCTTCATCAGCTCAAGAATCCTGTTCATACTCTTTTTATTTGTATCCAGGCTTTTTTTAACAGCGCTCAGATTTTTGATAATATCCGAGTCATCAGGATTCTCTTTGCTAAGGGTTTCGTATTCGTCAAATCTTGCAAGGTCAAGCGAAAAACGTCCTGAGAGTTCGTTTATACGTTTATTCAATAGTTTTGTGAATGTTTCCTGCTCAGAGGTAATATCCATACCGATCTGTTCCATTATTTTTATATTGGAATAGCTTTTCTCAAAATACTCATCCAGATCACCATTAAGTTTTGATATTTCATTTTCAAGGGCAGATCGGTTTTTTAATTCGGTCTTGTTGCGTTTTGCCCGCAATGAGTCTATCTCATTACGTATATTATATATGTGAGACCATACCTGGGCTGTAATTTTTGAAAAGATACCCTCTATCTCAGTGCAATAGGAAGGTTGAACAGATTTATCCATATCCATATAGATCTCTGCCAGTTGCTGTGCGTCGTCAATGATCTGTATACGCAGTTTATAGATTTGCAGTTTTAATACGCTTTTATCTTCGGCACTCACATTTGGATATTGTTTTTTATACCCTTCAAGTGTTTCATATTCCTGGTTGATCTGTGAAAGAAGGGTAGTGAATTCATTTTCTATCCTGGTTGGGACAGGATTCGTATTTTTTATTTCAGGAGTATCCTGTGCAGATGCAGTATTGAGGTCCCCTTTGGTTGATATAAAACCAAAAAGCATTATAAAAATTGGTATATGTAATTTTTTGAAATTCAATTTTTTCTTGACTCTAATTTTCATTGTTCGTTCCACCTGTTCCTGATTCTTTTATCTGTTCACTTTTCTATCAGGAAATATCACTTCCTGATAAATATCGTAATAATATAAATGCTGATCATATGACTTACCTGATCAAGTATATTAATAAGCAGCCATAATTTAAGATTATTGAAATTCATCTTTTCAGGGTCTTTTGTCTTTCGCCTGATCCACTCTATAAACTCAGACCTTTTAACATGCACCTTGCCTGAACCAAACAGCCTCTTTTCTGTGTTTGACCTGATGACATCAATAAAAGTATGAATACAGAAGAGATAGAAAGCGCCTTTGAGCCAGTGCTGCTTTCCTGGGCAGAGGTATAACATTACACCTGCCATAATCCCGTGGATCAGGCCGTGTATCATTTGCCCTGACGCCTGGGGAAAAAGCCCTGATCCCCTTTTCAGAATGGCGAGCTTCTGGGAGCCAAAAATAACATCACCCAGAATATGAGCCGCCAGCAGAAAGATAAATATATACAATGTTAATAAACCTTCTTCATGAATTATTATCAGTCGGAGATAAAGTAATACAGCTACTTAATTTTCACACGTTTCAATTCTACAATACTTCACACATATTATGGTTACAACATTAAAAATGATATTTCTCTACTTATATACATCATAAGTCGCTAATATAAATGAAGAAGGTTTTTAGATTTTTTTGGCCATTCTTGAGGATATAACCTCGAAACCTAACCTGTTATAAAACTGAGCGGCATTTGAATTGAAATACATTACATTCAAACCAATTTCTTCTGCACCATGTTCAATGGCCCATTCCTCGACTGAAGACATCAAAGCTTTGCCTACCCCGGTTTTCTGATGTTTTTCACTTACAACTATTGTTCCAATATGGCAGAGTCTACGGTCAAACATAAACGAGACAGGGGTAGTCATTATTATTTCAGCACAGATAGCTCCAATAATATCCGTACCCTTTTGTGCGATAAAAAAGGTGTTCCTCTAAAGATTGGAGTACAGCTTTTTTACCTTTGTTTTATGATTTCCTTTTCACCTTTTCTGCAGCAAGTTCAGCGTGGCTTATCTTGGATGAGCCGAAAAGTGCCTCGGTCTTCAGGAAACTCCAGAGTCCTACTATCCCTATAACCGTACCGATCGGTATGCCCAGAAGTAAAATGCAGGATAAAATGATGTTCAGAATCCGACCAAACTGCTTTCGGGTAAGTGCCCCATAAGCTGCGGCGCACCAGAGTACAAAAAAAAGTGGAGTGGCGATCATCCCTCCCACGTCTCGGTTGTTATAGACAATGACAATGCTTATGACTTGTGCCAAAGCCACCAAACCCCAAAAACAACCAATGACCGAAATGCCGATAGATTTCTTGTAAAATGTGGACAATTCCTTGATATTCAGATCAGCAATGTTTTTTTTATCCATCTTTCTACTCCTTTCTGCTTAATAATTTTATTCAATCGATATGAATTCCCTATGGGGGAATGATGTATATCTGTATAAGCTACCAGGCAAGTCTTTATTAAATATTTTTATGGAAATTGTGATGATGTTCAATAATGTAATATCCTTTTAGATATTAAACAAATAAACATCTTCCTCCTCTACCTCAAAATGTTTTTAAATTGAACAACCAGCTCATTGCCCTCGCCATATTGCTCTCCTTCATATCTACCCCAGCAATCAATAATTGTGAATCCTTTTTCTTTGATGAGATTTAAAAATTGATCGGGATAATAAAACTTCATGCATATTTTTTGGCTTACCATTTCTATCAGTTCATCTTCAATGAAATATCTATATATAAATTCAGGAAATAAAATAAGTCGATGCGAGTCAAAGTGCTCTTTTTGTTCATGACAAGTCACATAACCGTTCTTATATGGTTTTTCCCAGCAAAACGTCTCAGTCTTTTTACCCCAGCTTTCTTTTATTAGGTCTATTGACCACGGATGAAACACATTAAGAATGCATGTTCCATTCGGCTTAAGGTGATTTTTGATACAATTAAAAATTCCAGCAACCTGATCATCGGTTTCAAGATTTTGGATTACATGATAAGGCGCAATTATTAAATCATAGCTATAATCCAGATGAAAGTCATGACCTCCGGCAAAGCCGGAGGCTTGAATTATGAACCGCTCAAAGCGGTGTTAAAACCATTAGCCACCTAAAGGTGGCTTCCCTTAAAACATACTCATCTGCTGGTCGAGGTCTCTATCCCTCTTCTCCTGATTCTTGATGTATTCTCGGATAACCTCCTCATCACGACCAATCGTTGAAACGTAATAACCTCTGGCCCAAAAATTCTGACCAGTAAAGTTTTGCTTATGCCCACCATATGTCCGAGCTATATATATCGCACTTTTTCCTTTTATATACCCTGCAACCTGAGACACTGAATATTTTGGAGGTATTGAGATCAACATATGCACATGATCTCCTACCAGATGTCCCTCATGTGCTTTACATTCTCTTTGTGCTGCAAGATCCTTTATCATTTCTCCAAGATATTTTCTCAGATTGCCATATAAAACCTTTTTCCTATACTTTGGAAGCTATACCAGATGGTACTTGCAATCCCATACCGTGTGTTTTAAACTCTCCATATCATTCATTGTAAGCCTCCTTTTTCTGAACTTTGAGCGGTTCAATTCTTGGAGGCTTACTTATACTCCCGGAATTGTCAAACTCTGGGAGTCTCTCCGGCAAAGCCGGAGGTTTACCTAAATGAAATTACACCGTCATTTTTATCTGGTCAACGTTTCAATCCACGCTCCCGCATGGGGAGCGACCTTTCCGAAACCTATACTCACTCATAAACGGATCCCGTTTCAATCCACGCTCCCGCATGGGGAGCGACGCATCTCATCTATATATTCCCGATCAACATGCTGTTTCAATCCACGCTCCCGCATGGGGAGCGACTTTTTAACAGGGAGATAAAATTTATTCTGTGTTGTGTAAATCCCAGCTCACGAATGGGGAGAGACAATTCATGTGTAACTAAAGATGGAGCTTTAATAGTTTCAATCCACGCTCCCGCATGGGGAGCGACAAGAAAGCCTATCTCAGGAGCTGATAAACCAACAGTTTCAATCCACGCTCCCGCATGGGGAGCGACAAAAGTTTGGTAGAGGTATGAGAACTACAGAAGATGTTTCAATCCACGCTCCCGCATGGGGAGCGACGCTGTTTATACTTCAGGTTTACAGGTTTTTATTTTGTTTCAATCCACGCTCCCGCATGGGGAGCGACTTTTTAACAGGGAGATAAAAAATGATCGGAATGTTTCAATCCACGCTCCCGCATGGGGAGCGACAAAATCTACCTGTATACACAAGGCAATGTTTATCGTTTCAATCCACGCTCCCGCATGGGGAGCGACCCATGATGATTATTAAGGTGTTACCATGTTAAAAGTTTCAATCCACGCTCCCGCATGGGGAGCGACGATAAAGCTTGCCTTCAAGGTGCAGTGCAGCTGCCGTTTCAATCCACGCTCCCGCATGGGGAGCGACCTTTTATTTTTTATAGAAATTTTGCCTTTAAAAATGTTTCAATCCACGCTCCCGCATGGGGAGCGACATTCCGAATTCTACAATAAAAACAAGATCGGAAGAGCACACGTCTGAACTCCAGTCACCGCTCATTATC